>PMHK01000141.1 GCA_003156635.1 Acidobacteriota bacterium | reverse complement strand
ATGGGCGGAAATTTCAAGAAGGGGACGGCGGACGAAGTCGCGATTCAGGAGGATCTGAATACGCGCAAGGGCGTGGAACGAATTATCCGCTACGCGTTCGAATACGCCGAAGCGCGCGGGCTGAGGCGGGTGTGCATGAGCGACAAATCGAACGCGCTGACGTTTGCGCACGATTTGTGGCAGCGCGTATTTAAGCTGGTGCGCGCGGAATATCCGGGGATCGAGGCGTCGCACCAGTACATCGACAACCTGCTGATGCAGATGGTGCGGGATCCGGCGCAATTCCAGGTGATCGTGACGTCGAATTTGTTTGGGGATATTGCCAGCGACCTGGGCGCGCAACTGGCGGGCGGGTTGGGCCTGGCGCCGTCGGGAAATATTCATCCCGGGCAGGTGTCGTTGTTTGAGCCGGTGCACGGGTCGGCGCCGAATATCGCGGGCCAGGGGATTGCGAACCCGATGGGTTCGATTTTGACCGTGGCGATGATGTTTGAATATTTGGGGTGGCAAGTTGAAGCGGATGCGATCGATCTGGCGGTGCGCGGTGCGTTACGCGAAGGCAAGACGCCGGCGGAATTGGGCGGGAAGCTGGGCACGCGCGAAGTGGGGGATTGGATCGCAAACGCGGTAGCGAAGGGATGACGCTCGAAACGGGTCCCGCGCGACTCTTACGGTGCATCCTAAGCTAAGCTCGCCGGCACCCTGCCGGGCAGCTTGCGCGAAATAATTGTTCTTGACAAAACTTAACATAAGTCTCAGATTCTGCCGCAGGCGGGCCCCGTAGCGCAAACAAGCCTTAAAGTTCCGCACGACCTTAGATCCGACCCGTAGGAGGCTACCTTGGAAACCGTGATGGGAGTTTTCACGTCTCGCGACCGCGCTGAACAAGCTTTGAAAGCTTTGCTTGAACATGGAGTTCCGGAAAGCGAAATCGTTTTTCTCAGCCGCTCCGAAAGTGAGGCGGTTGCAGTCGGTAAGGAGATTGGCGGTACGGCCGGAGGATTAGCGGGAGGTGCCGTGGGCTTGGGCGCCGGCATGGTGGTGGCTTCACTGGCTCTAATTCCCGGGTTAGGTCAGGTGTTTGCGGTGGGAGTCGGAGCGGCGGCGCTTCTGGGATATCTAGGGAAGCAGACCGGAGAGGCGGTTGGGGAAAAGGTCGGAAAAGGCGAGCATCTGCCCGCTCCGGCGACAGCCGCGACGGCCGCGCAAGACCATGAAACCTTCCTGGAAGTGCTGAGGGAAGGGCGTTCACTGATCGTGGTGCGCACCGAATCGTCAGCCACGGCGCGCGCCGCGTCTCAAGTGCTGGATGCCGAGAGCATCGCCACGAAGCCCGCTTCGACGCGAAAGATGCAGGCCGGAATCCGGCAAGTATCGGCGGACGTGACCGCGATCGACGTGAAAGGGCGGATCGTGATTGGCGAAGGCAACGTGATGCTGCGCGAAATGATCCAGCAATTGGTGGAAGGCGGGAACCGGCGAGTGTTATTGGTGCTGGAAGACGTCGAGCATATCGACAGCTCCGGAATCGGCGAGCTGGTGCGCGCGCATACCGCAATCCGCAGAGCCAGCGGGCAACTGAAGATCGTCCATCCCAGCGCAAAAGTGGATGAAATGCTGCATATGACCATGCTGCACAAAGTACTAGATGTGCATCCGGACGAGGCCAGCGCCATTCAGTCGTTCACCAGCGGGAGTGCGGCGGCAGCAGGCCGCTAGTCGGAAGCCGATTCAGCGTCTGAAAAAAAACAAAAATGGAGGTCATAGTGAGGCGCGCCTTCGTGCTTCGCTAGTTAGTCTTAGCTAATTATTCTTAATCGCCGGGTCGGCTTGCAGGATGCTGCCTTCGATCAGATCGGTTTTGACGGTCATTTTCTGGTTGGGCAGCAGGTCGACGTCGGTTTCGAAGGGGCGGTAGCCGGCCAGATCGATTTTGATTTTGTGTTTGCCGGGGGCGATGAGCATGGCTTTGCCCACGCCCTTGAAATCGCTGACGCTGCCGGCGAATTTGCCGTCGACGAAGACCGCGGCGCGGTCGGGAGTGACGTCAATTTTTACCTGTGCGTTCACTTTGGCGTAGACGGCGTTGGGATCTTTCTCGAGGCGAACCGTGACGAGGATCGTTTTGCCGGGCTCGATCACGACTTTTTGATCTTCGTTGAGGTAGCCGGCCTGACGCACCGAGATTTCGTGCTCGCCGGGTAGCAGCAGGACTTTTTTGTCGGCCTTTAGTTCCTTCACGTAGCCCACATATTGGTTGTCGACCCAGACGCCGGATTCCCGGTCGAGCTTCGTGACCCCTTTGAAGTCGACCTGGCCCATGACGCGGTTGGCGGTGGGATTTTGATTCTGATTCTGGGCGTGGGCGACAGGGAGCATGGACGCGGCGACGAGTAGTGCGGCGCAGCAGCGGATCATTCGTGACCAGAACATTCGTGCCTCCTTGCGAAATTCAGGGAGATTCATCTTTCACTCGAGACGGAAGAAAAGGCTCCTGAGTCATTATCGAGGGTGGGAGACGAAAGCAGAATACATGGATGGATGTATTTCGCCGTTGCCGGTCTTCGCTGCGGGAAATCAACTGATGGTCGAGGTGTCGGCGGTGCGACGAAATAAAAACTAAAGCAAAACCTCAAAGGCAAAATCGCAAGTCAAACGCTGCCCAGCTGAAGCTGGCCGCTACAGGTGGCGTAACGTTCGGCCTGGGACACGGGGAAAATCGAAGAGAGATCCCTCGTCGGGCGAAAGGCGCCCTCTGTCGGGATGACCACCAAAAGCTGAAGTAAAAAGCGCAGGGCGCGGCGCGGAATTTTGTCGCCCCGTCGCCTTAAGTGAATCTTGGGGCGCGCTAGAGTTCGCGAAGGGCCAGCGCGATGGGGCGGCGGGCGGCGCGGATGGCCGGGGGAAGTCCGCCGACGATGCCCATCAGTAGCGCGAAAATGATTCCGGCGACGAGCAGCGGAGGCGTGACTTTGAAGGCGAAGGCCATGTGCGAGAAAGTTTGCATGTTCATGGTGCCGGTGGTGTACCCGTTTAATGGCAGCACGAAGAGGCAGCCGAGCAGGCCGCCGATGAAGGCGATGATCAGCGCTTCGAACACGAAGGAGATGGCGATGCTGCTGCCGGCGAAGCCGATGGCGCGCATGGTGGCGATTTCGCGGGAGCGTTCAGAGACGGCGGAATACATGGTGTTCAGCGCCCCGATGACCGCGCCGATGCCCATGATTACGGCGACGAGTCCGCCGAGCACCGTAATCAGCGTGGTGAGCACCTGCGACTGGCGCGCGTAATAATCGAGTTCGCGATCGACTTCCACGGTGAGCTTGGGGTCGGCGGTGAGCGCGTCTTTCAATTGGTTGTAGGCGGCAGGGGAATCGAGGCGCACGGTAACCGACTGGTAGAGATTTTCGGGGCGTTTGTAAACTTGGTTCAGCACGCGGCTATCGGCCCAGACTTCGGAGTCGAAGGCGCTGCCGCCGGCGTCGAAAACGCCGACGACGTTCCAGGTCTGGCCGCCGAAATTGATGGGCTTGCCGAATTCGAGACCTTCGTAAGTAGATTCGACATTCTTGCCGATGACCAGTTCGGCGAGGCCGGGCTGAAAAAAGCGGCCTTCGATGATTTTTATGTTGGGGCGGACTTTAAGTGTTTCTTCCGATACGCCGCGGACTTGAACATTGGCGTTGGTGTGCGTAGTTCGGAGATTGAAACCGGCGATGACCACCGCTTCGGGACTTACTAGCGGCTGGCCGTTTTCGCGCATGATGCCCGGAGCGTCTTCGATGACTTTTACCTGATCGAGCGAGACGGAGCCGTCGAGTTCGGCCGAGGAGCCAGCGCGGCGGATCAGCGCGTTCTGCGGCGAACCGGAATTGACCAGCGTGGCGTGGAAGCCGCGCGCGAGCGCCAGCATGGCGCAGAAGACTCCCACGGTCCCGGCGATGCCGACGACGGCGACAATAGCCGAGAGCCAGCGGGCACGCATGCTGCGCAGGTTGTAGACGAACGGAATCGCCATCGAT
>PMHK01000017.1 GCA_003156635.1 Acidobacteriota bacterium | reverse complement strand
TCTCCGCGGCATCCGCGCCCTGATCGACGCCTATCGTCCGCGCCTCGCCGCCGTCATCGCCGTCGACGGCGCCTCCACCGAGCACATCACCACTCAGGGCATCGCCTCGCACCGTTTTGAAGTCACCATCACCGGCCCCGGCGGCCACAGTTGGTCCGATTTTGGCGCGCCCAATCCCATCACCGCCCTCGCCCGCGGCATCGTCAAATTTTCCAGCCTGGCCGTCCCCGAAGATCCGCGCAGCTCTTTCAATTTCGGCGTGGTCGAAGGCGGCACCTCGGTCAATTCCATTCCTGCTCGCGCCGTGGTCAAAGTCGACCTGCGCTCCGAAGAAGAAGCCGAAGTTGTCAAAATGGAAGCTTCGCTGCGCGACGCCATGCAAGCCGGAATCAAGGAAGAAATGGCCGCGGCCGCGCGCGATTCCGGCGCGCCGCTCGAAGTGAATTTCCGCTCGCTCGGCCTGCGCCCTTCCGGCAAACTTCCCGAAAATTCTCCGCTGCTCGATTCGATCCGCGGTGTCGACCGATTTCTGGGCACCCGTTCGCGCCTCGAACGCAGCTCCACCGACGCCAATATTCCGCTGTCGCTCGGCATCCCCGCTATTTCCGTCGGCGGTGGCGGCAAGGCCAGCGGCTCGCACACGCTCGACGAATGGTATGACCCCACCGGCAGGGAACTCGGCCTGAAGCGCCTCTTCCTCACCACCGTCCTGCTCGCCGGTTTGCAGCAATAAATGATTCGTCCTTCCGCGCTGATCCTGGCCGCGGTCGTGCTCCTCGTCGGAGTTTTTATCGGCGTCCGCCTCGCCACTAAAAATCTTCCCGCGAAGAATCTCGACCGCGCCGCGCGCGCTTCCGCCTCTACCGCCGACGGTCCCGCGGATCTGATTCTCACCAACGCCCATATCGAAACCATGGACGACGCTGACCACGCCGCGGCCTCTGCTGTCGCGATCCGCGGTGAAAAAATCGTCGCCGTTTCGTATGAAACTTCGCCCGACGGCGCCGCCTCTCCGGAAATTCAAAAATGGAAAGGTCCCAACACCCGCATCCTCGATCTCCACGGCCAGTTCGTCATGCCCGGTTTCAACGACGCTCACCTGCACCTCGCCAGCGCCGCCTACATCCAGCTCCACGTAAATGCCGAAGGCTCAAAATCTCTCGCCGAATTTCAGCAGCGCATCCGCGATCGCCTGCAGGACTACCAACCCGGTGAATGGATCGTCGTCGATGGCTGGGACCACACCCTCTGGACCGTGAAAAAATTTCCCACGCGTCAGGATCTCGACGCGGTCTCCACCAAAAATCCGATCATCGCCAGCCGCATTGACGGCCACGTCGCCGTCGTCAACTCGCTGGCACTCCGCATGTCTGATCTAACCGCAAAAACTCCCGACCCTCCCGGCGGCCGCATCGAGCGCGATCCTAAAACCAGCGAACCTACCGGCATGCTCGATGAAGATGCCGCCATGAATCTCGTTTCCAAATTGGTTCCCGACTACTCCGAAGCCCAGCGCGCCGCGGCCTTCGAAAAACTTTTCAACTACATTCCCCAGTTCGGCGTCACTTCCGTGCAGGATAATTCCGTCATCGTCGCCAAGGATTCCGACAACTTCGGCTGGGAAAATTTTCTGGTCTACCGCGAATTGCAACGCGCCGGAAAATTAAATGTCCGCATCACCGAATGGCTGCCCTTCGAAGTCGATTTCGCGCGCCTGCAGCAAATGCGGCGGGATGGCGGCAGCACCGACCCCTGGCTCAAAACCGGCTCGCTGAAAGAAGTTCTCGACGGCTCGCTCGGCGCTCGCACCGCCGCGATGCTCGCCCCTTATTCCGACGACCCGAACGCCACCGGCATCATGCGCATACCGTCCGACCAACTGAAAGCCTTCGCCATCGAGCGCGACCGTGACGGCTTCCAACTCGCCTTTCACGCCATCGGCGACCGCGCCAATCACATCGCCCTCGACACTTTCGCCGCCGTCATCGCGGCCAACGGCGAACGCGACCGCCGCGATCGCGTCGAACACGCCCAAATCGTCGCGCCCGACGATTTCGCCCAATTCGCCAGCATGAATATCATCGCCTCGATGCAGCCCGCGCATCTGCTTACCGACCAGCGCTGGGCCACCGACCGCATCGGCCCGCGCCGCATTCTCGGCGCTTACGCCTGGCGCAGCATGGAACGCGCCGGCGTGCATCTCGCCTTCGGCACCGATTTTCCCGTCGAAGCCATCAACCCGCTGCGCGGAATTTATTCCTGCGTCACGCGCGAACTTCCGCAAGGCGGTCCCGGCCACGGTTGGCAGCCTGAGGAAAAACTCAACATGCACGATTGTCTCAGCGACTACACGGTAGGTTCCGCCTACGCGGAATTCGAAGAAAAAACCAAAGGAAAGATTGCCGTAGGAATGTTGGCCGACTTCGTCGTCTTTCCAGAAGACCTAAACAAAATTCCGCCGCAACAACTCCTCACCCTCCCGGTCACCATGACCATCGCTGGCGGCCGCATCGTCTACCAAAACCCAAACGCCCCGTCGCCACCGTAATCCCAAACCCGTCTCGCAAATTCTCCGTGGCCTCCAGCCTTTTTCTGTGCCGTCGGTGCTTCAATCTTTGGCGTCGCCAGGCGACCACCCCAGCCCAAAATTACTGGGGATTCGTCAGCCGCACTTTCACCAGTTCACCTGAATTCGTTTTCTCGCCGTCCGGCTTGTACTCCACGCCGATCTTCTTTCCCGGAAGCGCGCTACACAGGTTGAGCTCTCCCTGCATCGCATCGGCCTCGACCTGCGTCTGGCCGCCCGGCCTGACGCGCAATTGCAACGTTCCCGCATCAGTTTTCAATTCCATGCGCAGGCCGTTGGAACAGTCGACGTTGCTCACCAACCCAGTCGCCTCCCTGACGTTCGCCGTGGGCATCGTCGCCGCCGTCGCGCCGCCTGCTTTGGCTCCAGCCTCTGGCCGCTGTTCGAGGGCTCGAACTACAAGGAGGGCATCCGGGTCGCGTTCCGCGACATCATCGGACGCACGAAGCGGCGAGCGGTCTTCCGGGACATCGACCGCAAGTTCTGGTTCATGAGGCGAGGAGGAGAAGTGGCTCTCCTCGACCGCTCGCCGCTGCTCGACGAGGTCATCGAAGCGGTGCTCCGC
>PMHK01000104.1 GCA_003156635.1 Acidobacteriota bacterium | reverse complement strand
TGTTCAGGAAGATGCGCTTGTAATGGTTGTAGACCGCGACCGAAAGTTTCTTCTTGGTCTTGTCCTGGCCGATGACGTAACCGTCGAGAAACGCCTTAATCTCCGGCGGACGGGGCAGGCGGCGATTGGCTGGGCTGGCCTGTTCGCGCTTTTCATCTTCAAGAATCTGCTGGCAGACGCTAACGCACTCATTGCAAACGTACGAGCGCGGATATTCCGAGGGAGAGCTGATCAGCTTCTCCACTTGCTCCTGCGTTTTATGGCAGAAGGAACAGCGTAACGGCTCTTCTGGAGTGAACCGCTTCACTGGTTACGCCCCCTTAGGTAAAAATCATCAAACACGACGACCATTTTTCCCATTGTAAAACGGAAATCGCAGCGACGGCAGGGAATCATCGGTTTCGATACTAACCCTTAGGAACTCAAGAACCGGGTTCGGATTCCACTACCGGTGCTTGCTGATGATTTCATCCACGATGCCGTAGGCCTTGGCCTGCTCGGCGGTCATGATGAAGTCGCGCTCGACGTCCCGCTCAATTTTTTCGAGCGTCTGGCCGGTATGGCCGGCGAGCAACTTGTTGAGCGCTTCCCGCGTGCGAATAATTTCCTTGGCGTGGATATCAATATCCGTAGCCTGGCCGGAAAGCCCGGACATCCACGGCTGGTGAATCAAGACTCGCGAATTCGGCAGCGCATAACGCTTCTTTGGTGTGCCGGACGCGAGCAATACAGCCGCGATGGAGGCGGACTGGCCGACGCAATAGGTAACGACGTCGGGCTTGACGAATTGCATGGTGTCATAAATCGCCATTCCCGCGGAGATCGAGCCGCCGGGGGAATTGATGTACATCGAGATGTCTTTCTCCGGGTCTTCCGACGCCAAAAACAGCAACTGCGCGGTCACCAGGTTGGCGACATGATCGTCGATCGGCGTGCCCAGGAAAATGATGTGGTCCTTAAGCAGCCGGGAATAAATGTCATAGGCCCGTTCGCCACGGTTGGTCTGTTCGACGACCATAGGAACGAGAGTGGTTGCGTGCGGAGTCGCGTCGTTATTTTGTCTCATTGGAATTTTTTTGCGCTGAGGAACCCGAAGCAGATGTTACTTTTCACTTTTGGCTGTCGTCTCGATTCGGGCGTTGCGGTAGAGCCACTCGATTGTTTTGTCACTTCGCAACTTCGATTTCATCCTATCGAGCGCTCCCTGCTTTGTCAAGCGAGCCCGTAGTGTCGTTGCCGATTCGCCACTATTTTCCGCGAGCAACGCGAGTTCTTTATCGACATCTTCGTCAGTCGCATCAATTTTTTCCGCGGTGGAGATGCGATCGAGGATCAGTTCGGCTTTCACGTCGTTGATCGCGCGATCCTGCTGGCCCTTACGCATGGCCATCCAGTCCACGTTCACCGTGCGGGGATCGACTCCCTGAGCGGCCAGCGAGCGCGCCGCACGCTCGAGGCGCACATCCATTTGATGCTCGACCAGCGCCTGGGGGACCGGAAAATCGTGCTTCTTCACCAACTCTTCCAGAATTCGGTCTTTGGCCTGCCCGGATTGCTGCTGTTCCTTGGAGGCTTCCAGATTCTCCAGGATTTTCTTGCGCATGTCCGCGAGATTGGTGATGCCGGCGGCTTCACCCCCGACTTCCTTGGCAAAGTCGTCGTTCACTTCCGGGAGCTTCTTTTCTTTGACGCCCTGAACTTCAACGACGTAGTCGTAGGTCTTGCCTTTCAGTTTCTCGTCGGGATAGTCCGCGGGATATTCGGTCCGGAATTTCTTGGTCTCGGCGGCTTTGGCTCCGCGCAGATTTTCGGTGAAACTTTCGAGCGTCTCTTCGGCGCCGATGTGGCACATGATGTTGTCGGCTTCAACGGGATCGCCTTCGCCGACCGGCGTGCCGTTCAGCTTCATCAACACGAAGTCGCCGTCCTTGGCGGGGCGGTCTTCGATGGGCACGAAGGTGGCGGAGCGCTCGCGCATTTCTTCGATCGCTTGGTCTACTTGAACTTCGCCGGCTTCGACGGGATCGATCTGGACGGCCAGGTTCTTATACTCGCCCAGCTCAAATTCCGGCAGAACTTCGAAGACTGCGCGGAATTTCAGCGGCTCGCCTTCTTTGAATTCAACTTTATCGACTTCGGGCCGGGTAATCGGAGTCAGCTTCTGTTCGTCGAGAGCCTTTTCCAGGAATTCCGGGACCAACGATTGCAGGACTTCACCTTGAATGTCGGCGGCAAATTGGCGGCGGATGATCGTGACCGGCGCCTTGCCGGGGCGGAATCCGGGGATGCGCGCCACACGGGCAATGTCGCGCGCGGCTTTTTCGCTGGCTTTCGTTACGTTCGCGGCCGGAATTTCCAGTTCGATTTCACGTCTGCAGGTTGCTGCTGCGGCTTCGGTCATGGAAAAGTTAAAGTCCTCGCGGGAAACGACCCGGAAAATTATTTCTGCCTTATGCCTGTCAGGATTACTCGAGAAGGAACGGCCAGGGAACAGGGCGAACAGCGCATGCCCTACTCAGAGTAATAGTATAGGGAAAGAGCGAGGATGCGTCAACTTTTGCGGCGCAACCGACCAAAGCTACGCGAGCGAATCGCCGAAGGTCAAATGGGCGACGAATTTGAAGAGGTCGTCCGCGGCGGCCTAGTCTTCCTGATTTCGATAGCCGCAATTTCCAGTGGCCGTTCCACAGCGGCGGCACAAACGCACAGGATCTTTCGAAAGGGCAGCCAGGAATGCGACGGGATCTCGCGCCGAAGGAAAGACGCTAAAAAGGAAATTGGTGCGGTCGAAGGGACTCGAACCCCTACGGGCTTTCACCCACCAGCTCCTAAGGCTGGCGCGTCTGCCAATTCCGCCACGACCGCAGGCGGCTATTTTAACAGCAGCGCTGGGCACTTCCGAGATGTTTATGAATTCCGTTCAACGAAGCCAAGTCCGGGCGGCACCGCGCCTGCCGGTCGTTGGCCCAAAAAAACGACCGGCCGAATACGTCGGACCGGCCGTCAACGATTTTCCGCGATTGTTTCACACGGAAATCGTCCTCAAATGGTCGTCCTCAATGATCGAAATTCTATACTCGCAAGAAAAATCGCTATACGGGATCACGGCTACAGCAAATTCTGTAATAAATTGAATGCGGTACGCCTTCGTGCCTGCAGTTTCCCGCGAGGATTTCGTCGTTGCGCTGGAGACGCGGCTTTTGCTAGGCTTCGCGTCCAATGAGGTTGCAGCTGCCCACTCGGAGGTTTCATGCCACATTGCACGAAGTGCGGAACGATGGTGGGAGAGGGGGTTGCGTTTTGTCCTAACTGTGGCGCTCCGCAAGCGGCGGCAACATCGGGAGGAGTTATGGCGAGTCCAGCAGGGTCAGGAACGAGTGGGATGTCGGAAAACGTGGCGGGACTACTCTGCTACGTCCTGGGATGGGTCACCGGCCTGATTTTCTATTTTATCGACAAGCGTCCGTTCGTGCGTTTTCATGCGGCGCAGTCGATGGTCGTATTTGGTGGGCTGACGATCATTCGGATCGTCTGCGGAATGTTGTTCCTGACCGGGACTGGGTTCCATATGGGTTTGGGCTTGCTGTGGCTGGTCTCGCTGGTGGGTTTTATTCTGTGGATCTTGTTGATGGTCAAGGCCTACCAGGGTGACAAGTTCCGGGTACCTATCGCGGCCGACCTCGCCGATCAGATTTTCGGTAAATCCTAATCCAAGAGCGATACCGTACACGCCCGAAGGGCGGCCCGAAGATTGCGGGAGCCCTTGGGGCGTTTTCTTGAATACCTCGCCTCCCCGCCGGCTTTGCTGGCCCCCTTAGCTATTGACAACCTCGCGTTGAACGTCCATGTTTGTTGGCTTTCCTATTCTTTATTCGGGTTTCTTCGAGCCGGGGCAGGAGCGGAATTGAAAGTTCGAGTCTGTTTCCACGACAAATGTTTTGACGGGGCGTCTTCGGCCGCGATCTTTTCGCGTTTCTATCGGGAATGCATCGACCCGAAGGCGGATTTCTACTATACGGGGATGACGCATAAGGCTTCGCACCCGTTCGAAGACAACACATTCGATGGCGACCAGAACGCCATCGTCGATTTCAAATATTCGAGTTCGCCGAAGCTGACCTGGTGGTTCGACCACCATCAAAGCGCATTCCTGACGCCGGCGGATGCCGAGAATTTCCGAAACGATCATTCCGGGAAGAAGTTCTACGATCCCACGTACAAATCCTGTACCAAGTTTCTGGCCACGATTGCGACGGAAAAATTCGGCTTCGACGCGAGACCCATCGCCGAACTGATTCACTGGGGCGACATTATCGACGGCGCGCAATTTGAATCATCCGAAGCGGCGGTGCGGATGACCGATCCGGCGACGCAGCTCGCGCTGGTGATCGAAGCCGCGCCCGACCCCGACCTGGTGCCCAAGCTGATTCCGGATCTGGCCTACAAATCGCTGAGCGAAATGATTCAGCTGCCCATCGTCCAGAAGTATCTGGGGCCGCTGCTCGAACGTCACCGGAAATCAGTGGACATCTTTCGCGAACGCGCGGATTTTCGCGATGGCGTGATTTATTTTGACGTGAGCGACCTGGACCTGGAGGGCTACAACAAATTTGTGCCGTATTATTTGTTTCCGGAGGCGATGTATTCGGTGGGAGTGAGCGCGTCCGCAGCGCGCGCCAAGATTTCGGTGGGCACTAATCCCTGGAAAGAACCTCCCAAGGATGTGAACCTCGCGTCGCTGTGCGAAAAACATGGTGGCGGCGGACACGCGCGCGTCGCGGCGATTTCGCTGGGACCTGGAGATCTGGTTCGCGCGCGCCAGGTGGCCAAGGAAATTGCAGCCACTCTGCGCCAACATTCGTAAGCCGGGTGCGTCGTTCCGCGTAGGGCGCGAGAAAGTCTCGTGTTACAATTTCAAGGTTTCCGTGGGCCGGTAGCTCAATGGTAGAGCAGCTGCCTCTTAAGCAGCGGGTTGTAGGTTCGAGTCCTACCCGGCTCACCACTTTCCTGGAAATACCAGCTCAAACCGTGTTACATATCGCGTAGCAATCCGTTTGCAGGGATCGCCTCGCGAATGCCGCACGGAACACGTCCCGTTCCTGCCGCACGCCCTGCATTCGTTCGCCCTTCGTGATTTACAGGAGACCACCATGGCGCCATTGGTAATCGAGAATCTGGCGGAATCGATTCGCAGCACGAAGAAGGCGTTGCGNNGAGCGCGAGGCGGGCCAGGCAGTTGTGCCCATCGTGCAGTATTCCGCCATTGCGGCCGGGACGGTGCCGGCCGAGCTGAAAGCGAAGATTAAGGATCGCGGGGCGTGCGTGATTCGCAAGACATTCGACCCGTCACAGGCCGAGGCGTGGGACCGGCAAATCGCGACGTATGTCGAAGAGAATGGTTTGGACGCAAAACTGGCCAACGCGGCGGAAGACAAATATTTTGGGACGCTGGCGTCGGCCAAGCCGCAAATTTATGGAATTTATTGGTCGCGCCCGCAAGTCGAAGCGCGGCAATCCGAGTCGCTGACGATGGTCCGGGTGTTCATGAATAGTTTGTGGAAAGCGGAGAGCGAAGGCCAGCGGCACTTCGAGGCCAATGAGGTTCCGTCGTACGCGGACCGCATTCGCCGGCGCCCGCCAGGATCAGCCACGCTGGGGCTTTCGCCGCACGTCGACGGCGGTTCGGTGGAGCGCTGGCTCGACGAGAACTTCCGCAAAGTTTATCGCCACGTATTTTCGGGAAACTGGCGCGAGTACAACGCTTTTGACGCGGCCTGGAGACCAGATGTGCGCGAAGTTTCATCGCCCGCGGTTTGTTCCATGTTCCGCACGTTCCAGGGGTGGACGGCGTTGACCCGGCAGGGCCGGGGCGATGGCACGCTGCAACTGATTCCAATCGCCGACGCCATGGCATACGTGCTGCTCCGCGCCCTGCAGGATGATGTGCCGGAAGACGATTTGTGCGGCGCAGAACCGGGCCGGGCGCTTTCGGTTAATCCGAAATACCACAGCCTTTTGCTGCAGGCTGTCTCTTCGATTCCGCTGATGGAGCCGGGCGATACGGTCTTTTGGCATTCTGACTTGGTGCACGCCGTCGAGAACGAGCATCGCGGAAAGGGCTACAGTAACGTGATGTATATCGCTTCGACTCCGGGCTGTGCGAAGAACAACGCGTATTTGGGCAAGCAAGCGCCCGCATTTCTGGCCGGGAAGACCCCTCCGGATTTTGCGGCGGACGATTTCGAGGTGGATTTCAAAGGCCGCGGAACGGAGGCGGATCTTACGCCCTTGGGACGATCGCAAATGGGGCTAGCGGAAAAGTCTGCGGCGGGCCGGAATTAATATCAGCAGGTGCCAAACCACTTACAAACGGCCCAGTAAGTAGAGGACGAGAAGAATCACCAGGATCAAACCCACGCCACCACTGGGGAAGTATCCCCAGCTTCTGCTGTGCGGCCATTTCGGAATGGAACCGATCAAGGCAACGATCAGCACGACAGTAAGAATCAATAGAAGCATTGGCTCCCCTGTATGGACGGACGAGTCTCAGGCGCAGTCTGACTAAAGATGGCAGTTTCTGCCAGGAACGGTTCACTTGCCATACATTTCTAGCCGTATAGTTTCGTCCCATTCCCTGTAGAGAGATTCCACTCCTCATGTATTGCCAATAGGGCGCAGACCTAGCAAAATCCTACGGTTAACTTCAAATAGGAATTTGTCGCATGGGGTGTAAGTCTCGCGACAATAGCCGCTAAGGGTTTGCATGAGCAAGGCGCCGGCCCCGACCGTCATAACCACCGCTTTGGAAGAGCCGATTCGCGCTGAACTTTTCAGCGTCGAGCGCTTGGAGCAGCACGCCGAAAGCCTGGCGGGGGCGCAGGAAGTGGTGGATGCGGATTCGAGTCCTGGGCGGCCTTTGCTTCCGCGCGTCCTGGAAAATGGCCGGCGATTGTTGGAATATTACCGCGCCACGGCCCACGCGGTTGAGCTCGAGCAGAGCATTACGCCCGCCGCCGAATGGCTCCTCGACAATTTTTACATCGTGGAAGAACAGCTCCGCGAGATTCGCGACGACCTGCCCGTAGGTTTCTACCGCAAACTTCCGAAACTGGTTTCCGGCCATTTGGAAGGATATCCGCGGGTGTACGGTGTGGCCTGGGCTTATGTGGCGCACACCGATAGCCGGCTCGATCCTGAAGTGCTGCATCGTTTCATCATGACTTACCAGCGAGTGCAACCGCTGAGCATCGGTGAACTGTGGGCGGTCGCGATCATTTTGCGCGTCGTGCTGGTGGAAAACCTGCGGCGAATCGCTGAACGGATTGTCTACAGCCGCCACGCGCGTTTGAAAGCCGATGCGCTGGCCGATCAGGTGCTTGGCACCGGCGGGCAACAGGCCGTCTCGCCCGATCAAGTGTTGCGGAGCCTGGGAAACATGCCGCTGGAGCGCGCGTTCGCGGTGCGTTTGATCCAGCGTTTGCGCGACCTGGACCCCAAGGTTGGACCGATTCTCACCTGGCTGGACGAAAGGCTCACGGCGCAAGGCACCAACTCCGACGAGATTGTCCGGGCCGAGCTGCAGGAACAAGCGGCGATGACGGTGACGGTGCGCAACATCATCACCAGCATGCGGCTGACGTCGGAGTTCGACTGGCACTCGTTTTTCGAAAGCATCAGCCTGGTGGACCTGGCCCTACGGCAGGGCAGCCATTTCGAGGAAATGGATTTCGCCACGCGCGATTATTACCGGCACGCGATCGAAGATCTGGCGCGCGGTTCGACTCACAGTGAAATTGAAATCGCGGAACGCGCGGTACAGCGCGCGAAACGGGCTCTGGGCGAATCCCACGGAAATGGACAGGGACCCGATGAGCGGCGCTCCGATCCCGGTTATTACCTGATTTCGCACGGCCGTGCAGAGTTTGAAAAGGAACTCGCGTTCAAGATTCCCTGGCGGCGCGGGCTGCTGCGCCAATACGTGCGACACGCCGTCCCGGGATATTTGGGCACCATCGCAATTCTGACCGCGATCATTCTGGCCATTCCTTTAAGCCACGCGAAAGAATTGGGACTTGCGCTTCCGTACCTGGTGCTGATGGGGATACTCGCGGCGATTCCGGCTTCGGATCTGGCGATTGCGCTGATCAATCGCGTGGTCACGGACTTACTGGGACCGCGGACTTTGCCGCGAATGGAATTCCGCACGGGAGTGCCAGACACGCTGCGTACGATCGTGGTGGTGCCGACGCTGCTGACTTCGCCCGAGGGCACGAAGCGAAATGTAGACGATCTCGAGATTCACTACCTGGCGAATCCAGACGGCGATTTGCGGTTTGCGCTGCTCACCGACTGGACCGATGCCGATGCCGAAACCGCGAGCGGCGACGATGAACTGCTGGAGACCGCCATCACCGCCATCGCCGATTTGAACAAGAGGCACGGGCCGGCGCCCGGCGGCGCTCGATTTTTCCTGTTCCATCGCAAACGCCAATGGAACCCGAAAGAAAATAAGTGGATGGGCTGGGAGCGCAAACGCGGGAAGCTCAAGGAACTCAATCATCTGCTGCGTGGCTCGGCGAAAACTTCGTTCATCGAAATTCCCGGGCAGGACGAGCATGCGCTGCAGGGCATTCGTTATGTGGTCACGCTCGACGCCGACACGCGCTTGCCGCGCGGTACCGTAAGCCGGCTGGTGGGCACCATGGCTCATCCGCTGAACCGGCCGGAATTTAGCGCGGAGTTGGGCCGGGTAGTGGATGGCTACGGAATTGTGCAACCGCGGGTCACTCCGTCGCTGCCGACCAGCCACGAAGGATCGCTCTACCAGAAGATTTTTTCAGGGCCGAGCGGAATCGATCCGTATGCGGCGGCGGTGTCGGATGTGTATCAGGATTTATTCCGCGAAGGATCGTTCACCGGGAAGGGCATTTACGATCTCGACGCCTTCGATAAATCCATCGATGGCAAAGTGGCCGAGAACACCTTGCTGAGCCACGATTTGTTCGAAGGCACCTTTGCGCGTGCCGCGCTGGCTTCCGACATCGAGCTCTTCGATGAATTCCCCTCGCACTATGAGGCTGGCGCGCTGCGGCAGCACCGCTGGGCGCGAGGCGACTGGCAACTGCTTCCCTGGATTCTCGGATTCGGCAAAAGCTCACACAGCGGACACAAAATTTCGATTCCGGCGATCAGCCGCTGGAAGATGATCGACAATTTGCGCCGCACGCTTTCGGCGCCGGCGATGTTTTTGACCATGGCGGTGGGCTGGCTGCTGCCGCATGTTTCGCCGTGGATGTGGACGCGGTTCGTGCTGACCATGATCGCCATTCCACCGCTGATTCCGTTCCTGGTGGGCTTGAACCCGCGATTTGGGGGCATCTCCAAACGCAGCTATGTGCGCAATGTGCTTTCCGATCTTTCACTCGGCGTTTCGCAGATTGGGCTGACGCTCACGTTCGTGGCTTATCAAGCGTGGTTGATGGGCGATGCGATTCTGCGCACGTTGGTTCGGGTGTTGGTGACGCACAAAAACATGCTGCAGTGGGTGACGGCCGCGCAGGCGCGCCACGCCGTGGACCTCAAATTTACCGGCGTCTACAAGCGCATGTCCGGCGGAGTGGTGCTGGCGCTGGCTGCGCTCGCCGCGGTTCGATTCGTGCGGCCCCACGCGGTCGAGGCGGCGATACCGTTCGCGCTGCTGTGGCTGGCTGCGCCGGCAGTCGCGCGCTGGATCAGCCTGCCGCCCGTGGCGCAGGATGTTGAACCCATCTCGGTGGACCATGTGCGCGCGCTGCGGTCCATTTCCCGGCGCACCTGGCGCTTCTTCGAAAAATTCCTGACCGATCCGGATCACTGGCTGCCGCCAGATAATTTTCAGGAAGATCNNTGGTGGCGCATCGAACCTCGCCGACGAATATCGGCTTGTGTCTGCTATCGAATTTGTGCGCACGCGATCTCGGTTGGATCGGCACCGAAGAAGCGGTACAACGGCTGGAATCTACGTTTCAAACGCTCGGGCAAATGGAACTGTACCGCGGCCATTTTTACAATTGGTACGACACGGTTCGACTGCAGCCGCTCGAACCGAAGTACATCTCGAGCGTGGACAGTGGAAACCTGGCGGGGCATTTGCTGGTGGTGGGGCGCGGTTGCCGCGACTTGGCCGAAAGTGTTTGCGTGGAATCGAGCCTGTTCGCGGGAGTGGGTGACGCCATCCAGTTGCTGCGGGAATCGCTGGCCGCAATTCCGGACGAAAAAAGAACGCACACCGTAACCCGCAAACAGTTGAGCAATGCCGTGGATGCTTTGGCCGCGATGCTGGAGCCGGTTCCAGCCAGCCCGCGAGATTGGGCGCTGCGATTTGTGAATCTGCGCGAGCGGGCGCAGACGGTATCGGATATGGCGCAGACGCTGGCACAGGAACTCGCGGAGCCGGCCGATTCGGAACTGCGGGTTTGGTCCGAGGCGGCGCGTGCCGGTATCGAGAGTCATTTCCGGGACGCCCGCATGTTGCTTCCGATGTTGCGGATGGACGACAAATATATTCGCGCGCTGGCCGAAAGCGCGCCAGGCAAGTCACCGGAGTGGGANNGGTCGAGCCATATTTCCATTCGGTGCCGACGATCGAGACTGCCTCGGAGTGTTTTGAATCAGCTCTGCGCGATCTCGCGGCATTGCGCGCCAAAATTTCGGGAGACTCTTCGAGAAACGACGATCTTCTGGTTCGCATTGATTCGTGGGGGGCAGCGCTCGATAGCGCCGCGCACGATGTCTCCGCGCTGTCCCGCCGATTGCACGCGGTGGCTCACACTGCGGACAATTTTTTCTCCGGGATGGACTTTAGCTTTCTTTACGACGAGCCACGAAAATTATTTTCGATCGGGTTCCGGCCCGGCGACGGGACCCTGGATGCGAGTTGTTACGATCTGCTGGCGTCGGAGGCTCGGCTCACTAGCTTCATCGCCATCGCCAAAGGCGAAGTTCCCTCGGCGCACTGGTTTCGGCTGGGCCGCGCGCTCACGCCCGTCGGCCGCGGTTCGGCGCTGATTTCCTGGTCCGGTTCGATGTTCGAATACTTGATGCCGGCCCTGGTGATGCGTTCGCCTGAAGAAAGCATGCTGTACCAGACCTACGAGCAGGTGGTGTTCCGGCAAGTGGAGTACGGGGCGGAACGCGGAGTGCCGTGGGGGATTTCGGAATCGGCGTTCAACGTCCGCGACATCGATTTCACTTATCAATATTCCAGTTTCGGAGTACCGGGGCTGGGGTTGAAGCGTGGGCTGAGTGAAGACCTGGTGATCGCGCCCTACGCCACCGCACTGGCCTCGATGATCAAACCGTCGCTTGCGGTGCAAAATCTGGAACGTATCGCGCAACAGGGAGGCCGCGGCGCGTACGGTTTTTACGAATCGCTCGACTACACCAAGACGCGCGTCCCGGAAGGAAAAGAAGTAGCGGTCATTCACGCCTACATGGCCCATCACCAGGGCATGGCGCTGGTGGCTTTCGCCGACGTGCTCACCAACGGTTTGATGAAAACCAGATTTCATTCCGAGCCGATCGTGCAGGCCACGGAGCTACTGTTGCAGGAGCGGACCCCGCGCGATGTGCTGGTTGCTCGCCCCCGGGCTGAAGAGGTTTCGGCGGCCTCGCGCATTCGCGAAATGGTTGCGCCAGTTGTTCGAACTTTCGGCTTGCCGAACGAGCCCACGCCGCGGACGCATCTTTTGTCGAATGGACGCTACGCCGTCATGCTTACCTCGGCGGGTTCCGGTTATAGCCGCTGGCGCGACACCGCGATCACGCGCTGGCGGGAAGATCCCACGCGCGATTGCTGGGGCCAGTACATCTACCTGCGCGACGACCAGACCGGAAATGTCTGGTCCGCGGGATATCAGCCGACTACGGCCGACCCGGATGGCTACGAAGCCGTCTTTTTCGAGGACCACGCCGAATTTATTCGCCGCGATCGCTCACTGACCACCCAGCTCGACGTGGTGGTTTCGTCCGAAGACGATACCGAGGTGCGGCGCGTTTCGATCACCAATCTGGGCGTGCGCGCGCGCGTGATTCAGGTGACTTCTTACGCGGAATTGTCGCTGACCAGCCAGGGGGCGGACGTATCGCATCCCGCGTTCGCCAAGTTATTTGTGGAGACGGAGTTCGTGCCGGAAGTCGGCGCGCTGGTGGCTACGCGCCGTAAACGAGCGAACGACGAAGCTTCGGTGTGGGCCGCGCATTTGATGTTCACCGACGGAGAAACCGTCGGCGAGCTGCAGTATGAAACGGATCGCGCGCGGTTCGTGGGCCGGACGCGGTCGCTGAAGAATCCGGTATCGATCATGGACGGCCGGCCGCTATCGAATACAGTCGGTCCGGTTCTGGACCCCATCGTCAGTTTGCGGCGCACGGTTCATGTTCCGCCGGGTGGCACGGTGCGGCTGATTTTTTCCACGATCGCGGCGGCGACGCGCGAAGAAGTAATCGATCTTGCCGACAAATATCGCGATAGCCGGGCTTTTGAACGCACCATCACGCTGGCCTGGACTCAAGCGCAAGTTCAACTGAACCACCTGGGCATCACGTCGGAAGAAGCGATCCTGTTTCAACGGCTGGCCAACGACGTGCTTTATGTGGATTCGTCGCTGCGTCCGTCGTCCGAGACCCTCAGCCGGACGCCGCTGGAAATTTCAAGCCTGTGGTCGCAAGGAATTTCTGGCGATTTGCCGATCGTGTTGGCGCGGGTAGACGATTCCGATGACATCGGGCTAATCCGGCAATTACTGCGGGCGCACGAGTACTGGCGAATGAAGCAGCTCTCCGCGGATGTGGTCATCATCAACGAGAAGGCGAGTTCCTACATTCAGGATCTGCAGGATTCGCTGGAGGCGCTGGTGCGCGGCAGCCAATTGCGGCTGTCGCCTGACGCCGGTGGAACCGGCGGGAAAATTTTTCTGCTGCGTGGCGACATTATTTCGGCGGAAATCCGCACCCAGATTCAAAGCGTGGCGCGCGCGGTTTTGCTGAGCCGGCGCGGCACGCTGGTCGAGCAAATCACCAGGTCCCAGCAAACCGAGCCGCTGCCGGCGGCGCCTCCGCGCGCGGCGCGGACGGCGAAGCCGCCGGACGCAGAGTTGCCGCATGAGACGCTGAATTTCTTCAATGGGCTCGGAGGATTCGCGCAGGATGGCCGGGAGTACGTCACGATTCTGGGCGAGGGAATCCGCACGCCGGAGCCCTGGGTCAATGTGATCGCGAATCCGGATTTTGGATTTCTGGTTTCCGAATCGGGATCAGGTTTTACCTGGTCGCAAAACAGCCACGAAAACCAAATCACACCGTGGTCCGACGACCATATTTTCGATACGCCCGGCGAGGCTCTTTACGTTCGCGACGAAGCGACCGGAGAAGTGTGGACGCCCACGGCCTTGCCGATGCGCAACGATGNNCCACGGGCAAGGCTATAGCGTGTTCCAGCACGCCTCGCATGGCATCACCCACGATTTGCTGCAATTCGTTCCAGCGGAAGATTCCGTAAAGATTTCGCGGCTCACTTTGCGCAACGATTCCGGGCGCACGCGGCGGTTATCCGTCACGGCCTACGTGGAATGGGTGCTGGGAAGTTCGCGGGCAACCGCGCCTTACATCACCACCGAGATGGATTCGGAATCGCAGGCGCTGCTGGCGCGCAGCGCGTGGAAGAATGAATTCGGCGGACGAGTAGCATTCGCGGCATTCCGCAGCCAGCAAACTTCGTATACCGGAGATCGCACCGAGTTTCTCGGCCGCAATGGTTCGGCGGATTGCCCGGCGGCGCTCGAACGCAACGGTTTGCTCTCCGGCAAAGTTGGCGCGGGGCTCGACCCGTGCGGTGCGCTGCAAACCATGGTCGACTTGAAGCCGGGAGCGCAGATCGAGATCGTTTTCTTTCTGGGCCAAACCGAAAATGCCGACCGCGCGCGCGAGTTGCTGCGGCGTTACCGCAAAGAAAATCTGAACGCGGTGCTGGCAGAGGTGAAGCGGCGCTGGGACGATACGCTGGGGAACGTGCAGGTGGCGACACCCGATTCCAGCATGGATATTTTGCTGAATCGCTGGCTGCTCTACCAGACGCTGTCTTGCCGGATCTGGGGTCGCGCTGGTTTCTACCAGGTAAGCGGCGCCTATGGCTTCCGCGATCAGCTGCAGGATGTGATGGCGCTGAGCGTCGCGCGGCGGGGAATTACGCGCGACCAAATTTTGCTGGCCGCCGCCCATCAATTCACGCAAGGCGATGTGCAGCACTGGTGGCATCCACCGTCCGGGCGCGGCATTCGCACGCGCATGTCCGACGATCTGCTGTGGCTGCCGTATGTGGTGAATCAATTCATTGAGGCCACCGGCGACATGACCGTGTTGGAGGAGCAAGTTGCGTTTCTGGAGGGCGACGAACTTGCGGAAGGGCAGTTGGAATCGTATTTCCAGCCGCGGGTCTCCACCACGCGCGCCACGATTTTCGAACATTGCGCGCGGGCCATCGATCGCAGCCTAAAAGTCGGAATTCATGGACTGCCCTTGATGGGCACTGGCGACTGGAATGACGGAATGAATCTGGTGGGTGCCGGAGGGAAGGGAGAAAGTGTTTGGCTGGGCTGGTTCCTGCACACGGTGATGTGGGAATTTGCAAAATTCGCCGACTCCCGAGGCGAGCATCAGCGCGCGGAGAATTGGCGGATTCACGTCAGCGGGTTGAAAGCGGCGCTGGAAAAAGAAGGCTGGGATGGCGAATGGTATCGCCGCGCGTACTTCGACGACGGAACGCCGTTGGGCTCATCGAGCAACGAAGAGTGCAAGATCGACGCCATCGCGCAATCGTGGGCGGTGATCAGCGGCGCGGCTGAGCGTGGGCGTTCGATCCGGGCGATGGCCGCCGTGGATCAACTGCTGGTGAAGCGGCCGGAGGGCGTTCTATTGTTGTTGACTCCGCCGTTCGACAAAACCACGCACGATCCAGGCTACATCAAAGGCTATCTGCCCGGCATTCGCGAAAATGGCGGGCAGTATACGCACGCTTCCACCTGGACGCTGATCGCTTTTGCGGCGCTGGGTGACGGCGACAAAGCGGCTGAGATGTTCCGTTTCCTGAATCCGATCAATCGCACAAATTCGCGGGTGCGGGTGCAGCGTTACAAAACCGAACCGTACGTGGTGGCGGGCGATGTGTACGCGGAAAATCCGCATGTCGGCCGCGGCGGATGGACCTGGTATTCCGGGTCCGCGGGCTGGCTCTATCGCGCTGGAATTGAATGGATTCTGGGCCTGCGCGTGCGCGGAATGATGCTCTCGATCGATCCGTGCATTCCGCGAAATTGGCCGAGCTACACGATGGAGTTCCGCTACCACTCTGCGATCTACAAAATTAAAGTGGAAAACCCGTCGAGCGTATCGAAGGGAGTGGCGTTAACTGAGCTGGACGGTAAAATTCTGGCGGGTGCGGCAAGTATCCCGTTGGTGGACGACGGCAAAGTGCACCAGCTCCGAGTGGTACTGGGATAATTTCGAGGCGCAAAAATACGCCGGATTCCGAATCAAGTATGAACGTATGACGCGATTCGGAATCTGGCGCGGTATGTACCAGGATTAACTTTTAAGAGGTCGCTTTACTGCCGGCGACCAGCAGCGCGATCCCGCCAACCAAAGCCAAGCCCCCGAAAAGAGGAGGGAGTGGAATCGTCTTGTGCTGTTCGGTGGTGGCTTGCAGCGGCCCGAGATCGATCACTTTTTTGTGCGTGGTGTAGGTGATGCCCTGGTAAGCGAAGGAGATCACAGCCAGCACGATCAAAATAACTCCAACTACGGATAATCCTTTCATTCGAACTCCTTCGAAAAGAACACCATCGACAGCCTGACGTTCGACGTGGACCGTCTACGCGCGGCTCATCAGCCCCGAAACCAAAGAAACCAAGAACAGGACGAGGAAAATGAAGAACAGAATCTTCGCGATACCCGCGGCCGCCGCGGCGATTCCGAAGAATCCAAAAATTCCGGCGATCAGCGCGACAATGAAGAAAATCAAAGCGTAACGCAACATTTGGTCCTCCAGAACTTCCAAGTCTCGAATTTCCGAATCGGACGCGTGCGAAAACCACTACCTAACGAGCGACTTTATGCGCTAAAGGCAAACCGAGCCATACGGACTAGAAGGTAGGCGCACACCGCAATTCCTGTAGGCAGTCGCAACCCTCCAAGGTGGCCGTCCGGGGCCGTTCTGCTGCGTTTTTTGGGGCCTAAATCCGCTCTCAAGCGAACTGGCGGTCCTCCTACAGCGATTCTTGTATTGTCGCTCTCGCCAGAACGGGAATACTGAAAGTGGGCGCAAAGGGAAGGAAGGTTGTTGTTGCAGCCCATCCGTGAATTGGATTGCGATAGGACGCAGTTTTGGGTTCGGCAATTTTAGAACGAGCAGTAACTTGGGGGGAAGAATGGCGACGATGAAAGTCTTGATCGCAGACGATCACGAAATCGTGCGAAAAGGATTGCGCGCAATCTTAGAAGGGCAGCGGGAGTGTGAAGTGGTGGGAGAAGCGGCCGACGGCCGCAACGCAGTGACCATGGCCAAAGACCTGGTGCCGGACGTGGTGGTCATGGATCTTTCCATGCCGTCTTTGAATGGGCTGGAAGCAACGCGGCAAATCCTAAAGATGCGGCCGCAGACCAAGGTCTTGATTCTGACCATGCACGAATCGGATCCGTTGATTCGCGAAGTGCTGGACGCTGGGGCACGTGGCTACATTCTGAAAACGGACGCGGGCCGGGATTTGCTGGCGGCGATGGAAGCGCTGCGCCGCAACAAGACTTTCTTCACTTCGCGCGTGGCGCAGATGATTCTAGATGGTTTCCTGAAAGGCGACGCCCGTCCGGCCGCCTCTTCCGACACCCAGCCGAAGGCTGGCCGGTTGACGGCGCGCCAGAGGGAAATCGTACAGCTGCTGGCGGAAGGAAAGAGCAGTAAGGAAGTGGCGGTGGCGCTGGGGCTCAGCGTGAAGACGGCCGAGACCCATCGGGCCAACATCATGCGCAAGCTGGACTGCCATTGCGTCAGCGAAGTGGTACGCTACGCAATTCGAAACAAGATCATCGAGGCCTAGGACGTTCACGAACTGCGGCGCCGCGAAACCTGGCGCCACAGTTCACAGCTTGAATTTATGATGACCGAGAAGCAGCTTCGTATTCTCATCGCGGACGACCAACCGTACATGCGCCGCGCGGTGAAGGCGCTACTCGAATCCCAAGACGGTTGGGTGGTGTGCGGCGAAGCGGCGGACGGCCTGGAGGCCATAGAAAAAACGGAAAAACTACAGCCGGACGTGGTGGTCATGGACATGCTCATGCCGCACCTAAACGGCCTCGAAGCCGCCCGCCGAATCCACCGGGAATTTCCCGATTCACATATATTGATCCTGACCTTGCACGACGTCCCCGAACTCACCAAGTTGGCCCAGACTGCCGGCGCCCAAGGGTTGGTATTGAAATCGGACTCGAACCGGCTGCTGATTGCGGCGGTTGAGCATCTGGGCCGCACCGATTCCTTCTATTCGAACAAAAGCTCATCGCCTTTCGCGAACCCGCTGCTTTGATTCCTACAGGAAGTTCCCTACTTTAAGTACGCTTTCCGCCGTATAGGACTCAGGGGCGAATTTTCATATTGTTAAGCCCGATGACATATTTCACCCCCAAGACACGCAATTGGAGTCCACGTTTTTCTCCCCCAGAAGGGGTCGCTCAAGTCTCCCCCATGAACGAGCGGCCCCTCCTACCTTCCGCCAGTTAAGCCAAACCAAAGGATCTACAGGGCGTTGAGTGTCTGACCGAGATCCCGGGTGTTTCAGTCCTGTCCTCGCTCCTGGATTCGAAACTGGACTTTCAGGGAACTCCGGGGGAACCTTCGTCGTATGTGACTCCAGTTGTGAACTGGAAAAGGAGCCATCGCGAGTGACCAGCCGATCCCGAAACATTCTCATTGTGGTGCTAGTCGCCGTCGGAGTGGCGTTGCCAGTTGGCTGGTTTGTGGTCCGAGTGGCTCCGGGCATCCGCGTGGGAACCGCGGTGGTCAGCAAGACATTGTGCTCGGGAGTTTTGGTGTCCGGACTGGATCCCGATCAGCTCTACGCCGAAGCTCTTCTGCCGAATCCTGGGCAGACTCGACTCGCGAAGCGGCTGAAATATCGGGTGGACCGCGACAGGAGGGAAGTCGTCGCGACCTGGGCGGGACGATTCGAAAGCCGGGCGGTGTTTCGCGAGGGCTTTGGATGCGTGCTCGTTAACGGGCCGGGCTGGGATGGCACGGCCGCAGCGGTCGTAACGCGGCAGACACCGGCACCGGCTATGGTCCGTCCTCTGGAAATCGAGCCGCCTTCGGCGAAACTCGAAGCTGCGCTGGATCGTGCATTCGCGGAACCAGCGCAACCGCCCTTCCGCCGAGTCAAAGCGGTGGTCATGCTGCACGACGGAAAAATTATCGCGGAGCGGTATGCTCCCGGATACGGCGCGGACACGCCAGTTCTGGGATACTCGCTGGCCAAATCGGTGACCAGCGCCCTGATCGGAATCCTGGTGCGGCAGGGAAAGCTTTCCGTTGAGCAGCGCGCGCCCGTGCCGGCTTGGAGCGATGCTTCCGACCCGCGCCGGGTCATCACCATCGATCAGCTTCTGCGCATGACCTCTGGCCTCGCCATCGAGGAGTCTGACAGCGGATTTGATCCGGTTTCGCGCATGCTTTTTCTGGAGCCGGACATGGCCGGGTTCGCGGAACGGTCCCGGCTGAAAGCGACGCCCGACAAAACCTGGGAGTACACCAGCGGCAATACGTTGATTTTGTCGCGAATTCTGCGGGACACGGTCGGAGGCCACGCCCAGGATGTGGTTGAGTTTGCGCAGCGCGAATTATTCGGGCAGCTGGGAATCACTACGGCGACGATCGAGTTCGATCCGACCGGCACGCCGGTGGGGTCGATTTACGTGTTCGCTTCAGCGCGAGACTGGGCGCGATTCGGCCAACTCTACCT
The DNA here is from genome assembly GCA_003156635.1 of Acidobacteriota bacterium. GTDB lineage: Bacteria > Acidobacteriota > Terriglobia > Acidiferrales > UBA7541 > Palsa-295. Next base: position 19,209 of record PMHK01000104.1, on the reverse strand, counting down.
GAGTGACGGGGTCGTCGATGGAAAGCGTATTTTGCCTGAAGGATGGGTCAACTATTCAGCCGCACCCACGCTCGACACGGACTACGGAGCGGGTTGGTGGACCAATCGCGGCGGCCACGGAGATGCGGCGGATCGAATCGAGGCCGGCATGCCGGCCGATGCGTTCTACGGTTCCGGAAATCTCGGCCAACGCCTGGTGATCATTCCTTCGGAGCAGTTGGTGATGGTCAGGCTCGGGCTGACCCACAGCCCAAACTTTGACATTCGAGGGTTGCTGCGGCTGATATCCGATACAGTTTCGACGCTTCACGCCGTTAACTGACTATCGCGGTTCGCGCGCGAATAGTTTCAATCGCAGTCTGCTTCGTCTAACATTATTAGGTGCGTAGGAAAGAATCCAGGCGAGTGGTCATCTCGCGCCGAGATTTGATGAAGCAGTTGGCGGGCGCTTCGTTGTGCGCGGCGCCGCTGCTGGCACCATTGCGTCTGGCGGACGCGCTCGAACCGCAGATCATCGCGCCGCCCAAGCCTGAGCTGCCCCCTCCTACATATCTGACCGAGCGCGACCACGCTTTCCTCGAGGACTTGGAAAAAGCCAGCTTTCAATATTTTTGGGATCAAGCCGACCCAAAAACCGGGATGGTCCGGGATCGTTGCAACGTGCGCGCTTCCGGGGGCGGAGTTTTGGGCAGCACCGCGGCGACGGGTTTTGGGTTGACCGCGCTGTGCATTGGAGAGAAACGCGGGTTCGTTACCGCCGCGCTGGCGCGGGAGCGCGTGATTGCGACGCTGCGTTTTCTGTGGAAGACGCTGCCGAACGAACACGGCTTCTTTTATCACTGGACCAATATCAGCACCGGCGCGAGGCTTTGGCAGTCGGAGTTTTCGTCGGTGGATACGGCGCTATTATTGTGCGGAATTTTGACCTGCCGCCAGCATTTCCAGCATTCCGAAATCAGCCAGCTGGCGCACGATATTTTCAACCGAGTGGATTGGCAGTGGCTGTCCGAAGACACGCGCATCCTGCCGCATGGCTGGACCCCAGAATCCGGATTTTTGCAGTATCGCTGGGACAGCTACAGCGAAATGATGATGATGTATCTGATGGGGCTGGGCTCGGGATCGCATCCGCTGCCGACCGCTACCTGGGACGCGTGGAAGCGCACTGATTTCGAGTATGACGGAATTAAATTCATCGGCTCGAACGCGCCTTTATTCGTGCACCAGTATTCGCAGGCCTGGTTTGATTTTCGCGGGAAGCGCGACAAGTACGCCGATTATTTCCAGAATTCGATCGTCGCGTCGGACATTCACCGCCGCTTTTGCTTGAGCCTGTCTGACCGGTTTCCGACCTACACCAACGATCTGTGGGGGATTACGGCGTCCGATTCGGCCAAGGGCTACGTGGTTTGGGGTGGACCACCCGCGACCGGCCCGATCGACGGGACCGTGGTTCCTTGTGCAACGGGAGGCTCGCTGCCGTTTCTGCCCGGTCCAGCGATTCGCGTGCTGCGCAATATCTACAACCGCTATGGCGCCGGGACCTGGAGCCAATACGGTTTCGTCGACGCGTTTAATCCGCTGACCAATTGGTACGACAGCGACGTGGTGGGAATCGATACCGGAATTACGATGGTCATGGCGGAAAACGCGCGAACGGGCTTCGTGTGGAATACGTTCATGAAAAATCCGGAAGCGCAGCGGGGAATGTTGCGAGCGGGCTTTAAACCCTACCAGCCCCTGCCACCGCAGGAGCTGGTTTAGGATTTTGGTTTTCTACTTCGGTAAGGTTCAGCGGTAGCTGGCAGCTTGCAGTTCAAACATTTCCGCATACGCGCCGCCGGTCTTGATCAGCTGATCGTGTTTGCCCTGTTCCGCAATTTCGCCGTTCTTCAACACCAGAATGCGATCGGCCATTTTCACGGTGGAGAAGCGGTGTGAAATCAGGACCGACATCTTGCCCGTGGTCAATTCGGAGAAGCGCTGGAAGACTTCGTGTTCCGAACGCGCATCGAGCGCGGCCGTAGGCTCGTCGAGAATCAACAACTGAGCATCACGGAGATAGGCGCGGGCGATAGCGATTTTCTGCCACTCGCCGCCGGATAGGTCTACGGCGCCTTCAAAACGGGAGCCCAGAACCTGATCGAAACCCTGCGGCAGCTTGCGGATCGCGTGCTCCGCAAGGCTCTTGTTCGCCGCCGCGCGGATCAAGAACTGATTTTTGATTTCTTCAATGCGGCCGACGGCGATGTTCGCCGAGGCGGTCATTTCATAGCGCATGAAGTCCTGGAAGATGACGCCGATCTGCGACCACAAGCTTTCCAGGTCGTACTCGCGAAGGTCTTTTCCGTCGAGCAGGATCTGGCCTTCGGTGGGCTCGTACAAGCGAGTGAGCAACTTGACGATAGTCGTTTTGCCCTGGCCGTTTTCACCGACGATCGCGATTCGTTCCGAGGTGCCCAGCTTAAAGCTGACGTTTTTCAGAACCTGGCGCGAGCTTCCCGGATATTGGAAGGAAACATTCTTGAATTCAAATCCTTCATGAATTTTCTTGGGAACGTGCAGCGCGTTCGGCATCGACGAGATTTTCGGCTTAACTGAAAAGAACAAGAGCAAGTCGGTCATGAACAGCGCCTGGTTGGCGATTTCGGAAAAGGTGGTGAACACCGCCTGAATGTTGGTGCTGGCGCCGGCGATGGCTCCGGCCAGCAAGGTCATTTGGCCCAGGGTGAGTGCGCCGCGAACGGTCTGCAGAATTACGAAAGCGTAGGTGCCGTAGTAGCCCGCGACACCCAACAGGGCGAGCAGCGATCCCACGGAAAGCTTGCGGCGCGCGACGCGCAGCGTCTGGTCGCATAGATCGGTCGCGACTTCCGAATAGCGGTTCACTAAGAACGGCGCGAGGCCGAACAACTTCACTTCCTTCGCGCCCTCTTTGGTGCCGCCGACCATCCGCAAGTAGTCCAATTCGCGGCGGGCCGGGGTTTGCTGAAAACTCATGGAATAACCGAGAAACGCAAAGTGCGTTTCGCCGAGGAAAGCGGGCACGACGCAAATGACCAGCGCGAGGAGCAGCCAGGGCGCATAAAACAAAATTCCGGCAGCCAGGCTGACCGTGGTGACCACTTCCTGCACCAGGCGTCCGGCGATCTTGATCATTTGCACGCGGTCGGTGCTCTGCACCCGCGCGCGTTCGAGTTTGTCGTAGAAAATGGGATCTTCGTAGGACATCAAATCAAGATTCGCGGCGTGCTTCATCAAGCGCACACTGATGTGGCGCATGAATCTTTCGGCCAGCGCGACATCGCAAAAATCCACCAAGCGCATGAGCATGGCCGCAAACGCCGCCAACGCGAATTCGCCAGCGACCAGCCACCAAAAGGTGTGGGGCAGGGGAGTTCCGTTCGAGCGCAGCGCGACGATGTTATCGATGATGTGGCGGGTGATGATCAGCGCGCACAGCGGAACCAAAGCAGCCGCGACGCGCGAAGCCAAATCGCCGACCACGATGGCCGGCGCGGCTTCCCAAACAAATTTCATTACCGGCGGAACGTTTTTCAGCGCTTGCAGACGCTCGCGCCATCTAGGGCTAGGAATGTCGGGGTCTTGAACCGCCTCGATCGTCTTGGGGAATGCTTTCGTACTCACGGCTGGGTCTCCGTTTTGACTACTTATTTTTTGCTCGATCGTTTCGTGTTTCGAACTAAATCGAGCACTTCATCGCTCGGCTACACCAAGGGCACGTTGACTGCCAAATCCTGGGGTCTATAACCAACAGATAACAAGGGGTATAGCCAAAATCTGTAGCGGTGCTTATAAGATTTTTTCCTCGGTTTCTGTAAGTTCTACTTTATCATCACCGCCGGCGAGTGTCGCGCATTTTTCACTGCTCACAACCGAACTGATACGTACCGCGATCTGCATAGGAAATACCCGGATTCGGGTATCCACCCGCTTGCCATATTTCATTTATGCTGACTCGTGAATACTACATCGGCCGGCAATTTCCGCACTGCAGTCGACTCTTCCTGGGTCAAGGTTCAACTTTTCGGGTCTCGCGTCAGGACTCGTTTTCGCCGCGCGTTCTGGAAATCGAAAGAGGGCTGGCGCGAACTCACCGCTGGAATGGAAATTCAGGATCTCTGGTCGCAGTTTAAGTCCGAAGCTCACGCCAGTTCGCGGCTGTACGAGCAGGATGTGGACTGGCACGCGGTGCAAGCGCAGAAATCCTGGAAGCAGCCGTTCAAGATTTTTGGCGCGCTCTCCGTCGGAATCCTCAGAAAGCTGTCGCCGCCGCGCCGGGTTTTTCTGCTATTCAATTTGATTTTGGCGATTCTTTCTGTGGTCGGAGTCTCTTTCCTTTTTATTACGCGCGAAGTGGAATTGCTGGCGGCGTTCATCGGCATGCTGATTCTGGTGGTCATGGTTCTAGGCGACCACGTCACCATGAAACGCGACATTGAAATCGCGCGAGAAATTCAGCGGTGGCTGGTTCCGCGCGTTCCGCCGGACGTTCCCGGCGTCGACATCGCCTTCGCCACGCGCCCGGCAAATACGGTCGCCGGAGACTACTACGACGCGTTTCGCCGCCCCGGCGACGGTCCGTTGCTGATTGCCGTGGCGGACGTTTCAGGGAAGAGCGTGCCGGCAGCCATGCTGATGGCAAATTTCCAGGCCAGCCTGCGCGCGTTGGCCGGCGCGCCCAGCACGCTCTCCGAGCTGGTGACCGATTTGAACCGCCTGGCCTGCGGGAACAATTTGAACGGCCGCAGATTTACCACTGCATTTCTCGCCGAGCTGAATCCAACTTCGGGCGTGCTCTCCTACTTGTCCGCTGGCCACAATCCGCCCGTGCTTTTGCGCCTGGATGGAACGGTGGACCGGCTGAAATCAGAAAGCATACCGCTGGGAATCGAAGTGAATGAGAAGTACAACGCGGGCACGACCATTCTGCAGCCGAACGAACTGCTGGTGATCTACACCGACGGCGTGACCGAAGCGCGCAACGAACGCGGGGAGCAGTTTGGCGAATCGCGATTGCTAGCGCTGCTGCAACCACGAATCGAAGAACGGGCGTCCGCTACGCTGACGGGAATCATGAAAAACCTGGACGACTTCGTGGGCGCGGCCGACCAGCACGACGACATTACTTGCCTGGTGGTAACCAGAACCTGATTCCCGCGAAGAGTCTTCCAGCAATGATATTCGATCCAAAAACAGCTGCAAGTGTGCACCCCACCGAATTCAATATCGCGGCCATCGCGAAATTGGAGGAGGACGCGCTGCGTGGACGCACTCTGACCGAACGCGCCAGTGATGCGATTACGAGGTCTGCGGGCAGTTTCCTGTTTCTCGTGCTGCATCTCACTTTTATCGGCGTGTGGATGTCGATAAATCTGGGCCTGGTTCGCGGAGTGAAACCATTTGATCCGTTTCCTTTTGGCGTCTTGTCTGTGGTGGTCTCCACCGAGGCCGTCTTCCTGACAATATTCGTTTTGATCAGCCAGAACCGCATGGCGCGGCAGGCCGAAAGACGCGCGCATCTCGATTTGCAGGTGAGCATGCTGGCCGAGCAGGAACTCACCACTTTGCTGCAGATGCAGCAAAAAATTTGCCAGCATCTCGGCGTGAATGTGGTGGAAGAGAAGAAAGAAGTGAAAGATTTCGCGAAAGCGACGGACGTTCATCAGCTGGCGCGAGAGCTGGAACAGAAGCTTCCGGAGCACTGAAATAGGCGTTGTTAAGTCCTTACGATAATTCGACTAAGGCAAGCTTGGCGGCTAACTACTCCGTTTACCCGATGTTCCGCTGCGGGCGATTCCTAGACTATTGATCAGCAAGCTTTACCGCCGAACGAATACAACTACATCATCTTCATCGACGCACAATTTCTAACGGCAGCGGCGAAATTTTAGGCAGGGAGGATCACCAATCATGAAATCTCAGAAAAGCCTGGCGTACAAACTTTCCATAATGGGAGCGACTTTGATTTTCAGTGCTTCGCTCGGGGCAGCCCGACTACCTCAAAGTGGTCAGCAGCCCGCTTCCGACAACACCAAAACCAACCAGGGCGATCAGGACACGGGCGCCATGACCGCCGATCATCAGAAGATGAACCCGGCCGATCGCCAAACGTCGCAGCAGATTCGCGGCGCCATCGTGAAAGACAAAACGCTTTCGACGTATTCGCACAACATCAAGATTATTACCCAGAACGGAAAAGTGACGTTGAAGGGGCCGGTGCGTTCCGATGAAGAGAAATCGAACATCGAAGCCAAGGCCGCGGCGATTGCTGGCGCGGACAACGTCACCGACCTGTTGACGGTAGCGCCGTCGAAGTAACCGTTGGGTATTCGAAGTTTTGAGGCGAACGAACGATGAGAACGACCAAGACATAAAAGGAGCCACACATCATGGGAAATAATAAGAAGACGGCAGTGTTTGGAATTTTTACCACGGTGGCCAGTGCAGATAACGCCACCGATTCGCTGGTGAAGTCCGGCTTCTCCGCTTCGGATATTTCGGCGCTTCTGCCCGAAAATCTGGGGACCAAGCAGATCGGCACAGAGAAAGCGACGAAAGCACCAGAGGGCGCAACCGCCGGAGCGGGAACCGGCGCAGTGCTGGGCGGCGCGCTTGGATTGCTCGCCGGAATTGGCGCGCTCGCGATTCCGGGCGTGGGCCCGCTCATCGCCGCGGGACCAATCATGGCCGCGTTGGCCGGCGTGGGTGTTGGCGGCGCAGTGGGCGGATTTACCGGCGCGCTGATCGGCATGGGCATCCCCGAGTACGAAGCCAAGCGCTATGAAGGTCGCATCGCGAAAGGTGGTATTCTTTTGTCGGTGCACTGCGACACTTCGGATGAAATCAAACGCGCCAAGGACATCATGAAGGGCATGGGCGCCGAAGACATTTCGTCCACGGGCGAAGCCAGCTCGAAATCATCAGAAGTGCCTCCGATGGGTCGCGCGGCAGGCACGCGGTAAAAAATTCAAAGGAGGGGGCGGGGAACCGCCTCCTCCGGTTTTACGATCGTAAAATTTTAGTGGGAGGATGAAAATGAGCAGGAATCGATGGCCGGAAACAATTTCAGCGTTCATGATCGGAATTGGCGTAGGCGCGGCGTTGGGCGTGTTGTTCGCTCCGCAATCGGGCGAGGACACCCGCGATTATTTGATCGGCACGGCGCAGGATGGTTTGGACCAAGCTGTGGGCACCGCGCGGGATGGCGTGGATCAGATTCGGCACACTGGCCGGAAGTGGGCTCGCCGCGCGCAGCAGACTGCCGAAGACGTGCGCTCGCACGTGCAAGACGCCGCGGATCAGGCCGAGAAAGCCTATCGAACCGCGAAGAACTCTTAATCGCGCTTCCCAGGCACTGGTAAGGACATTTGCTGCAACGGGTCAGCCGGGTAAGAACGGCTGGCTTTCTGTTGTTTTGTGCTGCTTAGTCTTTGGTCGTCGTAGCATCATCTTGGCACCGTAAGTCTCCGTGGTCCCCTTTCGAAATTTCATAATCCAGGAGAAACGAATGAAGCAAGAAAAGAACGGCGAAAAAACCTCCAAAGTTACACGCGAACAGTTGATCGCGGGCCTCAACGAAGATTTGGCGCGAGAGTATCAGGCAATCATTTCTTACGTGATCTATTCGCAGGTTTTGAAAGGCGCGGAGTACATGAACATCGCCGGCGAGTTGGAGAAGCATGCGCACGAAGAACTGGCGCACGCGCTGATCATCGCTAACCAGATCGACTATCTCGGCGGCGATCCGGTCGCCGCGCCCAAGCCGGTCCGAACTTCCAAGAAGGCCAAAGAAATGCTTCAGTTCGATCTGGAAAATGAAACCACGACGATCCAGAACTACCGAACGCGCGTGGATCAGTGCGAAGAACTGGAGGAGTTCGCGGTCGGCGAGCACATCCGGGAAATTCTGCTGGACGAACAGGACCACGCGATCGCCCTGGCGACCGCGCTGGGAATCGACGTTCCGAAAATCTAAAGCGATCCGGTCGGAACTTTTACTTTCGCCTCGAAAAATGTAAGGCCAACCAAGATATTTGCCTTGGTTGGCCTTTTTTTTGCTCCAGCAATTTATTCCGGGCGAAATTTCGAACCTGACGCGTTCGAAGCATTGTCTTTCGCGGCCAGCACCGAATCGGCCGGAGGATATTCGATTGTTCCGCGGAGTTTGGAGATTTCAGCCGGCAGAAAATCGGGGAAGGGGAAAGTTTTGTCTTCGCGCCATTTTTCAACCGTCTTGGCCGCCTGCTCCGTATCCTTCTCGTTCATTCCGGGGTCGCGCGTGAAATAAACGGTTCGCGCCGGATTCGCGAAACTGGTTCCAGAGGATTCCACGATTCCCATGATACGCAGCAGGATGTCTTCGCGAATGGCGATGAACTCGGCAGCGTTGGTGGTCTTGATGTAACAGAAAATCTCGAGGTCAAAAGAACTTACGCCGAAGCCGACCAGCCGGATGCGTGCGCCATCTGCTTCGATTTTCGGATGGGCATAAAGCAGTTTGCGGATTTCCGCCAGACAAAAGAGCAGCTGGTCCCGGGTGGAATCGCCGCGCAGACCAATCGTATTGTTGAACAGAAATTTGTCGCGCTGGGACAGGTTTTCAATATTCATGGTGGCGAGGGATCCGTTAGGAATCGAAAGTTCCACCCGCTCGACGGTTCGGACCCGAGTCGAACGCAGGCCGATGTCCTCGATGGTTCCGACGGTGGCGCCGAAGCGGCAAACGTCGCCGACGCGAATCGCCTCATCGCCCAGAACCGATACGCCTCCGAAAAGATTTTCCAGCGTTTTCTGCGCCGCGAAGGCCACGGCGATACCGCCGATTCCGACGCCGGCCAGCACGGTGGTCAGGTTGAATCCCACCGTGTTCAAAACCAGAACCGCGCCGGCAAATATGACTACGACCTTCACCATGCGCTGGAGCAGCAACATCAGCGATCCGACCCCGGCGCGCCCGGCGCTGATGGCCCGATACCGCAGCCGCTCACCCGACCACTCAATGATGCGCACCGTAAGCCAGGTCAGCCCGATCAGAAAAAATACCAGAATGGCCTGGCCGTAATAGTGACGCGCCAGCAGCGGAAGCCCGACGAACCGCATGCCAACCGCGTGCAATACAGTGGCGATGATCAGGAGGCTCGGTCCAAACGCCGCGCTGCCGAATTTGTAATCGAGCTGGCGGCCGCGAATGGAACTGAAAATAGAACGAACCGCCCGGACCAATTGAATGAACAGCCAAGCTGCGCCGGTCGCGATCGGAATCAATAGCAGGATGGCAATCCATTGCCACAGGGGCAGGCCCAGAAAAACGTTTCGGACCAGAACTTGCGGGAGCCTCGTTTCCACTTGCTGCGCTTCAAGCTGTCCGGACAGTTCCTGCAGCTGCGCAATCGTTTCGTTGGAGAAAACCCAGATCGGTCCATACACCGGGTCGGTGACTCGGGTAAGAATCAGGTCCACGCTTTCGTCGTTCACTTCCACTTTTCCGACGCGCTCTTGCGCCGCGCTGAGACCCTCCTGCGGAGTTCCTTCGGGAAGATCGGTGATGCGATTGATGTTGCCGACGAAGGCGCGATCCATCAGCGCCTTGAGTTCATGAACGATTTTTTGGTCGTCGGCGGGCCGGCGGCTGCGCGACGCCTGGAAATATTGCGCGGCGGAATCGGGCTGCGCCGATTGGGCTGCTTGTAAGAACCCTAGCACCGTACTGCGTGGATTGGTGCGACCCAACGGATCGACCGGCTTGGCCGGCTCCGGTGGTTTCGTCTGCGCGGTGACTGCGGACAATGGATTTTCCTGGGCCATTGCCGGGACCGCTAACAGGAGAAATGACAAAAGCATCCACCGCGAGGTCTTCGATATGAACATATGCGTGACTCCTGATATTGGAATTGCAGCCCAATCTTTGCACAGGTGGAGAGGAACGCCGAAAAAACTGTTACGAGAACCGAAAGCGGATTCAGGACAGAGACGTGGAGCGAGGCCCAATAGAACTAGCGATTCGAAGAACCGGGAAGGGGCTCAGCCAGAGGCTGACCCAGCGGTACGGGGCGGTCATAACCTGTCATTTCCAGATAGCCAACTCCGGCGATTGGTGCCGTGTCTCGCGTTCCGGTCAGGCGAATCGCACCCTCCCAATAGTTTGGCGACCAGCCGGTATTTCCCGCGAGTTCCTGCTGCCGCAGCGGAGTGGCGACGTCGGCGATTAATTTTAGCGACGGTACGGTCACTCGCCAGCGAATCGGGTACATGGCGTGAGTTGAATCGCTTTTCCAGGTATCGCCAAGCGGGTGCAAGCTGAAATCCTTCTGCGCGAGGTGCGTGGCTTGGCCCGCAGCGTCGATGTAGGTTCCGGAGGAAAAAGGATCGATCGAACCGTCCTTCAGTCGCAAACGAAAGAGCATTAATTCCGTGTGGTCGTCGAGCTGCAAACTGAACCAGTCCCAGCCAACTTGCCCGCCGCCGAGTTGCTGCGTAAAGAATTCGTGATCCATCCACGCCGTGCCGGCGACGGCGAATTTTTTTCCACCCAAGTCGATGTCACCGTTGGCCGTCAGACGCGTAAGCGAAATGTAATGCGAAGCGTGCCCGGCTCCGGCAGATTTTTGGCTGATTCCATCGATTCCGTGAATCACCGGAGGCTTTTGCGATTCGAGGGCCAGCTGCAAGCCGAATTGGTCGCTGATCGCCCGTAAATTCTGGGCGTTACCTTTCCAGTCGATCTGCCAGTTTCCATTCCAGATGCGGCCGGTTTCGGCATTCACTCCAGCAATGCCGGGCCCCGGGCGGTTTAATCGTTCGCGATGGTAGAACTTGCCGCCGCTGATATCGCTCAATGCCAGATGAGCCACGAACGCATCCGGCGCGGACCAGTCGGAGGCTTTTTGCGCTTCGCGAGTCAGCGCTTCGCGGAAAAACGTGAGTTCGAAGCCGAATTCGTGGCCATCGGCCGTCCGCAAATTTCCGGTGTAATACCACCACTCGGTTTGAAAATCGGGATGGTTGAAATTATCGCGGGGAAATTCGTAATGGTAGCCGGGGACGGCGCTGCGATACTGCATCACCAGTGGATTCAGCAGCAGGCACGAAACCAGCCACACGAGTTTATTCCTCATGCACGACCTCAATGGGATTGAGGCGAATCGCGATGCGCGCAGGATACAGGCCGGCGAGGATCGTAGCCAGAAACACGCCGGCCAGCGAACTGACCAGAATCGCGGCGGGCCAATGGAACTGGATGGTCCAACCAAACGACTGCTTGTTGATTACGTAAATCAAGATGAAAGAAAGCGCGAGACCCAAAACGAATCCGACCAGATTCGCCAGCAGACCAATCAGCCCCGCTTCGACCAGAATCAGTTTTCGAATCTGTGAAGTTGCGGCGCCCAGAAACCGCAGTAACCCAAATTCGCGGCGGCGATCGACGACCAGCGCGAGCAACGCTCCGGCAATTCCCATTACGGCCACGACGATAGAAATTGCCTCGAGAGCGTAAGTAATGACGAAGGTGCGGTCGAAAATGCGAATCGCTTCGGCGCGCAAATTGCGATTGGAAAAAATCAGGATGTCGTGTCCGGCGATCGTTTTTTGCACCTCGGCCCGCACGGTCTCGAGGTCAAAACCCGGCGCAACGTAAATCGCGAGATTGGAAGGATCGGGATCGGGCAAATACTGAAGCAGCGTCGCGCGATCCATCACGACGTAGCCCGCCTCGCTGGCGTAGTCGTACGAAACGTCAACGATGTGAAATGGTACGCGCCGATCGCCTAGCGGAAGCGTGATGGAATCTCCCCGGCGTAAATGATGCTTGTGCGCGAAGGGCTCGCTGACTACTACCGCGTCATTTCCCTGCAAGTCGGAGTAAACGTCGGATGCGCTGCGCCCGGACAAGAACGCCGACTTGCGAAATGGTTGCACCGCGTGAAAATCGGCCGCGCCCAGAGTCGCGGGCAAGCCCTCGTAGCTGAACTCGTACGCTCGAAAGCGATCGAGGCCGGCGACGCCCGGAAGTTTCGCGAGTTGGTCGGCGAGTTCATTTGGAATCGTCGGATGTTGGTCGGAGGCCGGATTTCCAGCCGGCCGCAGATACAGATCGGCCTGCAGCTGATCGTTCATCCAGGTCGTAACCGTCTGGCGGAAGCTGCCGACCATGATTCCGACCGACGTCATCATCGCGATCGCGGTCGACAGCGCGCCCACCAGAACGGAGGTTCGGCGCAGCGATCCAATCAAACTGCGTGAGGCGAGCAATCCTTCCACGCCGATAATTTTCTGCAGCCCGTGCGCCGAAGTGTGCAGTAGGCCGTCGGCGACGGCCGGAATCGCCAGCGCGGATGCGGCGATCAGCAGGATTGCCGAGAGATAGCCGAATAGAGGTTTACCGGCGATGGCCGGCGGCACGGCGCAAATAATTCCGCCGGCGGCGAGGCCCAGCGCAATCAACATGTCGCGGCCTTGGTGTACGCGTGTCGCATATTCGCGCTGCCCGCGAGACATGGCCTCCATCGGGGAAACGCGCGCGGCCTCGCTCGCCGGTGGGAGCGCGGCAATCACCGACATTCCCACGCCAATCAGCAGCGCGATGACCAGCGACGCAGGCGTCAATTCGATCGCGCCGGGCCGGCTGCTCACGTAGAGCGCCTGTACCGTCGCGGACAACAATTTGAGGGCGCCCGTGGCCAACACGCGTCCTAGCGCACATCCGAGCACAGCTCCCGCAAAACCGAAACACGCGGCTTCAGCTAGAAAAGCTGCGAGTACCGATCGACGGCTTGCGCCCAGCGCGCGGACAATTCCAATTTCGGGCCGGCGGCGTACCACCGAAACCGAGATGGTGTTGTAAATCAAGAAACCGCCGACCAGCAACGCGACGTAGCTCAACACCCGCAAATTCCAGCGAAAGGCGGCGAGCATTCGCTGATTTTCCGAGGTGCGGCTGCCAACTGGCCGCACCATCGCGCCCGCGGGTAACGCGCCGCTCAACCGCGATTGCCATTCGGCAAGCGGCGGAGAGTCCGGAACTTTCAACAACACGCTATCGACACGGCCCGTGCGGCCGAGTTCGTTTTGGGCCACGGCAATATCCATGACCACGATCGCGCCGCCTTCGGCGGAATCGTCGAAGACTCCGCGCACGGTGTAATCGCGCACATGGTCATTGATCAGCAGGCGAATCGTCGAACCCGCTTTTGCGTTCAGGCTGGAGCCCAGCCAAACCCCGTCGAGGTTGCCGGGATATTTCAGGGCTTCTTCGCCGCTCGCCACGGTAATGATTTGCTGGTCGGCGGATTCGCCGATCAAATCGATAGCAATCAGGGGAACGGTCTGGCCGGTGGCGACCACGGTGACAAAGTCTTGAATGCGCGGGCGAACGCGGATCGCGTAGGGCAGCGTGGCGAGTGTTCCGACTACGGCGTCGGGCAAGCCGCCGGTGGCGGTAACTTCCAGGTCGGAATCGCCCATCAGCGTTTCGATCGACGAGCGAAAAGATCCGGCGGCGGCATTTCCGGCGAGATCAATCGCGAGGACGACGGCTACGCCGAGAGCGACCGCGAGGACCGTCAGCGCCGTACGCAGCGGTTCGCGAAACAACGGGCGCAGGATCAAACGGTAAAATAAAGTCAGGCGCGACATTTCAATGCTGGAGGATCTGTTCGATTCGGCCATCACGCATGTGCACGACTACGTCGCTCAGCGCCGCCGCTTCACTGCTGTGCGTCGCCATCAGGATCGCGGTGTTTTGCTCGGTGGCAATTCGCCGCAACAGTGCCAGGATCAAATTGCCGGTGACGGTGTCCAGATTTCCGGTTGGTTCATCGGCGAGCAACAATTTGGGTTCATGCACCAGCGCGCGAGCGATTGCGACACGCTGCATTTGGCCGCCGGAGAGCTGGTGGGGAAGGCGGGCGGCGTAGGATTCGAGTTCGACCCAATCGAGCCGGAGTTTGGCAGCCTCGCGCGCGCCGGGTGCGCCGGCGAGCAACAAAGGGAGTTCGACGTTTTCGATCACGCTTAATGTCGGGAGCAATTGAAACGACTGAAAAATAAAACCAACTTTTTCGCGCCGCAGCCGCGTGAGCCCGGCGTCATCGAGCGACGAAGTCGCTACGCCATCCAACCGAACTTCACCGGAAGTAGGGAAATCCATCGCGCCCGCCAGATTTAACAGCGTCGATTTTCCGCAGCCGCTGCGGCCGACCAGGGCGACGAAGGAACCGGGGAAAATTTCGAGGGACACGCCGTCCACGGCGCGAACCGGCTGGCCCGCGCTGCGGTATTCCTTGGAGACCCGGTCGAGACTCGCCACCGGATGGTTTTGACCAACCGGAGTGAGCGGAACGCGGCCCGTGGCGGAATTCATTTTGGTCAGCAACGCTCGATGATCGTGGCGATGCCCTGGCCCACGCCGATGCACATGGTGCAAAGCGCGTAGCGGGTATTGGTGGCGTGCAACTGGTACATCGCGGTGGTCACCAAGCGCGCGCCGCTCGCGCCCAGTGGATGGCCGATGGCAATCGCGCCGCCATTAGGATTTACGTTTGTCGCATCGTCGGGCAAGCCTAAATCGCGGGTCACCGCCAGCGCTTGCGCAGCGAATGCTTCGTTTAATTCAATGACATCCATTTGTGACATTTTCAGATTTGTTCTGGCCAAAAGTTTTTTCGTGGCTGGCGCGGGAGCAAAACCCATCACACGGGGCGCGACGCCCGCTACCGCCGTGCCCAAGATCCGCGCCTTCGGCGTGAGTTTGTATTTCGCCACGGCAGCCGCGGAGGCGAGGAGGATCGCGCAAGAGCCGTCGTTGATGCCGGAGGCGTTGCCCGCCGTTACCGTGCCATCTGGTTTTACGATCGGCTTTAATTTGGCCAAGCCCTCCAGCGTGGTATCGGGACGCGGATGTTCATCGGTATCGAAAATTTTCGGATCGCCTTTTTTCTGGGGAATCGCCACCGGAACAATTTCGCGTTTAAAGAATCCCGAGGCGTGCGCCGCCGCCCAGCGCTGCTGGGTGCGATACGAAAATGCATCCTGGTCCGCGCGGCTCACCTGATGCTCCGCGGCCACGTTTTCGGCGGTTTCCGGCATGGAGTCGATGCCGTACTTGGCCTTCATGGCTGGATTCACGAACCGCCAGCCCAGGGTCGTATCGAAAATTTCGACAGAACGGCTGAACGCCGAATCGGCTTTGCCCATCACGAACGGGGCGCGGGTCATGCTTTCCACGCCGCCGGCAATCATCAATTCCGTTTCGCCAGATTTTATCGCGCGAGAGGCAAGGCCAACGGCGTCCATGCTGGAACCGCATAGCCGGTTAATCGTGGCGCCCGGAACTTCCTGGGGCAGACCAGCCAGCAGCAGCGCCATGCGCGCCACATTGCGATTGTCCTCGCCGGCCTGGTTGGCGCAGCCGTAAATCACGTCGTCCACGGCGCTCCAATCCACGCCGGGGTTGCGTTCCATCAGCGCACGCATCGGCAGCGCCGCAAGATCGTCGGTGCGAATCGTCGAAAGTGTTCCGCCAAAGCGGCCAAAGGGCGTCCGTACCGCGTCGCAAATGAATACTTCGTTCAAATCGCCTCCCGGAGCATCTCGCGCCAACACATCCAGTATAGCTGACGATTCGGCGCGGGGCTGGACCACGCGCTGCGGCGCTGCGGCCGGTCGATGACTGCGTGGCACCCCGCGCCAGAGGATTCCCGTTGGTGTAACCTAGGGACATGACCAAAAAAATAAAAAAGAGCGAAGCGGAGTGGAAGTCCAAGCTGGATCCAAACCAATTTTACGTGACGCGGCAGAAGGGAACGGAGCCGCCCTTCACCGGAGAATATGAGGACACGGAGACGGAAGGAACCTACGTCTGCGTGTGCTGCGGCCAGCCGCTGTTTGCTTCGGACGCGAAATTCCATTCGGGATCAGGCTGGCCGAGCTACTATCAGCCGATCGCCGCCGAAAATGTCGAGTTACAGCGCGATTCCAGCTACGGAATGACGCGCACCGAAGCGCTGTGCAGCAAGTGCGACGCGCATCTCGGCCACGTGTTCGACGACGGCCCGAATCCCACCGGGCTGCGTTTCTGCATCAATTCCGCTTCGTTGAAACTGGTAGAAAAGAAAAAAGGCGAGAAGTAGCCGTAAAGTCTCGGCTCCTCCTCGCCCATTTTTCCAACTCGCAGCGTCTAGTGATCGAAGTACATGATGAAAGGATGAGTCGTTCCGCCATTGTCGCCAGAGATGGCCCGGAAACTTGACGGCGAAACAATGTAGTAAATGATATTCGCCGGGATTCCGAACGGCGAATTGGTGCTCATCGTTCCGCGGCCGGTCGGAGTGATCCCATAGTTGGCCACCAGGTTCTGTTGGGTGTGGGCGGTCCCGTCATTGTCGACCTCGTCGATGGTTCCGGTCAACGAGCCAAGCCCGGGCGAATTAATCTGCCCGATGACATTCAGCGCCAGACTGTCCTCAGTGGAGGGCGCGCCGAGTGTGTAGCCGCCTTTCAAGGACGCTGGAGTGAACGGTGCAACGCTGGTTTGTGCGTCGAGCCGCCCGTACGACACTTCTGGATTCGAGCCAATGGTGAAACCCTGGTTCTGTCCGGTCAGATAGGCCACGGCAATTTTCTGCCCCATGGGTTCGGCGCCCACTCCGCTGAACTGAATCCTTCCGTTGGTGTTGGGATCCGCGGTGAATGTGCCGGAACCGTTCTGGGCGGTCGTCACCGTGCCGCCGTTATTTTCATCGAAGACGAACGCTGCGCCGGTGTTGCCGTCGCCGGTCAGCAGCCCCGCGTAAATGTCAGCATTGCTGCCGTTCAAGCCGCTGCCGGTAGCCACGCTGATTCCGTCCAGGGCGGTGGAATCGAACACCACACTTGTTTGCTGCAGCAGCATTTCGCCGGCGAGGCGCGGATGCGTGCTGTCGGTGGTATCGATGGCGACCAAAAAGAGATCCGAAGGCGAGACCATGTAATAGGTGTACTCCGCCGTGACCTGTGCCGAGGTTGGAAGCTGATAAGTGAAAACAGCCAGCCCCTTATTGTTGCTTCCGCTGAATTGAAAATTACCGCTGAGGGTCACCGCGGGACTGTAGGTCCCCGCGTCATTGATGTCGATCGTGCCGGGACCGAAGACCCCGTTTCCGTTGGTGTGCACCACGCCCGCGATCACCTCGGGCGCGGCATTGATATCGCGGCCGAGAAATTCGAAAGCGTAGTTCCCGTTGAAGTTGGTGGGACCCAGGCTGCTAGACGAATTCAACCTCATGATTCCCGCGCCGTGGGTCTGCGGAGTTCCGATCGTATCGTTTTCTTCCAGCTGAAAGTCGCCGCTCGATTGCTCGGCGAGAAGATAATTCGTGGTTAGCATCGCGCCTTTGGCATTGACGCCGATCAGCTGCATGGTGCCGCGCCCGTCGTTGCCGATGGCGTAGGTGCCGGTCAGTGTCGAGGCCGAAAATTCGCCGGAAACGCGGTTGCTGTCGAACTGGCCGCTGGAAATCACGCCGCTGCCATTCGCGCTGAAATTGCCCGCAGCGGTCGCGTTGCCATCCGCATCGAAGCCGTTGAATACGAAACTGTAGGAGCCGTTCAACAACGTGTTGGTGTTGATAGTGCCGGTCCCCACGGTGATCAACAGATTTTGCGAGGCCGGTGTGGACCCGATGGAATCCGTGACTTGCACGGTGAAAGAAGAAGACGTGACAAGAATCGGAACGCCAGCGATGGCGCCGCTCGCCGCGTCGAATCGCAGGCCCGAGGGAAGTTGGCCCGATGTGATACTCCAGGTGTAGGGCGGAACGCCGCCGCTGGCTACCAGATTCGCGGAGTAAGCGGTGGCGACCGACGCCGTGGGCAAAGTGGGCGTCACGGCTTTCAAGGTTGAAGCGCCAATTACCGTAATTGTGACCGGCTTGCTGGCCGGGGAGGTGACGGTTTGCGGCGGAATCGAGGAATCCGTTACCGTGGGGAAAAAATTGAATACCCCCGCTTGAGTGGGCGTGCCGAAAATTTGCCCGTTGGTGGTGTTGAAGGTGAGGCCGGGCGGCAGGGTATTGGCGGGCACGCTCCAGGAATATGNNGGCCTGAAGCTTGCACCGCACTGTTATACAACGTGCCCAGAGTTGCGTTCGGCAGGACCGTGGAATTGATCGCGAGCGGCGTGGTTTTGTTAATCGTTACGGTGAAAAGGTCAGAGGTAACCGACAACGGCATAAACGCATTGTCTTTAAGTCCCACGCTGAAATTGAAAGTCCCGTTGGTCGTGGGCGTGCCGACGATTGAGCCGGTGTTGGGGTTGATGCTCAGGCCCGGCGGCAGGCAAGTCGTTTGCGGGGGCGGGCAGACAATCGAAAAGGTGTACGGCGTTACGCCGAATTCCGCCGCGATTTGCTGGCTATATCCCACGCCATTTGAGCCGTTGGGCAAAGTGAGGGTGGTGAATTGCGGCGCCTGATTTACGGTGATCGAGACCGTTTTCGTTGCGCCGGAATTGCCGTTGGAGACGGCCTCCAAACTCACGACCTGCGCGGCGGTCAGCCCGGTCGGAGAGGTATAGGTGATTTGGGGAGCGGTGGTGCTGGTAATCATGCCGCAACCGGTCCCGGCGCAGCCGGTGCCGGTCAGCGTCCAAGTAACACCCTTGTTTCCGGTGTCGAGGCCCAAGGTCGCCACGAAGATTTGGGTCTGGCCTTCGTCCATCGAAATCGGACCGGGGGGCGAGACTTGGATGGTAATCATACTGTTGCCCCCGCCGCAGCCGGCGAAANNGGCAAAATTCGCAGGAAGTCGAACCTGCGATCGGTCCGCATGATGCTCAAATTCTGATTTGATGAAACGTTCTTCATTCGGGCAAACACCTTCGATGTGTTCATATCACCTTGATGATTTCTTTTCGGATGCGCCCGGCCGGAGGGAGTCTGCTCCACATCGAACCTTTGGCTCGTAAAACGAAACTATTTGAATAACAAAACGCTTGCGGCGTGTCAACGCACATCTCCCCTAGCCAAGAAAAGTGAGGCGCGAATCGGGCCGCTCCGCAAACCGCTTTACCGTTTCCGGTGAATTTGGAATAATGCCGCCGCTCACCCCAGGGCATGTGGATGCATATGAAAGGATACCCGTTGCCCGCCCGTTACGCGATGCCGCGGCGGCTGCGACGTTGGCTGCTGCTGGTGCTCTTGCTCGCGCCGC
>PMHK01000011.1 GCA_003156635.1 Acidobacteriota bacterium | reverse complement strand
TCCGGAGATCGAAGCGGTCTTCACCATGGAGCCCGGCCATCCCTTCAAAGGCGTCCGCGTCTACGGCGCCACCAATCGCGTCACCCTGCGCGCCATTCCCGGCTACATGGAAGCGCCCGCCGCCCCCGGCGACTGCGCCGACTGCATCGGCAAATATTATTTGGCCAAGGGTGAAACCGCCCCCGCCGGCGTCAACGCCGACAGCATCGTGCGCGAAGAATCTCTACCCAACACGGTCCACGTAATCAAGGGCGGCGAAGGCATCCGCAAACTCGACACCGACCCCAATCGCCTGACCCTAGTGCTGAACGACGAAGGCCGCATCGTCATCGCCGTCTGGGACTAAACCACGCCCGCGCACCAGCTCCGGATTCGCCTTTCGGGGTGCCCCATCCTTCCCCGCCTCTGGGAAGGGTGGGAGCCTCCTACCCAAGTCGCTGTCGCCGCACGCAATCACGTCTTCGCAGTTGAATTTCCGGGTGCCGCTCCGGCGGCTTTTTACCCAGAGAAACGAAGGGGCCGCCGTCTCGCCTCAGCGTCCAAAATCCCCGAGCCGAACCCTCGTCAAACCAAAAGTACTTGCGCCTGTAGCGGCCGGCGTTAGCCGGGCAGCCGTTGCTGTTGCCGCTGCCGTCGCCGTTGCCTTCCGCTTCGGTTCCCGCTGTCATCCCCCGACAGAGACGCGGCCGCGTTTGCCGCGTCGACGAGGGATCTCTCTTCGATGTCAGCCGCACCAAGCCCTACCACCCAAATCAACCGACGTGCATATTCCGACTCGCGAAAACATTTCCCATTTTCTCGTTACCAAACCTCCCGCCAACTTTTTTCGCCTCTAGTATTTTTCCATTATTGCGGTTCCTCCCATCTCCAGCGAAATTACCCTCACCAAAAAAAGGGAGTGTCCATGAAATCCAAATTCGCGCACCTTTCCGCCTTTCTCGCGTTCCTTATCGCCTTCTCGGCGCTGCTCACTCGCGCCCAACTTCCCACCGGCACCATCAATGGCCGCGTCACCGACCCCGGTAACGCCGTCGTCACCAACGCTCAAATCGTCGCCACCAATCAATCCACCAACGTCGCCCGCGAGACCGTCACCAACTCCGACGGCCTCTTCGTCTTCTCCGAACTAACTCCCGGCTCCTACACCGTCGCTATCCAAGCCCCCGGCTTCGCCCTCAGCGAATTCAAAGACGTCCTGCTCCAGCCCGGCCGCGCCTCCACCGTCGACGCCGAACTCAAAGTCGCCTCGGTCGGCTCGACCGTCACCGTCGGCGGCACCTCCAACTCCGTCGAGCTCACTCAGTCGATGATCCAAGGCCAGATCACCTCCGGCACCATCGAAAATATTCCGCTCAACGGCCGCAATTTTCTCGAGCTTGCCTATTTAATTCCCGGCAATCGCCCCGCGCCCAATTTCGATCCCACGAAGACCAATACTCTCGAAGTCAGCTCCGACGGCAGCATCGGCCGCGGCGGCAACATCACCGTCGACGGCGGCGACAACAACGATGAAGTCGTCGGCGGCACCCTCTCCAATTTTCCGCAGGACGCCATTCAGGAATTTCAAATCGCCACCGCCCGCTTCACCGCCGAAGCCGGCCGCTCCGGCAGCAGCATCATCAACATCATCACTAAATCCGGCACCAACGACTATCACGGCTCGCTTTTCGACTACGAACGCAATCGCCACCTGCAGGCGCTCCCCGCCACTTTCGATCGCGACCTTCCCACTCCGCCTTTTGATCGCGAACAATTCGGCGGCTCCGTCGGCGGCCCGCTCCAAACCAATAAAGCCTGGTGGTTTGCTTCCGCTGAATACCGCAATCAGAACGCCGCCATCCCCACCGGCACCCGCGATTTCACTACCGACACAATTTTGAATACCGACGCGCCCGCGCCGTTGCGCGACGCCCTCTTCTCGACCCGTTTCGATTATCAGTTCAATACCACCAACAGCCTGATGGCGCGTTATTCCTTCAACCGTTCCACCGACACCGCCGCAGCCAGCGCCGCCAGCGTCACCCCGCTGCTTTCCGGCACCGAGCGCCAGAATTCCCTCAACCGTTTCAACTCCTTCGTCACCGGTTGGACCAAAACCGTTTCGCCCACCAAAGTAAACAACCTGCTCTTTCACTACGACACCTTCCTTAACCAAATTCCCGAATTCCCCAACAGCTTCCCCACCACCAATCCCGACCTCGGCCTGACCAACGAATTAATTTTTCCCGATCTCGCCGACGGCGTGAATTTCAACGTCCCCCAAAGCACTCACCTCAACCGCTACCAGGTCGAAGACAATTTCACCTGGGCCGCCGGCCAGCACACTTTTCATTTCGGTGGCGAATATCAATACGCCCGCGCCTTCGGCGAGATCAACGTCTTCGGTAGCGGCAGCATCATCCTCACTTCTGACTTCGGCTTCGCCAATTTGAACGGCCAGCCCGGCGCGCCCAACGATCTCGACATCCCCATCGCCGCCGCCATCAAAAGCGCCGCGCCCATTCAACCCGTGCCCATTCCCAATATTTCCAACAGCTACATCGCCTTCTACGCCCAGGACGATTGGCGCGTCACCCACCAGCTCACCGTCAACCTCGGCCTCCGCTGGGATTTCGATACCGACGCCACCGGCACCAGCAGCGATTACGGCCCGTGCCCGAATCTCACCGAGCAGCCCACCAGCCCCTGCGTCTGGCTGGCCAACGTCATCGATCTCCATCATCATCCCGACAAGAAAAATTTCGGCCCGCGCATCGGTTTTGCCTACGATCCCTTCGGCAAAGGCCACACCGTCATCCGCGCCGGCTTCGGAATTTATTACGACCGCATCGTTTTCGAAGTCCCCGGCTACGAACGCGTGCAGGATGATCGCGCGCTCACCATCAATCAATTTTCCGGTTCGTTCTGCACTTTTCCCGGCGACCCCAACCCGCCCGATCTGAATACCTGCTTTGCCACCACGCCCGCCGGCCAGCCGCTTCCGGGCGTGGTCTTCGGTCCCGGCAGCCCCACTCTCGCCAATCCGTTCAGCGGCCAGCGCCAGACCAGCGGCGTCGGCATCATCGTCGTCGACAAAGACACCCACCACCCGCTGTTCCAGCAAACCTCAGTCGGCCTGCAGCAGCAATTCGGCAATGACTGGACGCTCAGCGCCGACGGCCTCTACGTCTTCGGCCAGCGCCAGCTCATCGCGCAATTCCTGCGCAACACCACTTCCACCTCGCCGTTCATTTCCTGCCCGGGCAGCAATGTGCCCTGCACCGTCACCGACCCGCTCACCGGCGTCTCCGATCAAGTCACCGTCGCCACTTCCAACGCGCACTCCTGGTATGACGGCCTGCTCGTCAACCTCCGCCACCAACCCACGCGCGTTGGCCCCGTCACTTATTTGTTCAACGTCAGCTACACGCTTTCGAAGACGCTCGATTATTCCGACGACGATCAAGTCCCGTCCTACACCGCAGTCGAAAACGTAAACCTGATCGAAGGTACGGTAGGTCCGCAAACCGAAAAAGGCTACGCCGCCAGTGACGAGCGCCATCGCCTCACCGCTTACGGATTGCTGCAAATGCCCTGGGGATTTTCTCTCGCGCCGCTCTACACCTTCGGCTCCGGCGTCCCGGCCGACACCTTCCTGCCGGATCTCAACGTGAACGGCCAATCGTTGCCCGCCCGTCTACCGATCCTCGCCCGCAATTCCCTCGGCCGCAGCGTGCAGAACAGCACCCAGCTGAATCGCATCATCGACGAATGGAACGCGCTGCCTTCCTGCCCCGCCCCCGCCCCGTGCAACGCCGGCGGCC
The DNA here is from genome assembly GCA_003156635.1 of Acidobacteriota bacterium. Taxonomy (GTDB): domain Bacteria; phylum Acidobacteriota; class Terriglobia; order Acidiferrales; family UBA7541; genus Palsa-295. The sequence continues at coordinate 7,541 of PMHK01000011.1, read as the reverse complement.
CGCTGGAAAATGTTCCGGACGGAATTAATTTCCGCAGCCCGCTCAATTCCGTCGACCTGCGCCTGATGAAAGCCATCGCCGTCAAAGAACGTTTCCATCTCGACCTCATGGCCGAAGCCTTCAACCTGTTCAACAGCGTCAACATTCGCGGCTTCACCAACACCAGCTATTCCGGCCGCAACATTTCCCTCGTCCCGGTCGGCACCAATCCGCCCACCTCCACCAATCCCGACGGCCTCAACCAAAGTTTCTTTTCCCCAGTCAGCACCGCCGGCGGCTTCTTCGGCTCCGGCGGCCCGCGCGCCTTCCAATTCGCCCTCCGCTTCACCTTCTAAATCGCGCCCCACCGCGATTCAGCCCGTCGCGCTCCGCGTGACGCAGAATTGCAGCGCGACGAGAAAATCTCTCGTCGCGCTGCAGTTGCCCGCACTCCATCCGGTTTGACTTGCCCCTCCACCCCTGCGAAAATCCCTCGGCGATAATTGGGGCCGCGAATCACGCAAATGGAGACATGATGAAAAAGTTTTTCGGCATAAGTGTGCTCACCCTCCTGACTCTAGCCTTCACCGTTCCAACTCACGCCCAGGAACCGAACAAAGACGCCAAGCCCCCTATCGAAATGAAGGGCAGTGACGCCAAGCCTGCCGACGCCCCCAAAGAAGAAACCTGGGCCAGCGACCACACCACTCGCATCGGCGGCCAATCCATTTCCTACAAAGCCACCGCCTCGCTCACCATGCTCAAAGACGACAAAGGCGATCCCACCGCCCTGATTTTTTCCACCGCCTACACTCGCACCGATCTGAAAGACACCCCCGCCCGCCCCATCGCTTTCGTCTATAACGGCGGCCCCGGCTCCGCCTCCATCTGGCTGCACATGGGCGCCTTTGGCCCCCGCCGCGTCGTCAACGCCGACGCCGCCGCCACCCCTCCCGCGCCATACAAAATTGAAGACAACGCTAATTCACTCCTCGATAAAACCGATCTCGTCTTCATCGATCCCGTCGGCACCGGCTTCAGCCGCGCCGTCGGCAAATCCCAAAACAAAGATTTCTGGGGCGTCGATCAAGACGTCAAAATGTTCGCGCAGTTCATCAACATCTACGTCAACCGCAACAACCGCTGGAACTCTCCGAAATTTCTCATCGGCGAAAGCTACGGCACCTTCCGCTCCGCCGCCCTCGGAAATTATTTGCAAACCCACGACGGCATGTACGTCAACGGCATCGTACTCATCTCCAGCACGCTGAATCTCGGCACCATCGCCTTCAGCCCCGGCGACGATCTGCCCTACGTCCTTTTTCTCCCCAGCTTCGCCGCCGCGGCCTACATCAACAAAGCGTTGCCCGACCCGCCCTCCGATCTCGCCGCGTTCCTGCAAGACGCCCGTAAATTCGCCGCCACCGATTTCACCGCCGCGCTGATGAAGGGCTCCAACATCACTCCCGCCGAAAAAGCGGACGTCGCCAAAAAACTCTCGCACTTCACCGGCCTCAGCGAAGATTACCTGCTCAAAGCCGACCTGCGCGTCAACCTCGCGCAATTCAGCGTCGAACTCAAACGCACCACCGGCCTCACCACCGGCCGTTACGACTCGCGTTACACCATGCCCACCTACGACCTCCTCACCGAAAACGCCGAAGAAGATCCGTCCTATACCGCCGTCCTCGGCGCCTTTGTCGCCGCTTTCAATAGTTACGAGCGTGAAGAACTAAAAGTTGTTCAGGAACGCCCCTATCAGGCCCTCAGCGGCGAAGTCGGCGGCAGTTGGGATTGGAAACACAACGCCGGCGCCGGTTTTTTCCCCGGCCCGCCCAACGTCGAGGGCGATTTGATCAACGCCCTCATGGTCAATCCGCACCTCCACGTCCAGGTCGAAAATGGCTTCTTCGATATGGCCACCCCCTTCTTCGCCACCGAATACACCATGGACCACCTCTTCCTCCCCGCCCACCTCCGCGACAACATCGACCTGAAGTATTACAACGCCGGCCACATGATGTACTTGCACCAGGAAGATCTAACCAAACTAAAATCCAACATCGCCGCTTTCATCGACGCCAACACCAAACAATAGATCGGGACGTGCGCCGCTTGTTCGCCCGTGGAAGGTGCGCGCGGGCACCGGAATGCGAGGCAATTCACCAAAAAACTAAGGGCTGCACTACAAAAGTGCAGCCCTTGTACTTCGCTCCTCTAACTCGCGCGAATCGCGTCGCCTTTCAGACGCCGTTCGCGCACCGCCGTGAACGTCGCCGCACCTCCATCACCCCGCGCCACGCACTCCCCTAATCCGCCGCCTTCTCCTCCGGAGGAATCGCCGGCCCCTCCCCCTTCACATAATGCCCGTACCAAAATAAATCCCGCTCATACCGATCCTTAATAAACGACGGCCGCGAAAACTCATGAAACTCCCCCGGATACACCACCAGCAAAGTCGGCACGCCCAATCGCCGCAAACTCTGGTACATCTGCTCCCCATTGATCAGCGGAACATTCCCATCCGCGTCTCCGCCCATAATCATCGTCGGCGTCTTGATCGCCGTCACCCGGTTAAACGGTGAAAGCTTTTCCCACAGCGCGCGATTCTCCCACGGCAATCCCAACTCGTACTCCCACGCGCGCGAATACAAATCGTGCCCCCAGTTCGACACGTACAAAAATTCTCCGGCCCCCGAAATCGCCGCCTTAAACCGCGTCGTCTGCGCAATAATAAAATTCGTCGAAATTCCCCCGTACGACCATCCGCCCACCGCCAGTTTTTCCGGATCCGCAATCCCCTGCGCCACCGCAAAATCCACCATCGCCATGTCGTCTTCGTAATCCTTCTGTCCCCAGTCCGCAAAAATCGCCTTGCAGTAATCGAGCCCATACCCCGACGACCCCCGCGGGTTCGGCGTCAGCACCGCGTAACCATTCGCCGCAAACAGTTGCGCATCAAACATAAATTCCGCGTAGTACGCCCACACCGGCCCGCCGTGCGGCCGCAAAATTGTCGGATACTTCGTCCCCGCCTGATAGCCCACCGGCTTGTACCAATACCCCGCTATCGTCGTGCCGTCGTTGCTTTTGAAATGCACGTACTCCACTTCCGGTAAACGCAATTCCGCCAGCACCGCGTCATTTGTCGTCGTGATTTTTTTCAAGTCCCCGCCGGCCGGCAATTCATACACTTCCGCCAGCTGCGTCAAATCCGCAATCGTCGCCGCCACGCTCCCATCTTTCCCCAAAGAAAACGCCTGCACCATTTTCCTTCCGCCGATCGGACGCTCGATCGCGCCACCCATCGCCGGAACCCGCAGCAGTTGCTGCGTCCCATCATCGTCTGCAATGAAATAGATCCAACGTCCGTCCGCCGAAAATTTCGGCAACGTCGAATTCCGGTCCAGCGCCCTCGTCAAAACTTTCGCCTCGCCTCCCGCCGCCGGCGATACCCCAATCTGTATCGTCGAATAATCAAAAAGCTTCGGCTCCAGTTGCGTCGTATAAGCGATCCACTTCCCATCCGGCGACCACGCCGGTGTATCTTCCGCCCCTTCGTTCGTCGTCACCCGCACCAAAGTTTTTCCCTGATCCGCATTCCCCGCATCCACCACCCAAATGTCCGTATTGAAATTTAAATCCGGATCCGGCGCAGTTCGGTTACTCGCAAACGCTACCTTCGTTCCATCCGGCGACCACGCCGGCGCCGCATCGTCGTAATCTCCCGACGTAATTTGCTTCAGCTTCTTATCCGTGACTCCAAACACATATAAGTGCGTCCGCCGCCGACTCAAGTATCCGGCCTCGTCTTCCTTAAAATGCAAACGATCCACCACCCACGGCCGCGGCTTCGCCTTCGCTTTTGTATCCTCTTTATGTTTTGCCGCCTCCACTTCATCCGGCGACGCATCCTGCAAAACCAGCACCAGCCGGTCGCTCCCCGGCGACCACTCAAAATCCTTCACCTCCTGCGCCGTTTCGGTCAGCTGTTGCGCCTCGCCACCTTCGCGATTCAAAATCCAAACCTGCGCCTTCCCTTCCTCTTCATCCTCGCCCCCTCCACCCTCGCGCGCCGAAAGAAACGCCAGATATTTCCCGTCCGGGCTCCACCGCGGGTGCGACGACGACACCTTTTCCGCCGTCAGCGGAATCGCCGTCCCCCCGCCAGCCGCCACCATCCAGATCCGCTCGTTATTTTTATCCTCTTTCAATTTCGCGGTCTTCACCACGTACGCCACCCACTTCGCGTCCGGGCTGGCCTGTGGATCACTCACTTCCTTCAACCGAAAATAATCGTCCACCGCCAAACCGCGCTTCGCCGCCGGAACCGGCGCTGACGCCGACGCGCCACTCGCCTCCGCCGGGATCTGCGCCACAGAAACACAAGCGACCGCACCTGCCACCACGAAACCCAACGCAAATTTGCGCAAAGTCATCAAGCCCCAATCTCCCTTTTTCTTCGCCACAAGTTCGCGGAGTATAACAAAATTCTCCGCCCGCGCAGTCCCGCCACGCAAACGCTCAGCCTGTGCCGATCGCTCCGGCTATTTGTGTGCCCTCCTGTGCTAAATCTTTAAATCGAACCCACGCCCAAAACCACCCGCCCCCTGTCCCACCGTCCCATTGACACCCACTCCCTCCGCCACTAGTCTCACCACGATGGCCCTTGCCGGAATCATCCCCTCCACCTTTCGCCCCAAGCCCCACCCGCATCTCTACGAAATCAATACGTGGTCCTGGCTCGAACGCATGTCCGCCGACCTCGGCCGCCTGATCCAACTCGAAGACGTTCCCGACTCCACCTGGGATTCCATCGCTGAACTCGGTTTCGATATCGTCTGGCTCATGGGCGTCTGGCGCCGCAGCCCCGAATCCCGCCGCATCACGCTCGAAGATCCCGGAAATTCCGCGCAATTCGATCGCGCGCTCCCCGGCTGGAAACCAACCGACGTCATCGCCTCGCCCTACGCCGTCGCCGCCTACGTCCCCGACGCGCGCATCGGCACCTGGGACTCTCTCGACCGCGTGCGCAATAAACTTCACGCCCGCGGCCTCGGACTCTTTCTCGATTTCGTCGGCAATCACACCGCGCTCGATCATCCCTGGATTCGCGAGCATTCCGAATATTACGTGCAGGCCCAGCAGCAAGATTACGAAAGCAATCCATCCTTCTACTATCCGGTCCAGACTCCGCAGGGCCCGCGCTTCATCGCCCTCGCCAAAGATCCCTACTACCCTCCGTGGAAAGATGTCGCCCAGCTCAATCATTTCCATCCCGCCGGGCGCGCCGCGCAACTCACCGAACTCCGCACCATCGCCAGCCACTGCGACGGCGTCCGCTGCGACATGGCCATGCTCCTGCTCAACAATATTTTCCAGAACGGCTGGCGCCAGCTCCTCGGCGACACGCCGCCACCACAAGAAGAATTTTGGACCGCAGCAAAATCCGCCGCGCCCAACCTCACTCTTCTCGCCGAAGCCTACTGGGGCACCGAACAGCGCCTCTTCAATCTCGGTTTCGATTTCGCCTATGACAAATCACTCTACGACGCGGTCCGCGACGCCAATCCGCAACAAGTCCGCGATCACCTCAACCAGGTCCAACCCTACCAAAATAATTTCGCCCGCTTCCTCGAAAATCACGACGAGCCCCGCCGCCCCGAAGTTTTTCCCAACGACCGTCTCGTCGCCGACGCCACCTTAATGGGCACCCTGCCCGGCATGCGTTTTTATTACCAGGGTGAACTCGAAGGCCGCCGCATCCGCCTCCCCATCACCCTCCGCCTCCCCGCCGACGAACCCGTCGACCCCTTCGCCTCCGCCTTGTTCCAGAAAATTCTGGAAATCACGAAACAGGAAGTTTTTCACCAGGGAGAATGGAATCCACTCGAAGTACTACCGGAAGGAGACAACTCATCAGGCAACCTGCTCGTCTACGAATGGCGCCAGCAGAATAACCCGCAGACCAATTCGCAAAATAACGGGCAGAATAAATGGAAAGTAATCGCCGTAAATCTAAGTGGCAATCCAGCCCAAGGCCGCGTCCGCTGGCCCCCAAACACTTTCGTCTCGCCCCACTACACCCTCTACGACGAACTCAACGAAGTAACCTACCAGCGCGGCGGCGCAGAACTAACCAACCCCGGCCTCTTCGTCCGCCTCAACCCCTTCCAAGCCCACCTCTTCGACCTCACCGCCGCCGCCGCACCACAAACATAAAGCCCGGGCCCAGATCCATCCGCGCCCACCCGCTGCTCTACCCCACGCACCAAACCGCGTCGTCATTCTGAGCACAGCAAAGAATCTCACCCACTCGAATCCGCCGCCCCAAACCGCTTCCCCACGTCCGATCCCCGCCACCTGTGGCGGCCGCCGTCAGGCGGGCAGCCCTTACGGGTGCCCCATCCTTCGCCGTCATTGCGAAGGGTGGGGCTTTTGCCTATGTTGGTGCGTTTGCGTTTGCGTTTGCTTTTGCCTCGGCCTCTCGCTTCGGTTCACGTTGTCATCCCGAGCGAGGCGCGCACGCCTCTTGCGCGCCGACGAGGGCTCTCTCTTCGATATCCTTCCCACTCCACCAAGTCGAGCGGATGGCGTCACCCAAAAAGGGCGGGAATAAATTCCCGCCCCACGCACCACGCCTCAACCTTCGCCGAAAAATCCGCCTACTTCACCACCAAGGTCAAAAAATTCGGCAAAGTCTGCGTCCGCCCATTCAACGACGTCGTCAGCGAAATAAAATAAGTCCCCGGCGGCGTAGCCTGCCCCGTCGGACTCTTCGGCAAACTCCCGCAAGCCCCAATTCCCATCGCCACCATGATCAGCACCATCGCAAACGCCACCGTCACTCGCCGATCACGCCGCTCCCGCCGGAACATAAATCCAAATCCCCCCAGCATCATCGTCGCCAAAACTAATCCAATCCCGCCGCCACCACCCGCGCCGCCCCCAAATCCTCCCGGCACCGATCCGGTCGTCACCGTCGTCCCCTGACAAAAAGTCTGCAACTGCACCGCCTGCTGCGACCCTCCCGGGCACACCACCGTATTCGGAATCAAATTCACCGAAATTAAATTCGTCGACGACGTCGCCGACAGCGTCACCGTCCCCATCTGCCCCGCCGCACAAGTAATGATCAATCCAAAGTAAGTCGTTCCGCCCGGTGAGGTGGTCCCCGTCGTCGAGCCTCCCGACGGCACCGTAATCGTCACCGGATTATTCGTCGTCGAATTAAACGTCGCCGTCACCGCGGTCGCCGCCGTCACCGTCACCACGCACGCCCCGATTCCAGTGCAAGCCCCGCCCCAACCCGCAAAAACCGAACCGTCCGCCGCACTTTGCGTCAACGTCACCTGCGTCCCGCTCGCGAAACTCGCCGAACAAGTTTCCGGACAAATAATTCCCGCCGGCGCGCTCGTCACCGTCCCGGTGCCAGTCCCCGCCTTCGTCACCGTCACCGCGAAAGTATTCGCCGCCGTAAACGTCGCCGTCACCGCAGCCGCCGCGGTCACCGTGACCACGCAAGCCCCGGTCCCCGTGCACGCCCCACTCCATCCCGCAAA
>PMHK01000038.1:30110-50080 GCA_003156635.1 Acidobacteriota bacterium | reverse complement strand
ATTTTCAGCATCGATGTGGCGGCAACCAAGGCGCGCAACGTGATTTATTTCAGCGGCTCGACGCGCCAGGCTGCGGATCTCAATCAGGTGCCGATGGGAACGGCGGTGACCAACCGGACGATCGGCTTCGGCGCACAGCCGTTTTTCCCGTCGGGAATCGATGGCACTCCGCCCGGACCGTTTTTCAATTTGTACACGATGGATGTCGCTGCTCCGTGTTCGCAGGGATTTCAGGTGCCGAGCGCCGCGTGGCCGAAGGTAAACCAGAGTGGCATCGTTTTTTTCCCGGGCTCCGAGCCGCTCTACAAGAATGGAGTTTTGGTGGGAGGGCTGGGCGTGAGCGGCGACGGCGTGGATCAGGACGACTTCGTGACCGCGGGCGGGGCGGCGGGATTTGAAGCGGATCCCTCAATCCGCGCGGATCAGATTGTGATTGAAGGTGTCAGGCTGCCGTTCTTGAAATTTCCGCGAAACCCAACGCAATAAAATTCCGCGTCTGCAAGGTGAAGCACATTTTGAGGCTAACCTTCGCGAACTTTGTGCCCGGCGAGATTTCCCAGCCCGTCGTAGGCCGCGTATTTGTACATTTCCGAAAGCGTCGGATAGTTGAAAACGAATTCGATGAAGATGTCGAGCGACATCTCAGCTTCGAGCGCCATCATGCCGAGATGGATTAGTTCGGTGGCGCTATCGCCGATGATCTGCACGCCCAGCAAGCGGCGATCGGATTTCCGGAAAATCAATTTCAACATCCCGGACAAATCGCCGACGATCTGGCCCCGAACATTGTTCGCAAAGTGCGCGCGACCCACTTCGTAGTCAATTTTCTTTTCCTTGCAGCTTTCTTCGGTTTCCCCGACGGCAGAAATTTCCGGAATGGTATAGACGCCCATCGGCAGCATGGAGGCGAGACGTTTCTTGTATTCGAAACCGAAGGCGTGGCAGACGGCGATTCGGGCCTGCTCCATCGAGGTGGACGCCAACGCGGGAAAGCCGATGACGTCTCCGGCGGCATACACGCCGTCTATTCCCGTGCGGTAATGCTCGTTCACTTCCACGTAACCGCGCTTGTTCAGCGTCACCCCGGCCTTTTCAAGGTGCAATTGATCGACGGCGCCGCGGCGACCCGCGGCAAACAGCGCCGTTTCCACCGCCAGCGTGTTTCCGGATTGCAGCGCGATGCGGACACCATTCGGCGTCCGTTCGATTTGGGTGGTGCGTTCGCCCAAATAGAAATTAACGCCGAGCTGAGTAAGGCGTTCGCGGAGGCATTGCGAGATTTCGCTGTCGAGGAAGGGCAGCACGCGGTCGCGGCCATCGACGAGCGCCACCTCGACGCCCAGCGCAGTAAAAATCGACGCATATTCGCAGCCGATGACTCCACCGCCCACAATCGCCATGCTGCGCGGAATCGAAGCCATCCCGAGTATGGAGTCCGAATCAAAAATCATTTCGTCGTCGAAAGGAATTTCCGGCGCGCGATGGGGCGTGGAGCCAGTGGCGATCAAGATCACCTTGGCTCGAACACTGGCGGCCGCATGACCCGGCCGCCATACCGAAATCGTATTGGCATCTTCGAACGAAGCCACGCCACGCATCAGTTCCACGCCGTGCGCGACCAGGTTCTGCAGGATTTTCTGGCGCTGCGCTTCGACGATCACATCTTTGCGATGCATGAAGTTTTCTACGGTCAGTCCTTCCTTCAGCGAATAATCGACACCGTAGAGCCCGCGCTGCTGCACGCCGGAAAAGTACAGCGCGGATTCGCGCAGGATTTTGCTAGGAATGGTGCCGGTATTCACACAAGCGCCGCCCAGCAGGGGATCGTGTTCGATCAGCGCGACGCGTTTGCCGAAATAGGCGGCCTGGGCCGCGCCCTTTTCGCCGGCCGGCCCCGAACCGATCACGATTAAATCGAATTGCTGCACAGCGGTCTCCCGGTGGCGCTAGCGCACCAGCGCGTTCACCTGACGCATCCGGGCTGCAAAGCGCGCCGGATCGTACGACGACGGATTCTGCAATTCCCGGAACAGTCCGCTGATGGCCGCGCGCAACTGCTCCGAATTCTGCATTTTCTGATTGCGATCGTACGCCACGAATAATGATTGGATAGCCATCGCGGCCTGCGCCGCGGCATGTTCGCCCTGGCCCGAGACAGTGTCAGCATCGCCAGATATTTTTTGCAGCAGATGCAGAGTGGAACCCGAGTCGTTGGGAGTAGAACCGATCCTGGCCGATAAATCGCCGACCAGGCGTGCGGAGTTCGTGGCGGCAGACGCGACGGCGTCGCGGTCCGGATTTAACTGGCTCATCAAATGCGCCAGCTGCGACAGTTCGGCGTCTAGTTTGGCGGTCTGATCGCTATCGGCTTGCGCAACGAGTTCGTGAAAAATTGTATAACGCGAAGGATTCCACGGTGGATCGCCCGGGCGGCGCCCTGGATATCCGCGCGCCTGGCGCCAGCTATCTTCCGGCGTGGTCAAGCTGTGATGGCAGGAGTAGCACTGCAACTCGGAATATTCCGGCCAAACTTTTCCTTTGGCCCGCGAAGCGAGGCGCAGCAGTGATTGTTGCAGCTGCACGGCCTGGCCGGTGCTCAATTCATGAACGTCATACCAGGGATCGGCGCCGGGCTCTTCCCCAGGCTCGCCGGGTTCTTTCCAGTGCCGCGGCATCACCGCCGAAAAAGAATCGAGCTCGAAATATAGATCGGGATGGCCGGCGGCGATCATTTCATGGTCCACCGATTTTTCTTCGTTACCCAGGTGGCAGCTAAGGCATTTTTCGGTGCGCTTGGTAAGGTCGCGCGTGTCGTACATTCCCAGCGCCAGGGATTTCTGGTGGGTCCAGTCGCGTTCGGTGTGCGGGCCAAGCCACGCGGCGGCGGGGCCGTGACAATTTTCGCAGCTGACGCCTTCGCTGAGATCGAAAGTGCGCGCTCGCTCCGACGCCGGGACGTCCAGCGCGTGGCAGGCCAGACATTTCGGCGCCGCTTCCGCTTTCTTCAATCCCAAAATTGCGGCCATACGTTCGCCGGTCGCGCCGGTCAGCGCGGCATAGGCCTTGGAATGTTTGTCTTTGACGATCCACGTGCTGTATTCGTTTTGAAGAACTCGATTCTCATTTCGCGGCGATACGCTGCCGTGGCAAGTGGCTGAGGCGCATGATCCGGGGCCGGTATATTGCGGCGAGGGCGGCAATTGGGCGTGTAGCGCAGAAACCGATAGGATGTTTTCCTGCGCCCTCAACAATGAGCAGCCTGCCAAAATTGCGACGCACAGGACCGCGGCAGGGAAGTGACGCTTCGCGCGACAGGAGCTGATTGTTCCGAAGCTGATGTTCATTTTCACTCGGGCAGCCATGTGAGCGGGCAACAAGCCCCGGCGATGCCGATATTTCCGAATGTGCGAACTTGTACTATCCGACTCTATCGAAGTCAACGGAATTGAGGTTCATTTCTATCGGCGATCTCGCGCAAGAATAAACTGTGGTTTCGCTTGACGGAGCAGCAAAGGCCCGTATTATCGCTTTACCTATCGAAACGTTCGAGCCCCATTGTATTCACTCCGGTGAATGAATACTCTCGCGGTTCAGGAGACTCGCATTGATTTTCAGCGAGCTAAGAGAGATTCAGCGTCAGTTCGGCTATCTTCCTGCCGAAGAACTCCGGACGCTCGCCAAAAAAATCGATGTTCCGTTGTATCGCCTTCACGGAGTCGCTAGTTCCTATCCGCATTTCCGCTTGACGCCACCTCCACGCGCGGACGTCCGCATTTGCCAGGATATGTCCTGTCATCTTCGAGGCGCGGCTGAATTGCGGAGCGCGGTGGAAGGCGCGGCCGGGCAGATCGCCCAGCAGGACGTGAGAATCAGCGGCACGTCTTGCCTCGGCCGATGCGATCAGTCCCCGGCGGTCGCGGTGAATGATCAGATTTTCAGCGGACTTACGGCCGGCCACCTGACGGTGATGATTGGAAATTTGCTGGCGGATGTTCCGCTGCCCACGCCCGTGGAGTCCCGCCACCGCGTGCCCTGCGCGCTCGATCCTTACCAGACCGATGAACCTTACCAGGCGATCAGGAATTTCGTGCAAAGCCGCGACGCGAAAGGCGCGCTGGAAGTTCTGAAGGCGTCGGGCCTGCGCGGGTTGGGCGGCGCGGGATTTCCGACGGAGTCCAAGTGGCAAATGGTTCGCCAGGCTCCGGCGCCGACCAAATTTATTGTTTGCAATGCCGACGAGAGCGAGCCGGGAACCATTAAAGACCGATTCATTCTTTCGAATTTGCCGCACTTGGTCATCGAAGGAATGATTCTGGCTGGCCTGCTTACCGGAGCGCAGAAAGGAATTCTGTACATCCGGCACGAATACGAAGAGCAGGAAAAAATATTGCACGAAGAGATTCGACGCTGCCGGAAGTTGCAGCTGCTGGGCACGAGTGTTCTGGGTTCCGACTTCACGTTTGAACTCGAAATATTCGTCAGCCCTGGCGGCTACATTTGCGGCGAAGAAACTGCGCTGCTCGAAGCGATTGAAGGCCGGCGGGCCGAGCCGCGCAACAAGCCTCCGTTTCCGGTGATCGAAGGTCTTTGGAATATGCCGACGGTCATCAATAACGTGGAAACTTTCGCGAACGTCCCGGCGATTTTGCTCCGCGGCGTGGACTGGTACAAAGCGCAAGGCCAAGGCGGCGCGGCGGGTTTGAAATTCATTGGAGTGAGCGGCGACGTGATGCGCCCCGGAGTTTACGAAGTGCCAATGGGGACTCCGGTATCGGAACTGATTTTCAAATATGGCGGCGGCATACCGAATGGCAAGAAATTGAAAGGCTTTGCGCCATCTGGTCCGTCGTCGGGATACTTGCCCGCTTCGCTGGCCGACGTACGGCTCGATTTTAAATCGCTGGCCGATGCGGGCTCGATGCTCGGCTCTGGCGCTCTGGTGGTGTGCGCGGAAGATCGCTGCATGCTGGACATGGCGCTGAACTCGACTCAATTTTTTCGCAACGAATCGTGCGGGAAGTGCGTTCCGTGCCGGGTCGGTTCGCAAAAATTAGTCGCCATGCTGACCGGTTGGACTCATGGCAAAGGATCGGCGGCGGATTTGGCGCTGCTCGACGAGCTTGCGGATGCGTTGCGGCTCACATCGATCTGCGGCCTCGGGCAAGTGGTGCCGGCGCCGATCGCGTCGGTGCTGAAACATTTTCGCGAAGAGGTCGATTCTCACTTACTACATTCGCATTGCCCCGCGGGCGTTTGCCCCAGCGGCAAGAGTGGTGCGACGCCGCGAATCGATGCGCGTGTGCAATTGAGGCATGCATGAGCGCCGGACTGATGATCGACCTGACGGTCGACGGGAAAAAGGTTTCGGTGCCCGCTGGCACCAGCGTCTTTGACGCCGCGCGCCTGAACAACATCGAAATTCCCACGCTTTGCCACCAACAGAATGAGAAGCCCATCGGAGTCTGCCGTGTTTGCGTCGTTGACGTCGGCGCCAGAGTCTTCACTGCCTCGTGTGTGCGCCCGGCCGAGCAGGGAATGGTGGTCAGCACGAATTCCGAAAAAGTGAAGCAGGCGCGCAGGACGCTGGTCGAACTGTTGATGACCGATCACGTCAGCCCTTGCGCGCGCGAGCGCCAGTCCGGAGATTGCGAACTGGAGGCGTTGGCTAAGCAAGACAACCTTGCCCGTTCGCGTTTCGCGCCGCAGGCCACCCGACGCGGGGTCGACGACTCCTCGATGAGCATTGGCGTGGATTTCGACGCCTGCATCTTGTGCGACCGCTGCATCCGTGGATGCGATGAAATCCGCGAGAATTTTGTTTTAGGACGCATGGGTAAAGGCGAAACGACTCGGATTGCCTTCGACAATAATTTGCCGATGGGCGAATCGTCCTGCGTTTCGTGCGGCGAATGCATGGTCTCCTGCCCGACGGGGGCGCTGACGAATAAAGTCATAAACCAAACCGCGATCGCCGCTCCCGGCTCCGAGCCGGTCAGCTTGCAGGAGCTGAACGAGCTTCCGTTTTTTGAAGGGGTGTCCGGAACATTTCTCAGTCTGAACCGCAACGCTGTGGTGCGCCGACGCTTCAAGCGCGGCGACGTAATCTGTCGCGAAGGGGAATACGGCTCGACCGCATTTTATATTCTGGATGGCGAAGCGCGGGTCTCGATCGCCAGCCCCATCGCCCACGTGAAAACAAAGGGCGCGGTGAAACGATTTCTCGGCAAGCTTTCCAGCCGCCTGACGCAGCGCCAAAATGACGTTCGCGACGACGAGACCGGCCAGCACTGGATTCACATCGATGCGCCGATGGATTTGAGCTATGAAAATCCGGTAGCGACATTGAAGGCCGGCGACCTGTTCGGCGAAATGACCTGCATGAGCCTGTATCCGCGTTCGGCCACGGTTCGCGCAGAATCAGATTGCACCGTGCTCGAACTGCTGCGCAACGTACTGGATATCATGCAGCGCAACAAGAATTTTCGGGCGCAACTCGATCGCTCCTACCGGCAGCGCGCGCTCGACAGCCATTTGCGCGCCGTTCCCATTTTTGCAGGATTGACCGACGAATTTATCGAAGGACTTCGCGAAAAGGTGGAACTGTTGCGGTTTTCGCCGGGCCAGGTGATTTGCCGGCAGGGTGACCACGCGGACAGTTTCTTCCTCGTGCGTATCGGATTTGTGAAGGTTTCGCAAACGCATCTCGGTGGCGATATGGTCCTCGCTTACCTTTCGCGCGGCGATTATTTCGGCGAGACCGGGTTGCTCAAGGGCGATGTGCGCACGGCCACCTGCTCCGCGCTCGATCATGTGGAAGTTGTACGAATTAGCGCTGCGGATTTCGCCGAGATGAACCGGCAGTTTCCCGAAGTGCGCCATCAGCTTGAACTGGTCGACCGCGAGCGGACGCAAATGAATCGCGAGCGATTAACGGCCCTTTCGAGCACGCCGCTCGACAGCTTCCTGAAACAAGGGTTGATGGAAGCGCAGAGTTTGCTGCTGCTCGATCTGGATAGCTGCACGCGGTGCGACGCGTGCGTGCGTGCCTGCGCCGACGCGCATGACGGTGTGACCCGACTGGTGCGCGAGGGACTGCGCTTCGATCACTATCTGGTCGCGACCTCGTGCCGCCAGTGCCTGGACCCACTATGTATGGTCGGTTGCCCCGTCGGCTCGATTCGCCGGCGCAATTCATTGGAAGTGATTATTGAAGACTGGTGCATCGGCTGCGGGTTGTGCGCCGACAATTGCCCGTACGGCAACATAAATATGCATCCGTTTGATGTTTTTGCCGACGTGCCGGGATCTCCGGGCCAGAAAAAAGCCATGGTCAAACAGAAAGCGACGTCCTGCGATCTGTGTTCGGAATTCGCGGAACCCAGTTGCGTTTACGCGTGCCCGCACGACGCCGCTCACCGCGTGAACCCGCGGCAATTTTTTGCCGGACTGCTGCAGCAGTCGTCGGACAAATCTCCAAAGGATTAATTGTTTCCGGGCAGGATGCCGGGATTCGAGCGCACTTGCGAATTGATGCCACACACCGGAAATGGCTGATCGCTTCGCTGATCATTTTGGGCGTGTCCACGTTCGTGTATATCGCTTACGCGGCGAGTTCGCCCGCTGGGCCCAGTGGCGGGTCCGCTACCGGCCTGACTTTCGGAATCGTCGGGTTCGCCTTCATGATCTTCGCGGGCTTGCTGGCCGGGCGAAAGAAAGTGGCCATCTGGCGTCTGGGTCGCGCCCAAACCTGGCTGCGCGGGCATCTGTGGCTGGGCTTGCTCAGCCTGCCAATGATTTTTTTTCACGCTGGTTTTCAGTTTGGTGGCGTGCTGACCAGAGTACTCATGATCTTGCTCATTACAGTAGTGGCGAGCGGCCTGTTCGGGGCAGCTTTGCAGCACTACATGCCCCGCATGATGACCTCCGAAGTTCCCATGGAGACAATTTTCGAGCAAATCGATCACGTGCGAGACCAGTTGGTAACGGAAGCCGACGCGCTGGTGGACGGGGTCTGTGGAGCCACACAGACCGAGCAGGTTGCGCTTTCCGGCGGAGGCGCCATAGCGCTCGCCACGCCCGCTCCGGCTGCGGTCCTGCCCTTGCGCGATTTCTATACCCGGCAGTTGCGGCCGTTTCTGCTCCACGATCATCGGCGCCATCAGACACTAGCGGCGCGTGCTGATTCGGCAAGATTATTCGAAGGATTGCGCACCGTGCTGCCCAGCGACGCCCACGACGCTACCCGCAAGCTGGAAGAGATTTGCGAGGAAGAGCGGCAACTGCGCCGGCAAGTGCGGATGCATCATTGGCAGCATGGCTGGCTGTTGCTGCACGTTCCGCTGTCGCTGGCGTTGCTGTTGCTCGGATGCGTTCACGCGATCATGGCCTTGCGATACTAAAAAATAGAAGCGAGTCATCGTGGCTCGAACCAAGCTCACCACTAAAAAACTCGCGCAGCGCATCGACTTAAGCTATTTCAAGCGCCCGCATCCATTCCGGCGCCTGCGCTTAATTTTGTCCGTGGCGGCGCCGCTGGCGGCGATTTTGTGGCTCGGCTGGTATGCGTTCACGCGCGACAATCATGTGTACAGCGGCGGCGGAGTTTCCACCGCGCACGCCATTCTTTCCACCGAATGCAACGCCTGCCATGTGAAGCAAGCCGGCTCATTCAGCGCCAAGGCCAGCAACCAGGGCTGCGAATCTTGCCACGACGGGCCGATCCATCATGCCGATCAACTCTTCACGCCGAATTGCGCGAATTGTCACGAAGAGCATCGCGGGCATTCGCTGCTGGCCGCAACTTCGAATATCAGTTGCACGCAGTGTCATGCCAACTTGCACACTGCCGGCGCCGCTACGCGTTTCGCGCAGAGCGTGACGCGCTTTGACGGCGACCATCCGGAATTCGCCGCGTTGCGGCTGGGAAGCAGCGATCCCGGGACCATCAAGTTCAATCACGCGGTGCATTTGAAGCACAATCTTCGCGGACCTTCTGGTCTGGTGGATCTCGATTGTCAGGATTGCCATCGACCCGCGGTCGCGAATTCAGCGCTCAAATACGGAGCGCCGGCTAGTCCAGAAACCGATAGCGCGCCTCTCTCGGCCCATCAACCAGCTATTGCTGAAAAATCGTTGCCACCTTCGATGGACTATCGCCGCGCGTACATGTCTCCCATCGCGTACGCCAAACATTGTGTCGCGTGCCACGGCCTGCAATTCGATCCGCACTTTCAGGAAAGCGTGCCGCACGACACGCCAGAAGTTATCCATGCTTTCCTGATGAAGAAATTTCAAGACTACATTCCGTCGCACCCGTCCGAGCTTCGAGTGGCTGCGCCCGTCCCCGAGCGCGATTTGCCGCAAAAGCCCCTTCCGATTGCCTTTCGCATTCTTAGTCAACAGCAGTGGGTGGATCTCAAGGTCGCCGAATCCGAACAGCTGCTGTGGCGGAAAACGTGCGCGCAGTGTCACGCGCTGAGTTTCGCGAAGCAGTCGCCTTTCCCACTTGTGGCGTACTCGAATATCACGAAGCGCTGGTTTCAACATGCGGTGTTCGACCACGACACTCACAAACTACTGAAATGCGTGGAGTGTCATTCGCAAGCCACGACCAGCCGGGACACGTCCGACGTTTTGATTCCGGGGATTAAAACCTGCCAGAACTGCCATCACGCGGGCAGCAACTCGGCCGAGTCGCGCTGCTTCGAATGCCACACCTACCACGACTGGGCGAATGCGAAAGAAGTGCGAGGATCGTTCGTTTTGTCCCGGCTTGGCCGAGGAAACTGACTCGAAGCTCTAACGGAATATTCAGCGAAAAGCTCTTCGCCGTGGCCACTATTTCGTTTTCATCACGTACACGCCGTCCCATTCACCTTCCGGCGCATTTTCCGAGAATTCAATGGCGCGTTCCAGGAAGATTTGGGTCGGCCCATCGTCCGGAAACTGAGCGAGCACCTCAGCGAACAACTCAGCGGCGCGGTTCCAGTTCTGCTGGCGATATTCCTGCATGGCGCCGTCGAAGCCGTTCAGTAACGATTGATGCAGCACCCGGTTGTCTTCTACGTCCATCAGTTCGTAAATATTGACTGGTAGAGTTTTACCTTTGACGCGGATTTTATCGAGTTCGCGGCAGACGAACTGGCTGGCTACGTGGCGATAAGTCGCCTCACTGATGATCAACTGCACGTGATATTCCTTGGTGATCCCTTCCAGGCGCGACGCCAAATTCACGTTGTCGCCCATTACAGTCCAGGAGCGTCGCCGCTCAGAACCCATATTGCCCACGTTGACCAGCCCGGTATTTAAACCGATTCCGATGCCGATCGGTGGACGTCCTGCTCGTTGTAATTTTTGGTTCAGCTCGGCCAGGCCGCTGACCATTTGTAGCGCGCAGGAGCAACTGAGAAAGGCGTGATCTTCCTGCGGAACCGGCGATCCCCAGAAGGCCATGATCGCGTCCCCGATGAATTTGTCCAGCGTGCCATTCGTCGCGAAAAGGATCTCGGTCATCTGGCCAAAATATTCGTTGAGGAGTTGAACCAGCTCATTCGGAGTTAATTTTTCGGAGATGGTGGTGAAACCGCGAATGTCGCTGAACAGAATGGTCAGCTCCTTCATTTCGCCGCCCATGCTCAGGTACTTTTCCGGATCCTTTTCCATCAGCTCGATCACGCCGGGCGCCAGGTACTGTGAGAAGGTTTTGCGAACTTTCCGCTTCTCGCTCTCTTCGCGGACCATGCGCACGCTGGTGATGCCCACATAGTTCGCCGCCAGGGTGGCGGCGGGAATCACAAAACTCAGCCACTGACCTTTGCTCGCAAAGCTGAAGTAAACGAACCATCCGAAGGCCAGCAGGGTAACGATCACCAGGATTGTGGAATACAGCGGCGTGATCCGGCTGAACAAGAATCCGAACACCACCCCAAACAACAGAATGAATCCGATGTCGATCATTTCTTCGTGGGGACCGCGCTGCAAGAATCCGCGGCCTTTTTCCTGGCTGTGCAGCAGGTTATCGATGATATTCGCGTGAACTTCCACTCCCATATAGAGCGTGTTTTGGCCCTGAAATGGAGTGGTTCGAATATCGCCGATTCCGACCGCCGTGGCTCCGACCAATACGATTTTGTCGCGGAAAGTGTTGGGTGGCAGAGCTCCGCTCATGACGTCCCACATCGAATATTGCGAGTAGGTGCGGTAGGGACCGGTGTAGTTGATGAGGGTGCTACCGTCGAGGACATGATTGACGATGTGCGATCCCAACTCAATGTGATCCAGGCCATTGGGTGAGATGTAGGCGACGACCTGCTGATCCGGAATTTTCTCGTATAGCCGCACAACCTCGACCGCGAGCGAAGGATAAAAATCCTGCTCCTTATAGCGCACTACCAGCAAACCGTGGCGCAGCGTGTCGTCGGAATCCGGATGGATATCGATGAATCCATACGATGCCGCGGCGTCCGCGAGTTTTGCGATATTCGCTTCCACGCCCTGGGCCACCGTCCCAACTTTTTTCCACGCCCAGTCGATGTCCGCCTTCTCGCCCTCTTTGAGCTTAAAGCCCACTGGCGATACCTGTGGAAAAGCGTGCGCCCAGATAATGTTGAGATAATCCTCCGATACTTTCGCATTCGCCGATTGGGCGCGCTGCTGATCCAGAAAGATATGCCCGAGCAAGACGTTTCCACCGTTCTTCATCGCCGACGCAAACCGCGCATCCTGATCGCTGGCTGCTTCCAGTTCGTTGATTTGGGTCAGCACTGCAGGCGGCGCAATCGAAGTGACGTCAGTTCGCAATTTATCCAACGCTTCCGTGGCGGAATTACTTTCGGGCACCGGAAAGGTGGCGTCAAAGGCGATGACCCGCGCTCCGCCCGCGTTCAATTCATTCACCAGTTTGGCGTAGGCTTTTCGGGGAAGGGGAAACGAACCGACCTGCTGTAGGGTCTTTTCGTCAATTCCGACGACAACAATACGATTGTCGTGCAGCCGCACCCCGCGCGTTTCGAAACGCAGGTCCAGCGAGCTTTCTTCGATGCTCTGCAGGAAGACGAAGCCGGCGCGCCTGCTGCTTTCCAACCCGGAAAATAAGAAAACCACCAGTCCGGTCAAGGTGACCAGAATGGCCACCTCCAGATCGAGATGACGAAGAGCGAAACGGCCCAGCCCATCGAGCCAGCGCGACGATCGCTGTGGCGGCGAGGTCATATTCGAGCAGATTAGACTCCGCGGTGACGCGGTTGTCTAGGGATTAGGATTCGTCGTGACGCGCTTGCCGCCACCGCCGCCTGACTGCGAAAGCCCAATACCCAGCCCCAAACCGACGGCTACGGCGGTACCCACCAGCACCCAACGCAACGTGTGTCCATGCCGCGCTACGGTGGTTCCGTTATCGCTACCGGCGCCGACGGGTATGTCGGTCGACGAGAGGCTGGCCTGCAGCACATCCGGCGGCGTGCTGGAAGATTGAAAACCGGACGGCGGAATCTCGGAAGTGATTTCCACCATTTGTCCCGCGCTTACCGCGATCGAGTTCGTTCCGGCGTTGGCCTGCCCGGAATTGTTCATGGCCTTCGCGTTTCCCAGCGGCGATACCGTGACCTGGCCCTGGTAACAAATGACCGTCGTTTTGTTGGCGGCGTAACCCACGTAGAAATCGGTCCCGATCACGCCGATCACGGCGTTGGGAGTCTTCATTTCGAATTTTCCACCGGGGCGGGTGATCTTCACCACTTGGCTGCGCACTTTGCCAAAATCCATTTCGAGGGACGTCTGTTGCGCCGCGCTGTCGTGCTGCACGATGCGCAGTTCGCTGTCGGAGCCGACGCTCAGGATCGACCCATCTTTCAATCCGGCGCGGAGGCGCCCGGTGTGCTCGGTCTGCAACAGGTCATTCCAATTCAAATCTTCTTTGGCTTTGGCCGCTTTGGAATTCAGCGTGGCCGCGGGAATCATGGCGGTGATCTGTCCCGCCGGTTGGGTGCCGCCGGTTTGCGGCATCGCGGGCAAACAAACGAGCAACGAACACAATAGAACGACAATGGGCCGCTTGAGATTCGTCATGCGGGACTCCTTTTGATTTTGTACCTGAGATGGTTTGAAGCGATTTTGACACAGGAACGCGCGCCGTCAATTATTCACGGAGTGAACTGCACCAATCTGGTTACTAGCACGCACCAGCGCGTCGCAATCAGAATCTAAGCGCTGGCTTCGGCGAGCGGAAGCCAAACTTCGAAGCAAGTTTTGCCGGGGGCGGAGTTGACTTGGATATTTCCTCGATGTTTTTTTACGATGCGCTGGACGGTGTCGAGGCCGAGACCGGTGCCCTGTCCGACGCCCTTGGTGGTGAAAAACGGTTCGAAGATATGGGCGCCGACGTCCGCTGGAATTCCCGGACCGTTGTCGATGATCTCGACCACGACCCACTCGTCATCGCGATACGTGCGGATTTTCAGTTTGCCTTCGCCATTCATGGCGTCGATCGCATTGTCGATGAGGTTGGTCCAAACCTGGTTGAGCTCGCTGCCGAATGAATTCACCAGCAGCGGAATCTTCTGATAGTCGCGCTCGACGGTGACGCCGTGTTTCAGCTTGTGATTCAGGATGGTGAGCGTCGTCTCCAGGCTTTTCACGATGTCGACATTCTGCAGCGGCGTCTGGTCCATATACGTATATTCTTTGATGGCCCGGACCAAATCCGAAATGCGCGACGTGCCGCTTTCGATTTCATTCAAGAGCGTCGCGATTTCCACCGAAGCAGCGATCCGGACCAACGCAGCGCGCGCGGTCTCGGGTTCCAAATTCGCGAAAAGCGATTCAAGCGCCTCCGGTTTCACGTTCTTACGCGCCAGGTCGGCCGCCATTTGCCACAAGTCGTTTTGGCCGTGACTGCGAAGCAGGGAATCGATCTGTTCTTCCAGATCGCTCAGAGCCAGCGGATCTGGCGGCGGGTCGTCACTCTGCACAAACGCTGTTTCGAGTTTTTCGATTTCCGCTCGCTGCGCGGCGGTAAGGTCGCGGCTGCCTAGTTCGTGACTGGCATCGCGAATCTTGGTCAGCACATCGCGCAACTGACTGGTGGCGCGTTTCGCCGCGGAGGCCGGATTATTGAGTTCATGCGCCAATCCGGCCGAAAGCTTTCCCAACGATGCCAAGCGGTCTCGTTGCTGCTCTCTGCGCGTCGTTTCGCGAATTCGGTCGGACATCAAACCGACCAGGCGCTGGGCCAACTCCGGCATTTTCTGGACCAGCTCAGGGAATTGCGCCGAGGCGAAGCGCAGAGCTTTCGCGTCGGTGAGTGCTTTTACGCCGACTGTAAATTGCTTCATTCTCGAAAAAGGCAAGACGCCAGTAACGCTGCCCGGCTGCATCGGAATTACCACGGTTTCACCGCCGATTTCCCCGCGCGCCTGCAGCTGTCCTTCCAGAATGACGTACATCGCATCGGCCGGATCGTCCTGGCGAAAAGCCGTCTCGCCGGCCTTTAAATTCATTTCATTCGTGTGGCTGATGAACCACGTGATTTGATCTTCGGGCAGATCGACGAAGGCGGGGACCTTGAGCAGAGCGGAGTTTTCGACCATTTAGACTTTGCTCAGATATTGGTGAATGAATTGGACCGCGACCGAGCCTTCACCGACGCCCGAAGCCACTCTTTTTACCGAGCCGTGGCGTACGTCACCCACCGCGAAAAGCCCGGGAAGATTGGTTTCGAGCAAGTATGGATCGCGATCGAGCGTCCAACCTTTGGGGTGCTGGCCGTCGCGTATCAGATCGGGTCCGGTCAGGATAAAACCGTGATCGTCGCGCTCGACGATTCCGGAAAGCCAGTCCGTTCGCGGCGAGGCGCCAATGAAAATGAACATGGAGGTCGCGCGCACGCGTTCAACCTTGTTACTGTCCGAACAGAGGAACGAAATCTCTTCGAGATGGGTCGCACCATGCGCTTCGGAAACGCTGGCGTTCGGCCAGACCTGAATGTTCGGCCGCTCTTTGATCTGGTCGATCAGGTATTGCGACATGGTGCTCGAAAGCGACTGGCCGCGAACCACAATGACTACGCGCTCGGCATACTTGGCGAAGTTCATCGCCGCCTGCCCCGCGGAATTGGCGCCGCCAATCACGTAGACAATTTCACCCTGGCACGACAATGCTTCGGTAGCGCCGCCACCGTAGTAAATTCCCGCGCCTTGCAGGCGATCGACTCCGGGCGCCGCGAGGCGCCGCCATTGCACGCCCGTCGCGATCATCAGCGCGTGGCAGGAAATTTCATTTCCGTCCGCCAATTTAATTATGCGATACGGACCTTCTGCGCGAACGCTCACCGCTTCCTGCGGCGACAAGATTTCCACGCCGAACCGTTGCGCCTGGACCACTGCGCGGCGCGCGAGATCGCCGCCGCTCAATCCCATTGGGAATCCCAGATAATTTTCGATGCGCGAACTCATTCCGGCCTGGCCGCCGGGAGCTTCGCGTTCAATCATCACGGTGTGCAAGCCCTCGGAGGCACCATACACGGCTGCCGCGAGTCCCGCCGGGCCGCCGCCTACGATCGCCAAATCGTAGAAATTCGTCTGCGCCCGCGTCTTCAAACCAACGCGCTGCGCGACGTCCGCCGGTACGCTCTCGAGCAGTTTGGTCCCATCCGGAAAAAGTACGACAGGCAAGCTCGAAGCCTCTGGACCAAGTACCTCGAGCAGACGTTTCGTTTCTGGATCATTGGCAGAGGATTCGACATCGATCCACTGATAGGGAACACGATTGCGCGCCAGGAAATCGCGAAGTTCATAGGACTTGGGAGACCAGCGCGTTCCCAAAACCCGGATGCCCTCGAACACGGGCCGATACGAAGCTCGCCAGTCATCGAGCAGATCATCCAACTGGGGATAGAGATGCTCGCTCGGCGGATCCCAAGGTTTCAAGAAGAAATAATTGATGCTCGCTTGATTGATCGCTCCAATCGCAGCATTAGTGTCGGCATACGCAGTGAGCAGGGCCCGTTTGGCTTCGGGAAAAATGTGCATCGCTTCTTGCAGAAACGCGACGCCGTCCATGTGCGGCATGCGTTGATCGGCCACCAACAAGGCCACGCTGTCGTTGCGCAGCTTCAGCTGCTTCAAAAGCGTAAGCGCGCCTTCGGGAGAATCGCTGCCAATGACGCGGAACTCCGCGCCATATTTGGTGCGCAAGTCGCGTTCGATCGCACGGAGTACGTCGGGGTCGTCGTCAACACTGAGTAAGATCGGTTTGGCCATGGTCTGATGGTCTTTGATGCAACAACAGTATTCGACGATTTAGCGATTTCAACAAGTCGTCGTTATCCTCGCAGAACTGAGTATGCTTCGGCCTTAGACCGCCTGTAATCATGCCAATCCGTCGTGGATCGAGTACCTTCATGCTCGCAACTCTCCTGAAACCGTTCCTTGCATGGCACGCATCTCAGCGTCTTTAGGTATACGGTATGGCCCCACGCCTAACATTTAGGTTAGGCTTGACAAGCGAGTGGCGCGGGGGATAGAAATCGAAAGTCCGCCGATTGATGAGCTGGTTAAGGAGACGTTCTTGACCGAGACTTCCCGCAGGGACTTTTTCAAGATTGCCGCCGTCGGCGGAGCCGCCGCCACCGTTTTCGGATTCGACCTCCAGCCCGCTTACGCCCAGCTAAAAGAATTAAAGATTGCGCGCGCTGCCGAGACCCGGTCCACCTGCCCGTACTGTGCCGTAGGGTGCGGCGTGCTCATCTATACCTTGGGCGACAAGGCCAAGAACGTCACGCCCCAAGTGATTCACGTCGAAGGCGATCCCGACCATCCTACCAATCGCGGAACATTGTGTCCCAAGGGCTCTTCGCTCGAGCAGGATATGCTCAACCCGCGCCGGCTGACCAAGCCGCAGGTGCGGCGACCCGGCGCGACCGCCTGGGAAGATATTTCCTGGGATGCGGCGCTGAGTGAAATCGCGGTCTGGACCAAGAAAACCCGCGACGCTTCTTTTGTAACCAAAGATGCCGCCGGCCACACCGTGAACCGCTGCGAAGGGATTTCGTTCATCGGCGGCTGCACCGACACCAACGAATTCAACTATTTGGTAGTGAAAGCAATGAGGAGCTTAGGCTTGGTGTATTTAGAAAACCAAGCCAGAGTTTGACACGGCCCCACGGTCTCAAGTTTGGGACCAACATTCGGACGCGGGGCGATGACGAACGGCTGGATCGACATCAAGAACACCGACATGATGTTGATCATGGGCGGCAATCCGGCTGAAAACCATCCTTGCGGTTTCAAGTGGGCGATGGAGGCCAAGCGGAATCGCAACGCCAAACTGATTTCCGTTGACCCCCGTTTCACCCGCACTTCCGCCACCGCCGACCTTTTCGTCCAGATTCGCGCCGGCTCCGATATTGCGTTCCTCGGTGGCCTGATTCGCTACGCGATCGAAAATAATCGGATCGCGAGGGAATATCTGGTCAACTACACCAACGCTGCGTTCATCGTGAAAGAGGGTTTTAAGCTGCCGGACGACGGGCTGTACTCAGGCTTCGACGCCGCCACCGGAACCTACGACAAATCCACCTGGAATTATCAGGAAGGTGGAGACCTCAGCGGGCATATCGACTCGGCAGTCAACTCGTCGCATCCAGCCGGCGCGGCCCCTGTGCATCCCAACGCAGCTGCGCAGGGTGCGGTTGCGGCAAATTCCGGCCACGCTCCTGAACCCACCCCAGGAAAATCAGCTGCACCAGCGCCGCCCGCCCTTCCCCTCAACACCGCCTATGATCTGACGTTGCAGCACCCCCGCTGCGTTTTCCAATTGATGAAGCAGCAGTATTCGCGCTACACGCCGGAACTGGTCGAACGCATCACCGGCATTCCCAAGGATCAGTACCTCAAGGCCGTCGACATGTTCACCTCCGTCCGCAAGGATGGCGACATGAAGAAGGTCGCTACTATTATCTACGCCGTGGGCTGGACGCAACACACCTTCGGTACGCAAATTATTCGCACCGCGGCGATGATTCAACTTTTGTTGGGCAACATCGGCCGGGCTGGCGGCGGCGTGAATGCCCTGCGCGGCCATTCCAATATTCAAGGCGCCACCGATATGGCTGGCCTGTTCGACAGTTTGCCGGGCTACCTTAAGACTCCGACGCCGACGGATCCGGATGTAACCTCGTATCTAAAACGAGTTACGCCCACCGCCTCTAAACCCACCCCGTGGGATTCGATGAATTATTACCAGAACACTCCGAAGTTTTTCGTGTCGCTGATGAAGGCGATGTACGGCGACGCGGCCACCAAAGAAAACGGATTTGCCTTCGACTACTTGCCCAAGGCCGGCCAGGACTGCTCCTGGACGCATATCTGGGAAGACATGTACAACGGCAAGATCAAGGGAATGATGGCGTTCGGCATGAACGGAGTGATGATCGGCCCGGACACCAACAAAAACATCAACGCACTGAAGAAGGCCGATTGGCTGGTAGTTGGCGAAATTTATGAGGACGAGACCAGCGACTTTTGGAGAGCGCCGGGCATAACCAAGGACGAGCAAAAAACGATCAACACCACGATTTACCGTTTGCCCTGCGCCGGTTTCGCGGAAAAAGATGGAAGCATGACCAACTCTGCCCGCTGGGTCACTTGGAAATATGCGGCGGTGCCGCCTCCAGGTCAGGCGCGTCTCGATCAGGATATCGTCGCGCAGATTTTTCTGCGCGTACGCGACCTGTATAAGAAAGAAGGCGGAGCCTTTCCGGATCCGATCTTGAATTTGAGTTGGGCCTACGCCGACGCGGCGCATCCTCCGCTGACCCAAGTCGCCATGGAACTGAATGGCAAGGCGCTCGCGGATCTGACCGATCCCGTCACCGGCCAAGTGATCAAGGCGGGCCAGCAGATTCCGGGTTTTGCCTGGCTGAAAGACGACGGCACCACCATGTGCGGCAACTGGATCTATTCGGGAATGTGGACCGAGGCCGGTGCGGCCTGCCAGAGACGTGGAACCGAAGATCCGTCCGGCATGGGCGTGTTCCCGAACTGGGCCTGGTCGTGGCCCGCGAATCGGCGCGTCCTTTACAATCGCGCTTCTTGCGACCTAGCCGGTAAGCCCTGGGACTCCACCCGCAAGCAAGTGTGGTGGAACGAAGCCGCCGGAAAATGGGTCGGCAACGATGTGCCGGATTTCAAGCCCGACTCCCATCCCAAAGATCACATGGGACCCTTCATTATGAACCCCGAAGGCATCGGCCGCCTTTTCGCACCGATTGGCGTTCTCGCCGATGGGCCGTTCCCGGAACACTACGAACCGATCGAGAGTCCGACCAAAAATCTGTTCCACCCGAACCAATCGAATAATCCGCTGGTGAAAAAATTCAAATCGCCCTACGACAAGTTTGGGACGCCGGAAGAGTACAGCATTATCTGCACCACCTATCGGCTCACCGAGCATTATCACTACTGGACGAAGAATAACCCGATGAACGTGCAGTTGATTCCGGAGCCGTTCATCGAAATTCCGGTGGAACTGGCGGACGAAAAGGGAATTCGCGGCACGGATCTGATCAACGTGATCAGCGCGCGTGGCACCTATACCGCCAAGGCCTTCGTGACCCGACGGCTGAAACCGATGATGATCGACGGCAAGAAGGTCTACCAGATTGGCCTGCCGATTCATCAGGGTTTCCGCGGCATCCAGGAAGATAAAGACCGCGACGCGCGCACTCCGGCAAATTTGCTGACGCCCGCCGTCACCGACCCGAACGCCCACACCCCTGAATCCAAGGGGTTTCTCGTGAAGGTTGAAAAGGCCTAGGGAGCGAACGATGAGCCAGGCGGCAACTGAAATCGTCAGAATCTCCGGCCACGCTGGCTCGGTTGCCGGCGCGGGCGTGAACCGCGAATTCCAAGTCTGCAAACTGGTCGACACCACCACCTGCATCGGCTGCAAAGCGTGCGAAGTTGCCTGCCTGG
>PMHK01000038.1:0-30078 GCA_003156635.1 Acidobacteriota bacterium | reverse complement strand
TGCACTGCGAAGAGCCGGGCTGCTTGATTTCGTGCCCCTCAGACGGCGCCATAGTCCAGTACGCCAACGGAATTGTCGATTTTCAGGAAGAGCACTGCATTGGCTGTGGTTACTGCGTCACCGGTTGTCCCTTCAACATTCCGAAATTCAGTCCCACTGCCAAGAAAGTTTTCAAATGCACACTGTGCAACGATCGGGTGTCCCAGGGCCTCGAACCGGCGTGCATCAAAGCTTGTCCCACGGGCTGCCTCCATTTCGGAACGAAACTGGAAATGAAAGAACTGGCCGAAACGCGCGCGGAACAGTTGCGCGATGTTTCCGGTTATCCCGACGCCGGCGTTTACGATCCGGCTGGAGTGAAGGGAACGCACGTTATCTACGTCCTGCACGATGCGAAGAATCCCGAACTGTACGGTGGCTTGCCCAAAGACCCGCATGTCCCCTGGACCGTTCGCCTCTGGAAGGGCCCGCTGAAGTGGTTGGGTAATGTCGCGATCGTGGGCGGCATCCTGGGCATGGCCTTCCACTACATGCGTTTCGGCCCGAAGAAAGAAGAGCCGATTCCTCCCAGCGATCGCAGCCCGGATCCCAAAGATCGGAGAGCAGCATGAGCCCCACCGACACGATCAAGCGGGCGCAAACCACGGACGCCTACGACCAAGAGCTAATTCCGCGCTATTCCATGCTGGAGCGCGCCAATCACTGGTTCGGGGCCTTTACCTACATCTTCTGCCTCGCCACCGGTCTTGCTTTCTGGACGCCTTATCTTTTCTGGCTGGCGACCATGGTCGGCGGCGGCCCGACCGCGCGATTCTGGCATCCGANNGCATTGGTTTGCTTTTCACCGCCTCGCTGTTCTGGACTTTTGCAGAGTGGCGGCGGGACATGGCGATCGACAACGACGATCGCGTTTGGGTCGACCGCATTCAGTTCTACATTCAAAATGATGACGACAAGCTCCCTCCCGTGGGCCGCTTCAACTGGGGGCAGAAGCTATTCTTCTGGGGCATGATCTACAGCATCATCCTCTTGCTGCTCTCCGGCGTGGTGCTGTGGTTTACCGAATCGCTCCCCTGGAGCTGGCACATTTTGCGTTACATCGCCATTCTCGTTCATGCCAGTGTGGCCTTGATCACCATTGGCCTTTTCCTGATTCATGTATACATGAGCACCTTTCTGGAACAAGGCAGCCTGGGTTCGATGATTCAAGGCACCGTCACCCGCGCGTGGGCTTGGACCTTTCATCGCAAGTGGTATGACCAAGTGACCGGACGATCTCCACGCAAGGAATGATTCCGGCCAAGTGGGACCGGCGCATCCGCCGCGCGAACGAACTAGCATCTACCTATGCTTTCGCCGTCCAAGGCCTCAATTTCTACTCCCGCGTCGCCACCTTTCAAAAAAGTTTCTATGCGGAAATCGACAAAGCGCTCGGGGCTTCACCTAAGAGTTCAGCTGAGCGCCCCGTGCGCGACGAATTGGATCTTTTCTTGCTCCTTCCGAACCTCTCGCCTTTTCTATCCTTAATCCAGCAGGCCGCGCCCCCACAGCTCGCCCAAGCAGCTTCGGCGCTGGCGCAAAAAGGCTCGGCCGCCTGGCAACGGACCATCGAAAATTTCTGGCATGGAGATGCGGAACTTGACCTAAATGCTCAGCCCGCGGATGGACAGTTTGGTGTCGATCCGGCTGGAGAAAATGCCTCCGACTCCGCTTTGGCTTGGATTTTCCTCCAACCTTACGCCGAGTATCTAGCCGACCACCGCGAGCCCCTGCAGATCGATGGAACTCCTTCGACCTGCCCGCTATGCGGTGCTAAGCCTGTTGCCGGCGTTTTGCGCAGTGAAGGTGATGGGGCGAGGAAGTCGCTGGTGTGCATGCTGTGCGCCCACGAATGGAATTTTCGGCGAGTGGTTTGCCCTTCTTGTGGCGAAGAACGGGAACCGCAGATGGCGTTCTATTCCGCGCCAGAAATCGCGCACGTTCGCGTCGACGTCTGCGATACCTGCCATACCTATCTCAAGTCGATTGACCTGACCAAGACCGGCCTAGCCGTTCCGGTGGTGGACGAATTGGCCACCATTCCCTTGGATCTCTGGGCCCGCGAGCACGGTTACCACAAGCTTCAGATCAACATCCTCGGAGTGTAAGGCGCCGCTATTCCGCGTGCTCGCCGCGACGTGCGTCATCCAGCATGGCCAAATCCAGCTCAGCGCTTCTTCTTTTTTTTCTTGGGCGCGCCATCGAGTGCGAGTTCGTCCGCCCCGTCGATCTTGTGCCGCTCGAGTTCGGCGAGCAGGCCCGCGTCGGTCAAATCGAGGATGTGTGAGTGTTTCCAGTCATGGCGCACGATTTTGGTCATGCGATCCACGACCGCCTCGTCGCGGACGTCGATCGCCAGTTCGCGGCGGCTGTCAAAACTTCCCGGCGCTAGATTGATTGAACCCACGACTACGCGGCTTTGGTCGATCAGCAGCATTTTCGCGTGAAGCTTCAAATGCTTGAGTTTGTGCACTTTGATTCCCACGTCGTCCATGGTCCGCAGGCCGCCGACTCCTTCGGTGAGTTTTTCCTTTTGCAGTTTATGCGGTGGCCGAGCCATGACGTGAACTTTCACGCCGCGCATAGCCGCGCGGACCAGGCGCTCGATAATCACCGCATCCTGATATCGTTCGTTCTGGATGAAAATAGTGTGGCGCGCGTCGTCAATTGCCTGGGCGATTCGTTCGCGGCCGTTACCGGTGCACCAGATCAGATGCGCATCTTCGCCGGCGTCGAAGTTCTTGCGCTTCCAATCCGCTTCGAAGCACTCGATGATTTCCTGCACCTCATGCTTGTGCGAGGTGACGATGGCGTAGTCGCGCGTTACAGTGAGATTTTTCGTCTCCCAGTTCAACGACTTCACGAAGGCGCTCTCATCGTCCACTACCATCGATTTCTCGTGAGTCATGCCGAACGCGGGATTGCTGTCGATCACATCTACGCCCGCGGCCATCAACAGTTTCCGCGAGTGCTGATTTTCGGCTTTTCCGCTCCGCCGGCTGGGATTCAACATGATCCGGACCTTGACGCCGCGGCGTTTGGCCGCAATGACCGCCTTGAGCAGCGCCGGGTCCGAAAAAACAAACATTTTTACCCGCAGCGATTTCTTCGCAGCATCAATGGCGTCGACGATCGGTTGCGCGGAGTCATCCGGCAAAACAATTAAAGAGCGGTGTGACATATCTTCTCCCCAATGGTGCTCACCAAAGTTTGCACGGATAAGAGCTGAATACCAGCGGTAGCGGTACGCCTGCTAAAGGCAGGTCGTTACGAAACGGCGTCCTTGGTCGATGCCGCGAATTGTACATGATAGAGGTCAGCGTACACGCCGCCAAGCTTCATCAGCTCGTCATGCGTGCCTTGTTCCGCAACAACTCCCTCTTTCAACACCAGAATCTTGTCGGAATCGCGGATGGTGCTCAGCCGATGCGCGATGGTGATGACCGTGCGCCCCTTCATCAACTTCTCCAGCGCCCCGACGACCAGGCTCTCTGACTCCGTATCGAGGGCCGCCGTTGGTTCGTCGAGAATCAGAATGGGATTGTTGCGGATAATCGCGCGCGCGATTCCAATCCGCTGGCGCTGGCCGCCGGAGAGCGTATCGCCACGCTCGCCGACAATGGTGTCGTATCCGTGCGGCATTCGCGCGACGAACTCATCCACATCCGCCAGTTTCGCGGCGTTCATAATTTCTTGTTCCGTGGCGCCGGCGTGGCCATAGGCGATGTTTTCTCGAATTGTTCCCTGAAACAGGACCGTTTCCTGCAGCACATAACCGATATTGTTTCGCAGCCCCTGAATCGTATAGTCGCGAATGTCTGCGCCGTCGATGCGAATCGAGCCGGCCGTCGGATCGTAGAATCGCGGAATCAAGCTGACGATCGTGGATTTGCCGCCACCGGTGGGACCGACCACGCCGACCATCTGCCCGGGTTTGATTTGAAAACTCACTTCTCGCAGCACGGGAGATTCGGCGTCATACGCGAAAGCCACCTTGTCGAAAACGATGTCTCCCGTCAGCGCCTTCGGGTCACGCGCGTCCGGACGCTCCGGCATAACGCTGTCGGCATCGAGAATGGCTTGCACGCGTTCTACACCCACAGCCGTCTGGGCGATGGAATTCGTCATCGTGGCCAGATCCTGAACCGGCTTGAAGAATTTTGTCAGGTAAGAAAGGAAAACGGTCAATGCACCCGCCGTCATGGCTCCAGCAAGAATGAGCGCGGAGCCCCGCCACAGTACAACGGCCACGCACAGCGACACGGTGACGGCTACAATTGGCGAGAGCAATGCTTTGATGCGCCGGGCTTTGAGCGCCGCGTCAACGGTCGCGCGGCTCACCTCCCCTAATTCCTCCTGTGCCAAATCCTGGCGACCGAAAGCTTTCACCACCCGCATTGATTCGAGGCCTTGTTCGACCACTGCTACGATGTTGCTTTGCTGCCGGCGTACTTCGTGGGTTGCCTTCTTTACCGCCTTCTTGAAGCGCGACACGAATAAAAGCAAAAACGGCGTGACCGCTACGGCAATCAGCGTGAAATCCCAGTTCAGCCAAAACATGATGAAAAGCATGCCGATGATCGTCAGCAGGTCGACAGCGATATCCAGCGTGGACGATGACGCGAAACTCTGGATGGTCTGGACGTCCGCGGTGATAGTGCTCAGCAGCGCGCCGCTTTGGTGCTTGTCGTAATAGCTCAGCGAAAGTTGCTGGAGATGGTGATAGGTCCGCATGCGCAGATCGTTCGCCACCCACTGGCCGACGCTCGTGGTGTAGTAATTGGCGATGTACTGAGCCAGAGCGCCTAGCGCCGCAATGATCACCGCCGCAATTGCTGCCGCCGCGGCGATTTGCATTTTGCTGGTGCCGTCGAGGATGGGATGCAGCAAATGGTCCAGCCAGGGGCGCAACTTATGCGAGCCGACTACGTTATCCAGGATAATTTTCAGCGGCCAGGGCCCGGCGACGCTCATGACCGTCTGCACGATCATGGCAAGCAGAATGACTAGCAAAGTGCCGCGGTAAGGTCGAACGAGGGTGCGAATCAAGCCAATCAATCGGGAAGGCTCCTGGCGAAAGGCTCCGGCCTCATGCTGATCTCCATAGTATGCCGAACCAAGCCGGAGACAATGCACTTCCCGAGGCAGAGTAACCGGCATTCGCCGGTAAAAATCTACACGCAGGGGGAATGGGGCGGTCCCGGGGCATGCGTTATTTTTTAATGCGTGTAAATGGTAGCTTCCACATTCATGCCCGGCCGCAACACGAAGCGTGAATCTTTATCGGGTTTGACGAAAATCTTCACTGGAATGCGCTGGATTACCTTGATGAAATTTCCGGTGGCGTTTTGCGGCGGAAGCAAGGCCTGCTGCGAACCGGTTGCGCCGGCGATGGAATCGACCGTGCCCTCGAAATCCTTGCCATAGGTATCCACATGAATGCGCGCCCGCTGTCCCGGCGCAACGTGATCCATCTGGGTTTCCTTAAAATTGGCGGTGATATAGACCTTATCCAACGGGACGATGGTGCACAGCAATTGCCCAGGCGAAACGTATTGACCGAGATCCACGGACTTTTGGGTGACCTGCCCGGTAATCGGAGCGGTAATGTGGGTGTAGGCGAGATTCAATTCCGCTTGCTGCAGGGCGGCCTTGGCGCGTTCGACAGTGGCCAGGGCCGACGCGTAGGTCGCTTCGGCGATCGGCACTTGTTGCTCCTGAGCCTTGGTCTGCATGAACTGGGACTCCGAACGCGAGAGCCGCGCCTGCGAGGACTGCGTGTTCGCGCGGGCGATGGTGACGGACTGTTGCGCCGCCGACAGTTGCTGCTGGGCGGCTTCCAATTCGCTCTTGGCTACGCGTGCCGTGGCATCCACCGCGTCGTATTGAAATTTCGAAACATCGTCGGTAGAAAGCAGCGGCGTGTATCGCTGCAGATCGCTCTGGGCGCGATCATTGGTAGCTTTTTTGGCGACGACATTGGACTCGGCGACTTGCAGATTGGCCGTTGCGGACTGCTCGAGCTGGGCCTGCGAACTGGCATAGTCGGCCGCATCGGAATTTTTCTGCGCCGCGGCTCCGTTGGTGCCGTGCGTGGTGGTTTGACGGGTCAAACCAATTTGCAGCTTCGCGGAATTGGCCTGGGCTTCCGCGAAATCCAGGTTGGCCTTGGCTTGATCTACTTCGGCCTGATAGGTGCGGGGATCTACTTGTACCAGCAAATCGCCTTCCTGCACCGGCGTATTGTCATTGATGAAAAGTTGCACGGCGTAACCGGGAACCTGCGGCGCGATGGCGGTGATATGAGCATCGACTTGCGCGTCGTCAGTGGTGACGCGGCCCGAAAAGTAATAAAGCACCACTAGAATCAAAATCAGAAGAACGATGAAGGCTCCCTTCACTGCGGGACTCAGGTTTTGCAACCATTGACGCCACGAAACGAAAGCCGCCGTTGCCGGTGACGAGGCTTGCGGCGCGGCCGCCGCGGGCACTGCGGACGGCTGCGAAGCTGGCGGTGTCGAGGCAGGCGGTGGCGAACCTGGCGGTGTCGAGGATGAGGAACTCATGATCGAGTCGGCCTTTCGTATCGTTTTATGATTTTTTCGTTTAGCATTTTATTTCGTGTAGGTCGCTTCGATCTCGCCAGTCGCCCGCGCCAATGCAGCACGAGACACATTAAACTGAAATAACGCAGCAATCTGGTTATCGCTGGCCCGCGCCAGAGCATCCTGCGCGGTAATCACTTCCACATTGGTTGTCACCCCAGCGGCGAATCGCCGTTGCGCCTGCGCCACTTCTTCCTGCGCAAGCAGGTAGCCCAGATTGGCGACGTCAACCGAAGTCCGCGCAGCGTTCAGTTGGTCCAGCGCCGACTTCACCTCGTCCACGATCGTCGCTTCGGTTTGCTTACGAACTTCAGCGACGCGGTCCTCCTCCAATTTGGCGCGCGCCACCTCCGCCCGAATTCGTCCACCAGTAAAAATTGGAAATTCCAGCGCGATCGCGTAGGTGTACGCCGGAATGCCCTCGGTGAAATGTGCGCCCTGATAAAACCAGAAACCGGAGAAATCCAGTTGCGGCAAACGTTCGTCGCGCGCCGAATCCGTCGACAATTTGGCGATGCGCTGCTGCGAATCCAGAGAGTGTAACTCCGGGCGTGTCGCAAAAGCCTGCTTGAGCAGCGCGTCCCGGTCCAGCGCCGGAAGATCATAGAAATCGAGCCGGTCCGCCGCCTCGACGTCTTGCTCGCCAGGCAGGTCGAGTAATTCGGCCAAGCCGTATGCCGTGGTACGCACTTGCGTTTCGGAGTCGATCAAATTTTGCTTCTCATTCTGCAATTCGACGTTCGCTCGAACGGTGTCGATGTTTAGTCCAATCCCGGTTTTCTGCAGTTCGGCCGCCTGCTCGTAAAGCCGCTGCGCCAATTCCACGCGAACCTTCGCCGCATCTCGAGTGGCCAGCGCGCGCAGAATCATTAAATATTGATCGACGACGGCGGTGACCACGTTCTGGCGCACCGTTAATTCATCAGCGCGCGCCTCGCGCGTTCCTTCCCGTCCAATCTGATAGCCACGAATCAGCGGCAGGTTCAATACGCTTTGCGAAAACGTGGGACCAGCTTCGAAGAGCTGGTACGGTCCTGCCGACTTCCGGGGGAATTGCCGCTGCACCGCTTGGATATTGTATTGATTGAGCGACCCGTTCGCCGCAATATCCGCCTGGGGCAGCAGCGCGGATCGAGCGATCTGGCTGTTCCGCTCACTTTCATAGACCACGATGCGCGCAATAATTCGCTGCGGATTTTGCTTCAGCGCCAGCTGCACCGTGCCCTTCAGTGTGAGGCGCACCACCGCCGGCGAACCAGCCGGCCCCTGTTGCGCCAGCAGGCCCGAGGTCGATAGCGCCTGCACCAATATAAAGAGCGGAACGGCTGCGCGCCGAAAGCTGGCGGGCATGTACAACCTCCAAGATCGCGAGAACCGCAGTCCCAGGAACCGGGATTATAAGTGTATTCGAAAATTTATGCGACGAATGCCAGACACTTCACGATTTCGAGCGTGACTGCATGGCCATTGCTACCAGCGCGCCAATGAATATGGCGGGGAACAGCTGGCCCACGATCGCTTCCGCGATCGCCAGCGACCGGGCGTACGGGTTCAATACGCTGATATCGCTGCCGACGGTCGTGAGCGTGCCAAAACTGAAATACGTGAGCTTCGCGGTCATTTGATCCATGTCCAACGGCGCCGAGGCGAATTGAAAAGAACCCGGGTAACGCTGCTCTACGAACTGGTACGCCGAAGCCCACGCCATGCCGAGCAGCAAATAGACACAGACCCCGCCCTGAATACGGCTCCAGGTCACCTGTCCCCCCCGAAACATGACTAGCAGCACAATCCGCACGTAGAAGAGCAACGTGATCGTCGCGAGAATGCTGCCGAATTGATGAAAGAAAGGCGTCGGATGCAAACGTCCGGCGATCAGCACTGCCGCGCTGGCTACCACGAACGCGACGACCAAGGTCGTCGCCATGCGGCTCTGTTTCACTACCAGCGAGCCGGAAATCATCAACGTAACCACCAGCACGTCGAAGAACACTCGTCCCCAAAGGCCCGCTTCCCGCAGCGGGTTAATTACCAACACGAGCGCACACAGCGAGATAGTGATAAGCGTGAGCCCCAGGTCACCTGACCAGAACTCGCTCATATTCATATGGAAAATTGCGGTACGCGATTGTTGCGGTTCGTTGGTCATAAAAGGCGCCCTCCGGCCATCGCTTGCCACTGCGAACGCGCGAAAATTATAGGCATAGTCGGTTGAGCCAAGGGAAATTGTTTCGGAAGCCCGGAGATGCCGCCGCACGCCAGATTGACAATTCACCCGCGCGCCCCTATCTTCCCGTTGGCCCTCGCGGGTTCGAGCGAGACGGGAGTTTCTATGCGGGTTGGCGTATTCACACCACTGCTTTCTCAGGTCTCACTGCCCCAGGTCCTGAAGAAGCTCGCAGCTCTGCGCATTAATACGGTGGAGCTTGGCACCGGCAACTATCCCGGTGACGCGCACTGCAAACTCGCCATGCTCGAAAACAGCACCGCGTTGGCAGAGTTTCAAAGAGTCCTGGCCGACCACGGCGCGAATATCAGCGCTTTAAGCTGCCATGGAAACCCGCTGCATCCGGATCAGGCGCGCGCCGCGCACGATCGCGAAATCAGCCGCAAAACCATACTGCTCGCCGAAAAACTCAAGATTCCTGTGGTCATCGATTTCTCCGGATGCCCGGGCGACTCGCCGCACGCCACCGCTCCGAACTGGGTCACCTGCCCCTGGCCGCCGGACTATCTGAAAGTCCTCGACTGGCAGTGGAACGAGGTCGTCGCACCGCATTGGATCGAGCATGCCAAGTTCGCCTCCGACCACGGAGTGAAAATCGCCATCGAGATGCACCCCGGCTTCGTCGTGTACAGTCCGGAAACGATGTTGAAATTACGTTCGATCACTGGCCCGACCGTGGGCTGCAATTTCGATCCCAGCCATCTTTTCTGGCAGAGCATCGATCCGATCGTTGCGGTGCGCCTGCTGAAAGAGGCCATCTTCCACGTTCACGCCAAAGATACCCAGATTTACCCGAGCAATTTGCCGTTGACCGGCGTGCTCGATACCAAGCCTTACACCGACGAGCGCGCCCGCAGCTGGATCTTCCGCACCTGCGGCTACGGCCACGGCGCCGAGTGGTGGAGCGAGTTCATTTCTACGTTGCGCATGTTCGGCTACGATTCGGTCCTGTCCATCGAGCACGAAGACAGTTTGCTCTCGCCCGAAGAGGGGCTGACCAAGGCCGCCCATTTTCTGAACAGCCTGGTGATTCGCGAACAGCCTGCCGCGGCGTGGTGGGTTTAGACTTGTGCGCTGACCAGAACATGAAAACGCTAAAAACAGCAGTCTTTGGCACGGGTTTCATGGGCCGGGTCCATCTGGAAGCGATTCGGCGTAACGAATTTGTCGATGCCGTCGCCATCGCCGGGAGAACCGTCGAGGCGGCGCAGCGTTTGGGCGCCGGCTGTTCTGTTCCCACGTTCACCGCCGATTACCGCGAGATCCTGGGCGATCCCGCGATCGACGCCGTTCACGTATGCACGCCCAACGCACTGCATTTTTCGATGGCGAAAGACGCGCTGCTCGCCGGCAAACACGTGATGTGCGAAAAGCCTTTGGCCATCACCGTACCGGAGGCGGAAGAACTCACCACACTCGCCTTGAAACAGGGTGTGCGCAACGCCATCTGCCACAACATCCGCTTTTATCCCATGGTGCAGCAGATGCGCAGCATGTGCGAATCGGGCGCGCTGGGCGAAATCTTGGTGGTGCAGGGGACTTATTTTCAGGATTGGCTGCTCTACGACACGGACTGGAACTGGCGCGTCGATGCCCGGGCTGCGGGAACATCGCGGGTCCTGGCTGATGTGGGCTCGCACTGGTTTGATCTGGCCGAGCACATTACCGGTCTGCGCGTGACATCACTATGCTCGGATCTGCAGACTTTTCACCAAACGCGCAAAAAGCCGAAACAGGCGGTGGAAACATTCGCGAACAAGCTACTGGGTCCGCAGGATTACGTCGAGACCCCCGTGGATACTGAGGATTTTGGCGCGGTGCTCTTTCGCATGGGCCCACGCACCCGGGGTAGCGCTACCGTCAGCCAGGTTTCTGCCGGACGTAAAAATCGGCTCGTCATCGAAATCTGTGGGACAAAATCCTCCGTTGCTTGGGACCAGGAACGGCCGGACGAATTGTGGGTGGGCCACCGCGAGACCTCGAATCAGATTTTCGTAAAAGATCCATCTCTGCTGGCGCCCGGAGCGCGCACCTTCGCCGATCTTCCCGGTGGCCACAGCGAAGGCTACGACGATACGTTCAAGCAAATTTTCCGGCGGTTCTACAGTTCGATCCGTACGCCCGGAGGAAAGCCGGACTATCCACAATTCGCCGACGGTTTGCGGCAACTTAAGATTTTGGACGCCGCACTCCGGAGTAACCACGCGCGAGCCTGGGTGGATATCGCTCCGAGTTAATTCAGCCATACCAAGGACCACTGAATGTTGATCTTCGCTGCGATCGTCGCGATTTTCGTTTATGGGATGACTGCAGCCTTGCTCGGCACGATTTTGCCGGACCTCTCGGACCGGTTCCATCTCACTCCCAGCCAGAATGGCACCATCGCTTTCGCCCAGGCGCTGGGCCTGATCATCGCTTCGCTCGCCGTTGGTCCGCTGCTCGACAATGAAGGCAAGAAGCTTGGACTGATTCTCGGCCTCGCGTTTATCGCAGTGGCACTGTTCGCTCTCCCGCGCTCCTCGGGGTTTCGTAGCATTGTGTTCTTATTGTTTCTGCTCGGCGTCGGTGGAGGAATTGTCGTCACCGGCGCGAACGCGCTGGTCAGCGACGTCAGCGAAGCGCATCGGGCTACGGCGCTAAATATGGTCAACCTGTTTTTTGGGCTCGGCGGGCTGGTCACCCCTTTTATCGCTGCGAATTTGTTCGCGCGAAACTGGATCCGGCTCTGCTATACGGTCGCGACGCTCACCGTGCTGACGTTGGCCGTGCAAGCCGCCACCAAGATGCCGGCACCCAGCGGCGCGGGGGGTTTTGTATTGGCCGACGCCGCTCCGGTACTTGGCCGGCCGCTTCTATTTCTGCTTGGGCTGTTTCTCTTCCTCTATGTAGGCTGCGAGGTGGGCATCTGGAACTGGTTGCCCCGCCACCTGATCGCGCAGGGCATTCCCGAATCCCGCGCGTTGAATATTCTTTCGCTGGGATTCGCGCTCGGCCTCTTGATCGGCCGTGTCGGCGTCTCGCCGATTCTGATCCATGCTCCGGCGATCAAAGTTCTGCTGGTCGCGGCAATCGGGATGGCCGTAACCACTTTTTTGATGTTGCGCTCGAATAATCCGCTGACTGCCGCGGCGTTTGTATTTCTGGCCGGCCTGTCCATGGCGCCGGTGTTTCCCACTACGCTCGCGATCGTCGGCGACACTTTTCCGCGCATGACCGGTACGGCCATCGGATTTGTGATCACGTGCGGGTGGGTTGGCCTGGCGGTCAGTTCGCGAATCATCGGATTCATCGCGGGAGGCGATCCCCAGCGTCTGAAAAAGGCGCTACTCGTGATCCCCGCTTCGGCTGTGCTCATGGTCATTCTGGATCTCGCGATCCAGACCGCGCTCCACTAACCACGCGAAGATCGCGGACGGCGGCGTAAAAATTGCCGGAGATCCGGCCCCTTAGACGGTCAACGCCTGGAAGTATTCCGCGTCAATCTTCAGCGCTTCCATCGGCGGCATGTCGTATTGCTCCTGTTCGATGAACGCGTGCTTGATGGCAGCTTTTTTTGCGGCAGCGAAGATCGGCCGGTAGTCGATGCTGCCCTGCCCGAGTTCCGCCGATGGCGGCGGCTCTTTGTCCGATCCCGGTTTGCCGCTCATTTTGAAATCCTTCACATGGAGTAAGGAGAAGCGCGTGGGATAACGCTCGAGATAATCCACCGGATTTTTCCCGCCGACAATCATCCAACCGCAGTCCAGCTCCATCGTCACCTTCGCCGGATCGGTCAGGCGCAACACTTCGTCATACAGCACAATTCCGTCTTGCGTGCGGAACTCCCCGGTGTGGTTGTGATATCCGAACCGGATCTCCGCCGAATTCACGCGTTCGCCAATGCGATTGAACTGTTCCGCATTCCATCGCCAATCGGCGAGCGTCATCGCGTCTCGATTCACTTTGCCATCGGCGCCCTTTGCTGCCGAGCCATCGGGAACACCGGGCGAGGAGCAGATGATGTAATTCAAGCCCAACGTTTTTCCGAACTGGATTACCTCGTCCAGGTGAGGTGCCAAATCCGGATAAGAATAGTGGGCGCTCACACAACGCAATCCTGCCTGCGTCATCAGCCGCTTTACGTCCCCGGCGCTGCGTCCGAAAAATCCGGCAGCTTCCACCTCGCGGTAGCCTATGGCGCTAAGCTGCTTTAGCGTCCCTTCGTAATCCTTCGGCAGCAGATCCCTCACCGAGTACAACTGCAGGCCGAGAGGTAGTCCAAGAGGATTGGCCATCAGCCAGGATGCATCGACGCCCGCGGCCGCCAGAGCGGCCGAAGCTGACGCCGTTTTCAAAAAGGTCCGTCTCGATATTCCATGCATGGTCGAAGCCCCCGATTCAAATTTGAAGATCATAGCGAAAAGCCCGCAGTGAAGTGCTTATCCTTTAATCGTTTTGGCGCCGGCATCCCAGGTCGCAATCGTTTTGTTGAAGTACGCGTAGTTCGCCAGGTGGCAGCCGATCGCCGTATGGTTGCCGAAGACTTCATTCTCGACCGGGCGCTTGCGAGTGCGCACCGAGTCAAAGAAATTAGCCTGGTGCGCCGAAACGTCGCTGTATCCGTCTGGAGCCGTGAAAATCTCAGCCCGCACCTTGGTCTGATACTCCAGCGGAGTGGGTTGCGGGTTCTGCGCCGCCCAGTCCGCCAGATATTGTTTGCGCAGCCGCGCCGGCCAGCCCTTGGTCGAATAGGTTTCGGGCTTGGACGCAATGTCTTGGGGCGTGAACGTCAGCGTTTGATTCAAAAGCTCCATGGTGCCCTTCGTACCCTGGAACTTGATGGGCTCCCCGCTTTCAATGCTGTTGTTCAGATTGCAATACAGCGAAACGCGAAAATTCGGATAGTCGTAAACGGTCTCGATCACGTCGGGAAAATCTCGCCCGTCCTTCCAGCGAAAGAGGCCGCCGGTGGTTTGCGCGCGCTGCGCAACTTCGTCGATACCGGCGACGAAGTGAATCCCGGACAGCAGATGTACGAAGAGGTCCCCCGCCAAACCTTCGCCGTAGTCCGCAAAACAGCGCCAGCGGAAAAACCGCGCGGCGTCGAACGGTCGTTGCGGCGCTCCCACCAAAAAAGCGTTCCAGTCGATCGTCTGCTCGCTCGCATCCGGCGGGATGGGATAGATCCACGCGCCGCTTGGCGAATTGCGATTTGACGACCCCTCGATCAGAAAAACTTCGCCCAGCGCTCCGGACGAATACAACTCCCGTGCCTTTTCGTAAACGATCGAGCTGACCCGCTGGCTGCCGACCTGCATGATGCGATTTCCCTTCGCCACCGCAGCGACTATCGCGAAGCCATCCGGCACGTTATGAGACATCGGCTTTTCGCAGTAGACGTCTTTTCCGGCAGCGCACGCATCCACCACCACCCGCCGGTGCTGGTGATCCGGCACGGCCACAATCACTGCGTCTACATCTTTGCGATCGAGAATCTCTTTGTAATTTCTTGTCGCCGGAACCTGCTTTTGTACCGCTTCCTGCGCCGCTTCGTGTCGGCTGTCATACAGGTCGCAGACCGCCACACATTCCACACCCGGCACCTCCAGCGACGCCGTCAATAGCTCGCAGCCGCGCGTTCCGGTGCCGATCGAAGCAAAACGCACGCGGTCGCTTGGCGCCACGGTTCGACCCGCGCCCCACAACGCCGCCGGCTCCAGAAAATTTATTTTGGCAGTTGCTCCAGCGGCCACGGATCCCGCGCCGATCTGCATGAAAGTTCTGCGTGACAAAGAGTTCATTCGTATTCCCCTATGACCCAGGAAGTCGAAAGCGCCTGCATTGTCGGTCTGCTTCTAGAAGATGTCGAGGCCATTCTCGCTAGAAGGACGGCGGTGTAGACGTTATGGTTTCGCTGGAGTTGGTTTCAACTCGTAGCTCACGAAGGCCAGCTGTTTGCTGTCCGGCGACCAGGAAGGGACGTTGATGGTTCCTTGTCCGCCAAACAGCTTAGCCAGAGCCGTGATTTTCCCGTCCGACCGCGACATCAGCCGCAGCGTCACATCCTTGTTTGGCGGATGCCCTTCCACGCTTTTGTCGTAAGACAACATCACCATCCATTTTCCGTCGGGTGAAAAGTGCGGAAACCAGTTGTTGAAGTCGTCGTGCGTGATTTGTTCCTGCTCGCTGCCATCGGGACGCATGCGCCAGATCTGCATGATTCCAGTCCGCACCGAATTGAAATAGATATATTTTCCGTCCGGCGTATATTCCGGGCCGTCGTCCAGGCCCTCCGCCGTGGTCAGGCGTGTTTCTTGCCCACCCGCAAACGGAATTGAATAGATATCGAAATTACCGTTTCGTTCGCCGACAAAAGCCAGCGTGCCTCCGTCGGGCGACCAGCCGTGC
This sequence comes from Acidobacteriota bacterium, assembly GCA_003156635.1. Classification (GTDB taxonomy): domain Bacteria; phylum Acidobacteriota; class Terriglobia; order Acidiferrales; family UBA7541; genus Palsa-295. Next base: position 14,820 of record PMHK01000038.1, on the reverse strand, counting down.
CAATACGAAGGTGAGTTTTGCGTGAGCCGCCGCGGCGCACCGCCGGCGACGGGCACGATGTACACGATTGACTTGTGATCTTCCTGCGACTGATCGCTGATCGCGATAAATTTACCATCGGGAGCAATCCCGTGATCGTTGTTGCAGCGGATGGCGAACCCGGTGTCGATCGCTTCCGGTTTTCCTCCAGCGATGGGCAGGCGATAAATGCGGCCGTCTTGATTAAACAGAAAAAAAGCTCCATCGCGAGTCCAATTGGGCGCTTCGAAATGTTCCGGCACGACGTAAACAGTTTTTCGCGCCTTAGTCGCGATTTCGATCGTTTCTAGTCTGCTGTAAAGAGTCGTCGAAGCATCCTGCTTCGCGACGATCGTCTCCCCACCAGGGTTCGAGCCCTGCGCGATTATTTTGCCGTAGCCAAGACCCAGGATCGCCGATATGCACGCCACTCTTGCTCCGTATGCCAAAAGCCTGGTCATTGAAATTCCCCTTGGAACTCCCGCAATTTAGTGTCCGCAAATTTCCGGCGAACGAAACCGACGCACGTAGCCTATAACACCGCATCGAATATCTGGACGAGCTAATGAAAAATCAGCGACCACGGAAAGGCTGACTTGTGAGATATTGGGCGAGTATCGATATGTTACGAAATATGACGTTTTGCTTCTTTTGTCGAAGAGAGGAAAATCGTGACTTCCGCGCCAGCCAGCACCCCAGCACGACAGCGGCTTTATCTTGCTCTGCAGCTGATGTTTGTTGCGCTGCTGGTCTTATCCGCCGACGGATGCGGCCATAGCTCAACTCCGGTTGCGCCCACCGAGATCCCTGCAGCCGCGCGCGTCCAGGTGTCCGCCACAGAGGCAGCTGTCGTCATTGCTACGCCTTCCGCGGAATTCACCATCTCGCCCGCCGGATACATCGCCGCGAAACTGATGTCGCAAAACCAGAAGCTGTCGCTCGACGACGCCGGAAACGATTCGGGATTGCAAATCATTGCCGCAGGAAAGCAACTGTCTGGCCTGGTTTTCGATGTCGCGCATCCTCAAATAACCGACGCTCACGGAAGGCTGGGATCAAAAGGAAAGCGCATCGAGGTCGCCGGCAAGGATTCCTCAAGCGGCCTGCAAGAATCTCTGGTGGTGGAAGTCTACGATGATTTTCCTGCGGTCGCGCTGGTGACTGCCGCGGTGCGCAATTCTACCAAGAGCGATCTAAAGCTCGACTCCATCGATTTGAATCGCCATCGCCTCAACGCCTCGCTCGCGGATTCGAAAGCAGCGCCCAACGATATGTGGTCCTTCCATGGCGCCAGTATCCGCTGGGGAAAAGACAACGTCTTCCCGATTCCCAAGGATTTCTCCCAGCAGAATCAGTTCGGAACGATGGTCGAAGTGAAGGGCGACCTGGGCAGCGTCGGCGGCGGGATTCCGGTAGTGACCTTTTGGACCAAAACCGTAGGCGAAGCGATCGGCCATGTCGAAACGCTTCCCTTGGCTTTATCCATTCCGGTGAAAACGGAAGCCGACGGCCGAGTTCTCGCCAGTGTTCACCTCACGCCCGATACCACGCTCCAACCCGGCGAAGCGTACACCACGCCGCAAACTTTCGTCGCCGTGTATTCCGGCGACTATTACGAACCTTTGCGCCTGTATTCGGACGTGATCGACGCCGAAGGTCTGAAGAAAAGCACGACGAACGCGGAAGACTACGCCGTGAGTTGGTGCGGCTGGGGCTACCTGGCCAACGTCACCCCGGCGCAAATGCTCGGCACCATTCCGAAGTTGAAGGAACTCGGAATTCACTGGGCAACGCTGGACGATCGTTGGTTCAACAATTACGGCGACTGGCAACCGCGCGCCGATACTTTTCCTGGAAATGCAATTCAGGACATGGTGAAGAAATTCCACGAACAAGGAGTCAAGGTTCAACTGTGGTGGCTGCCGCTGGCCGTCGAAGACGGCGGACCAGGCTACGAATCGCACGCCTACGGTGTCTCCGAAGTCGTGAAAGAACATCCGGACTGGCTGATTCTTGATAAAAACGGCAAACCGGCCAAGATGACGCGCAATCTTGCCACGCTTTGCCCCGCCGTGCCCGAAGTTCGCGAATACTATAAACACCTCACCGAAAAATTTATCAAAGACTGGGATTTCGACGGCCACAAGCTCGACAATATTTACAGCGTCCCGATGTGCTTCAACCCCAAGCATCACCACAAATCGCCGATGGATTCCGTCTACGCCATGGGCGATATCTACAAAACAATTTTCGATACCACGCGTGCGCTGAAACCCGATAGCGTCACCCAGAGCTGCCCTTGCGGCACTCCTCCCAGCATTGCCTGGCTGCGTTATCTCGATCAAGCGGTCACCGCCGACCCCGTCGGATCGGTGCAGGTGCGCCAGCGCGTGAAAATGTACAAAGCTTTGCTGGGTCCCAACGCCGCGGTCTACGGCGACCACGTGGAATTGACCCGCATCACCAATCCCAACGGGAACGAAAAAGATTTGGGCTCAGACTTCGCCTCGACAGTCGGCACCGGAGGCGTCGTCGGCACCAAGTTCGCGTGGCCCGACTATGGACCAAAACTGAGTGATGTTTATCTCACCGCGCAAAAAAATGCCGATTGGAAAAAATGGATCGGCGTTTACAACGACAAAATGTTGTCGCGTGGAACATTTCGGGACCTTTACGTGTATGGCTATGACTTCCCGGAAGGTTACGCGATCGAGAAAGACGGCGCCATGTATTACGCTTTCTTTGCGCCGGAACCCGCGAACAAGCCAGGAGCGAAATCAGCCCCAGTGGCGCAGTGGTCCGGCGAAATCGAACTGCGTGGGCTGGCGCCCGGAAATTACCGCGTTACGGATTACGTAAACGGAAAAGACTTGGGCACGGTCATCGCGCCGGACGCGAAGCTGAATGCCACCTTTGCGGATCATTTACTTCTGGAAGTAACGAAGCAGTAGAAGAAGCAGCGGAAGGCGGCACAACCAAACTTAAATTTAAATGGTTTTCGTGTGGGCCCGGAAGAATGCGCTAACCGCATCACGGTCTCGAAATGCTTCCGTGCCGCCCTCATGCGTCGTTGAAAAAGCTCCGGCTAGGTCGGCGAGCTCCAGACATTCCTCCGGAGTTGCTCCCTGCAAAAAACGATGGATGTACCCCGCGTCGAAGCTGTCCCCCGCGCCCACCACATCCTTCGATTCCACGCGCAGTCCTCCGCGTCTCCACCGTTCTTGGCCTTTTCGCGCAACCGCCCCCGCGGCGCCAAGTTTCACCACCACGCATCGGCAGACTCGCGCGAGCTTATCGATCGCTTGATTTAAATCCTCGATTCCGGCGATTTTCTTGGCTTCGCGCTCATTGGGAAAAAGAATGTCGACGTATGGAAGCACTTCGCTCAAATGACCAGCCCAGTGTCCTTCGGGATCGTCGTTGGTGTCGAGCGAGGTCGAGAGTCCTCTCGTTTTGGCTTCACGAAATAATTCAGCCATGCGTGGACGCAGCGCCCGGTGCAGGAAAAACGAAGAGACGTGCAGGTGCCGCGCGGAAAAAATAAAATCCAAGTCCAGGTCGGCGAAAGTCAATTCAAACATCGTGCCGGGATAGGTCAATATGAAACGATGCTCGGGCTGATTCAGAATCACCGAAAGTCCCGTGGCAGTGCCGCTCGCCGCGCGGCGAACCCGCGACAAGTCGACGCCGGCGCTGGCCAGCCAATCGGCGGCCATTTTTCCCAAGGCATCGTCGCCAATTTTCGAAACGATCGCGACGCGAGTGCCGAGGACCGCCAAGTTATGCGCGAAAATCGCCGAAGAACTTCCCAGCGTGCACCGAAATCCCTCGACCAGCGTTTCCTCTTCCGGTTTCAGCAGCTTGGGTAGGCCGTAAAGAATCAGATCCGGATTGATCTCGCCGACTACGCAAACGTCAAACGCCATCCATAACCACCTCGCTTATTCGGCGCCTTCCAGCATCACCACGCGGGACAAATTGCGGGGCTCGTCGGGATTCAAACCCTTCTTGAGGCCAGTGTAGAAACCAAGCAGCTGTCCGGGCACGATGCTGGCAACCGACCGCGCCACTTCCGGCACATTCAATCCTAGCTCCACCAGGTAATCGGCCGAACGCCGCACCGCCGCGTTGGCGGTATTGGCGACGACGAATGTCGCGCCGCCCAGCTTTTTGATCTCTTCCAGAACCGCCACTTCGGCCTCAAAGCCACTCTCACTCAGAATGAAAGTGACGAGCGTTTCGGAGCTGACGATTGCTTTCGGGCCGTGCCGAAATTCCAGCGTATGAAAACTCTGCGCATACGAGCACGACATTTCCTTCACCTTCAGCATCGATTCCTGCGCGACTCCAAAAAATGGACCCTGACCCAGGAATACATAATCCGCAAACGTGCCGCGCTGCACCAGCGCCTTCACCACATCATGAATCCCGTCGAATCGTGCCGATACTTGTTCCGAAAGTTTCCCGGCCGCTTCCAGAAAATCACCGCGATTCCCGCGAACCGCCGCCAGACACTGCAACACCAGAAGCATCGAAGTAAACGACCGGGTCATCACCGTGCTTTTTTCGTCGGCATCCCGCAATACGATGCAGCGCGACGAAACTTTTTGAATCGGAGTGTCCTGCCCGCAGGTGATCGCCAGTGTGTGTAAATTCTTGGTGCGTTCCAGATACTCGGCAGCTTCAACGGCTTCAGATGTATAGCCGGAGCGGCTGATTACTACGGGCTGGCAGGGAATCGGCAGCGATTGCGGAAAGAGCATGATTTCTGACGCGGGGATGGCGCGCGCTTTCTCACCGGTCAAAATCGACCAGCTGGCCGCGGCCGCTTGCGCCAGATAAAAACTCGACCCGCAGCCGATGAACACCCATTCAACGTCCCGTAGAAGTTTGCTGCTGAGCGATCGCAGCTCTCCAGTCTCTTCCACGCGCCGGAGGCACGCTTTCCAGGTCGCCGGCTCCGAGAGAATCTCCGCGATCGTGTAAGCCCCAATTTTCGAATGCAACTCCGCTGACAATTCTTCCTCCACGCCCAAAGTATGAATTTTAGACAGCGATTACCTTTATGTGCGCCGCCCGTAACCCGCGCAAATGCGCCCGCGAAATTTTCTTGTCCGTGATCGTGTGGTGCACCGAAGAAGTCGGCGCAATGAACGACAAGCTGCGCCGTCCGAATTTGCTGGAATCACAAACGATTACCGTGGTTTTTGCGTTTTCCATCATCACCCGGTTCGCTCGCGCCTCCAGCAGGTTAGGAGTGGTCAGACCGTATTCGATGTCGAAACCATCGACCGCCAGGAACAAAATATCGGCGGTGACGTGCCGCAGCGAATCCTCCGCCAGCGGCCCAACCAGCGAAAACGAGTTCCGGCGCAGTACGCCGCCAGTTAGAATCACCTCGACTTCAGTTCCGGCCAGCTCCGCCGCGATGTTTACGGCATTAGTGATGACCGTCAAATCCTGGATATGCTTGAGGGCCCGTGCCACGGCTGTGGTCGTGGTTCCAGAATCCAGGATTACCACATGGCCGGGCCGCACCAGGCGCGCCGCCGCAGCGGCAATTTTTAATTTTTCGTTCCGGTGCAATTGTTCTTTTTCGTGTAGGGTGGGGTCGCGCAACGAGGATGCGTCGAGCGGGAGTGCGCCGCCATGCGCGCGCTGGATGCGGCCCATTTGGTGCAATGCTTCCAGATCTTTTCGAATGGTAATGAGCGAAGTGGAAAAACGGCGCGCCAGATCTTTGACTACGACCCGGCCGTCGCGCTGCGTCAATTCCAGGATTTTTCGCCGCCGCTCTTCGGATAACATGATTTTAGGCTTGCTTTCGATTCCTTACTTTTTGTTACTATTTGTTATCGATGTCCATAGCTTGGCATAAACTTAACGCGGGAGCAAGAAATTATGCGCGAGCCCGTAATCCTTTGCGTCAGCGCCAACCCCGGAATGGACCGGCGCCTGCGCATGAAGTCCTTGGTGGTCGGTAGCATCAATCGCGCCTCCAGCGCCGAAGGCTTCGCCGGCGGCAAAGCCGCACACGTGGCCATGGCCGCTCACGCCTTGCTGGCCAAATCCGTATGGATTGCGTTCCTCGGTGGCGCGATCGGAGAGGAATGCGTCACACAGATGGAATCGCTCGGCGTCCGCGTCGTTTCGATGCCGTCCTCGGCACCGACTCGCGTGAACCTGGAAATCATCGACGACTCTAGCCAAATCACCGAGATTCTCGAGCCGGGCGGAGCGCCCGCCGCCGGCGAGGCCCAGGAATTTTTGCAGAGATGTCGTAGAGAAATTGAGAACGCGGGGGAAAGCGGTTTGCTCGCAATCTCCGGACGTTTGCCTTCGGGGGTCGGTGCCGATTTATATGTGTCGCTGATCGAAACTGCGCGGGCGAATGGCCTCCCCAGCTTTATCGATTCCAGCGGAGAGGCTTTGCGCCTGAGCGTCGAAGCGAAGCCGCAGTTCGTGAAGGTTAATCGTCAAGAAGCGGAAGACATGATCGGCAAAGCCGTGCAAACCACTCCGGAAGCGGTTTCGGCAGCTCAGGAAATCATTCGACGCGGCGCGGCCAGCGTCGCGATTACTCTGGGCAGTGAAGGTCTGATCTGGGTCGAAGCCAACGACGGACCCGTATGGAAAGCAAAACCGCCGCAACTGCAGGTTGTCTCGGCGGTTGGTTCAGGTGATGCCACGCTGGCCGGCTTTGCGCGCGCCGCTACGCAAGGAATCACCGGCGAAGACGCAATTCGTATTGCAGCGGCATGCGGCGCCGCAAACTGTTCGGCGATTGCCCCAGGCAGGATCGAACTGGCTACGGTGAAATCGCTACTGCCTCAAATCGAAGTGCAGCGACTCTAACTTTGGACCAAGTTAGTCGAATCTACTTGGAGGGAAGTATTCCGGGAATCCACTGCACGGCATTGTCATGAAACAGGCGGCGCAGGACCGTCTCCGGTAATTTCAGACCCTGAATTTGACGCCCGCGATACGGCAGCATTTGATCCGTTCCCAGGAATCTCCAATCCCTCGTGTACGTTTCGCGCCAGTCTTTTTCCGCTTCGGCTGCAGATTGTCCGTTCAGAAATTCCAGATCGGTCGCGTACAACACACGATCCTGATACTTAATCAGAAAATTCCGCACTTTGTCGCGCGGCTGAATCATCAGGTATTCCATCCGCGCCGCCATATCCACCGCGAAATTGGGATAGCGATCAAATCGCTCCGCGATTTCATCCACATCGGTTTCCATGCTCCCCAGATGTGCTCCGACCACTCGCAATTTTGGATTCTGCTCGAGCAGGTGATCCCGTGCAGCGAGAATCGTTTCCTTGCGGGGATGGTCTGGATGCAGATACATGTGCCATTCCGGATTTTCCTTGTAGTACTCGTAATCGGGGTTATCCGGATCCAGCGGCTTCCACGAAGAAGTCGGCTCGGCCATGTGTGCAATGAGCGTTTTATTTTCCGCGGCGATCGCGCGATAGATGGGTGCGAATGCGGGATCATCTGGCATGACGTAACTTCCGTCCGGCCTCTTTAGTTCCATCCCGATATTTTTCCAGATTTTTACCGCAACCGCACCCACCCCGAATTCCGCCCGAAGTTGTTTTACGGTGTTGCCCGCAAAATCTTTCTCCTGAAACCTGAATGGATCGAAAGTGACGCACAAACAGGCGTGGCCGTCGCTGCTCTGCACGAAGCTCTTCGCACGCGCCAATTCCGTATCGAGGTTGCCGTAGATCCCCTGAGTGTCAGCCACCGTGATATCCAGCACATGCAGTCGCAAGCCGCTGATCATGGCTGTGAAGCCGGGATCGCTCTGGAATGCATGGACGTGACTGTCAATGGGCTCGACAGCAGCGAACGCCCGCAAGTCGTCCGCCGCCGCGTCCTGGCTGACGGAGATCGGCACCCAACCCGAAGCGCCTGCGAACCGACCTGCATGAGAAGCCATCACAATCGCGGCCGCCAGCAAAAGAACGGAAATAGTTCTGATGTATTTGTGCATTGTTTTCGATTAGCGCTTATTCCCGCCCGAACGCCCGCGGACCTTGCCGTGCTCGGTGTCATCGCTGCCGCTATCCGGTGTGCGCAAGTCAGCGAGAATGAGTTCTACTCCCGCTTCCCGCAACGGCCGCAGGTACTGCGGGTCGGTCAGGGAATCCGTCACCAGAATATCGATATCGGTTACCGGCCCGACGTACGCGAATCCCTGATTGCCAAACTTGCTGTGATCGGCGAGCGCGATACTGACCCGCGCCGATTTCAAAATCATTTTTTTGATCTGCGCTTCGGCCTGACTCGCGGTGGAAATTCCGTAGGCTGGATCAATCGCGCTGACGCCCAGCACCGCCTTATCGACGCGAATTTCCGAAAGCGCGCGTTGCGCCCAAACTCCGGAGAGATAAAACGCGTCCTTTTGCAGTTCGCCGCCGGTCGATATCACCGAAACGTGCTGACTGCGCTGCAGCTCGTCTACGATCGGCGGGGAATTCGTGATTACGTTCAGGCGGTTGCGACGCAGCAGGCGCCGCGCCAATTCGAACACCGTAGTGCTGGCTTCCAGAAAAATAGTTTCGCCATCCAGGATCAGCCGCTCCGCTTCGCGCGCGATGGCCTGTTTCTGCGCGCGGTTGCTGCGGCCCAGCGCTTCGTACGATGGCTGAAAATTCGTGCTGGAGGTGCGCGATACGGCGCCGCCGTGCGACCGCTCCAGCACTCCCTCTTGTTCCAGTACCGCCAGGTCGCGACGAATCGTGGCGGCGGTCACCCCCAACGTGCGGATCAGTTCGGAAGCGGTGACACTTCGTTCCCGCGACAGAATCTCGCGGATGCGAAACCGCCGTTCCTCCGCCAGCAGGCTCATCGAAGAAAATCCCCTAATCGCGCGAGCGCGTCCGCAAAACAGCGGGATTGTGCCACAACTCAGCCCAAAAGCATCCACAAAAGTACAAAATACGTCAAATTCGATAAAAATAGTTGACAAACGCGCACGATGAGACTATTTACCTGAGCCACGACGAGCATTCTTAGCTCCCGAACCGGCTTCGAGGGGTAGGCAAACTCCAGATTGGCGTTTCGGGGTCAAAAGCTTTGACTGGGGGTATTGGTGAACGATTTGTCTCGCAGTCTCTCCATGGTTCGGCCGGTTTACCTGCGGGGGGCGGCAGGCCATTTGCAACACGTGGGATTTCGATGGTTCGTCGTTGTCGCTGCTCTGTTATTTCTTTTGTCCTGCCCCAGCGCATTAGCCCAAAAAGATACGGGCGCCATTGCCGGAACAGTTAAGGATTCTTCGGGAGGAGTGGTTGTCGGTGCCAAGGTCCGGGTAAGTGACGTCGACCGGGGAACTGAAGTCGATACGCTCACGAATGAGGTGGGCGACTACACGGTCAGCCCGCTGAAAGTCGGACGCTACAAAGTCACCGTGGAAAAAGCAGGTTTCAAGACGGCTGTTGCCGGTCCCGTGACTGTGGAAGTTCAGGAACATCCGGCGGTCAACGTTACGCTGCAAGTAGGCCAGGCCGGCGAAACCATCACGGTGACTACCCAGAGCTCGTTGTTGGAAACCGAGACGTCGGACCTCGGCCAGGTCATCAATGGCGATCGGGCCGTAACGCTCCCCTTGAATGGCCGTAACTACGCCCAACTTGCTTTGCTCGGCGCTGGCGTTGTGCCGAGTGAACCAGGTTCTCGAGTGGAAACCAGTTACGGTTTCAGTTCAAATGGCGCTCGCGCTCTGCAGAACAACTACTTGCTGGACGGTGTCGATAACAATCAAGCGTCGGATAACCTGCCTGGATATGCGCCCTCTCCCGACGCGATTGGAGAGTTCAATCTCATTACTCAGAACGCATCTGCGGAGTTTGGCAACTACAACGGCGGAATTATCAACGCCACAATCAAATCAGGCACCAACAAGTTTCACGGGGATGTGTTTGAGTTCTTCCGTAATGACATCTTCAACGCCAACAAGTGGGAAAACGGACTGCCCACGACTGGTCCACTGCCCGTGCCGAAGTTACGGTGGAATATGTTTGGCGGCACCATTGGCGGTCCGATTATCAAGGACAAGCTGTTCTTTTTCGCTGATTATCAGGGCGGACGGCTAGACCATCCAGCCTCCACCAGCGCCATCACCGTGCTCACGGCCAACGAAATCGGGGGCAATTTTTCGGCCCTGTGTCAGACTGGGTTTACCGGTGGTGTGTGCAATGACCGAGCCAACGATCCGAATGGAAACCCAACCCTGGTAACGGACCAGCTATACAATCCGTGCGCTCCTGGCACGGGAATACCAGGGACCCCCTGTAACATCCAGGGCCCGTTATCAAGAACGCCGTTCGCAGGCAATATCATCCCCACCAATATGCTGGACCCGGTATTCAGCGCGCTGGCCACCAACGCGCTGTATCCAAAGGCGGTGAGCACTCTATCCAACGGTTTTGGGCAAGCGTTCAACACCGTGGACGAACAGTACAATTCAGACCAGGGTGACATTAAGGTTGACTACAACCTGTCCGGCAAAGACCACATCAATGCCAGGTTTGCCAAAGCCGATCAGTTTGATCCAGCTAACAACTCTGTGGCCTTGCTGGGCAATACCATAAACGAGGCCTATCTGCTGAATGGATCTCTTAACTGGACACATACGTTCTCGCCAAACCTGCTGAACGAAGCGCGTTTTGGAAAAAACAACATCAAACTGAACCATGGGCTGACCGCGTTCGACAGTTCGGTCGGCGCCTTGGGAAATACCGTCGGCATTACCAACGGGAATCCAAGTGGGGTCGACGGCCTTCCGGAATTTGGATATGCCGGCGGTTCAGTAACTAACATTAATTCAGGGACATTGACCAATCTGGGCGCCGCAAGTGTTGACGAGCAATTTTCTTCCACGGTGACCCAATTTGACGACGTGCTTATCTACACGCGTGGCCGGCACGTTCTCAAGACCGGCTTTCAGTTGAATCGCTACAACCTTAATGTGTTCTACACAGGCAACGGCGGCGAACTTGGCGCCGAGCTCTTCGGGAACGGACCGGGCGGCAACTATTCAGGCACAGGCATCAATGAGTTCATCACCAGCACTGGAACGACACAGCTTGTCACCTCGGCCGGCGACGGGTCTGCCGATTGGGCACTCGGGCTTCCAGAAGATGTGGGCCGAGGTGCAAGCGCAGCACCGCCATGGCACCAGCGCGACTGGCTGATCGCGGGCTTCTTGCAAGACGATTGGCGTGCCACCGACACGTTAACCTTGAATCTGGGGCTTCGTTATGAGGCTCGAACTCCCTGGATTGAATCCAACAATCGTCAGTCGGCAGTAAATATTCTGACTGGCGCGCTCGAGCTTCCCGGTAACGATCCCGTCCCCAACGGCGTCGTGGGCACGAATGGGTTTAGCAGAGGACTGTACAACACCACTTACGGGTTGCCGGACTTTCAGCCCCGTTTCGGCTTCGCCTGGAGTCCCCGGCTCTGGGAAGGCAAGACTGTGGTACGTGGCGCCTTCACGATCTCGTCATATCTGGAAGGCACGGGAGTCAACCTGCGCGATACGCAGAATCCACCGTACGCAGCCCCCCAAGTCGAAACCAACAACGTGGCAACCGGCTTGCCCACATATACCACCGGGTCAGCCTTTAGTTCAGCCACGGGGGTAAACCCCTACGTTGGCGCCACACTACAGACGTGGTCCGGCACGGTTCAACCGGCAGTTGCGGATCAGTGGAACCTCACCATCCAGCGCCAGCTTACCCACGATACTACCTTCCAGCTGGGCTACATCGGCCAGCGCACTACGCACTTGATGGTTCCCGAGTGGCTGTCGCAAGGCGACTTGCAATCGAACGGAACGATCACTTATCCCTACATCGGCGGACAAAATCCGACGGGGACCGTCATCGATGGGGTCACCACGACTTCGCCGACCTATGGTCCCAATGGATTCGGCAACGTGAAGAACACTGCCTCAGTCGGAAACATGAACTATAACGCCCTGCAGGCGGTCCTGCAGAAGCGGTATGGCCACGGACTGGAGGCTCAAGTTTCTTATACCTACGAGAAGTGCATGACCAATGACGATGGCTACTACGGTAGCTGGGGCACTACCACTCAGGCTGGACCCTCTGGAAATTACTGGCAAAATCTCTATGACCCCAACGGCGACTACGCGCAATGTTACTGGGATGCTAAACATGTAATCAGCGCATACGCCGTTTATGAGCTTCCGTTCGGCCGGGGCAAACAATTGGGGAACGACCTGCCCACGGCGGTGAATGCCGTGGTTGGCAACTGGTCGATCAACCCAATTTTCACCTGGCGTAGCGGCTTCCCGCTTTCTCTCTACGGCGCGAGCGATTCGGGAACGGGTAGTCCCGAGAATCGTCCCGACTGTAATGGTGCCGTGAGTTACCCCAAGAACGTTATTCCCGGAGTTGGATTACAATGGTTTTCGCAAGCCCCATTCTCGCAGCCCGCGGCGGGCACCTTCGGAAATTGTCCGGCTCAAGGCCCGGTGATTGGGCCTGGATACATCGATGCCGACATTAGCCTGCAAAAGAATTTTCCGATTTCGGAGTCGAAGAAATTCCAGTTTCGTGCAGACTTCCTGAACGCGTTTAATCATCCCAACTTTGCGGTGCCAAACGACACTTGCTGTACTGGAACATTCGGAGTCTCCAGCGCGACGCAGGATTCGCGAGAGTTGCAGTTCGCTCTGAAGTTCTATTTCTGACGATAAGCGCTGTAGAATGGGGCAGGCGTTCCACGCGCCTGCCCTCTCTTTATGTTTAGACCTCGTGCGATTCCGGTTTGTGCGCTGCTTTGGGTCTCTCTTGCTGGGTTCTCTGTCGCCCAGGCTTCCGGAAGGGCTCCGGCGGGCGGTGTGGATTCTTCCGCGCAGCGAGCCGTCAGCCTGGCTCAGTCTGGCCACTGCAAAGAAGCACTGCCACTTTTAAAGCAAGCAAGGCAGGTTGCGGACAAGGATCTTAAGCGCAGCGTCGGCTTTGCGGGCGTGCGCTGCGCCATGCTTGCCGATCAACCGGAGGCGGCGGAGACCTTTCTGATGTTCCTGAACCACGAGTTCCCGCATGATCCTGAAGTTCTGTACTTGTCGGTGCATACTTACTCGGACCTTTCCAGCCGCGCCGCAGCGGACTTAGCCAGCACGGCGTCTGGGTCGGCTCAGGGGCATGAACTCCACGCCGAGAGCCTCGAGACAGAAGGCAAATGGGATGAGGCTGCCAAAGAATACCGCCGGGTGCTGCAGGAGGACCCGCGTTTGCCTGGCATCCATTTCCGGCTGGGGCGGCTGTTACTCTCCAAGAGCAATCCCAGCGAGTCCGACGCGGAGGAAGCCAAGAAAGAGATGCAACAAGAACTCGAGATCGACCCCTCGAACGCGGGAGCCGAATACGTTCTGGGAGAGATCGCGAAGCAGAATCAGCAGTGGGATGACGCGGTCCTGCATTTCTCCCACGCCGCGAAGCTCGACGCCGGGTTTGCCGATGCCTTTGTCGGGTGGGGCGGATCGCTGGTTTCGCTGAAGAAGTTCTCCGACGCGATCGCGCCGCTGGAAACTGCGGTGAAGTTACAGGCGGGGAATCCCGCCGCGCATTATATGCTGGCTATCGCGTATGCCCGGACCGGGCGCAAGGAAGATGGGGACCGGGAGTTCGCGATTCAGAAGCAGTTGACACAAAAAGGTGCTGCGGGCGAACCGCCGGCTGAGTCGCAGGAAAAACCGAATTAGCCGGGTGAGTCCGGCGGTATTCTGATCTCCGTGCTCCAATCCCAAGAATGACTGATTGAAGTGAAGAACCTGTCCCCGACCCGAAGACTTTTTCAATTTTCTCGCCGCAGTTTTCTGCGGGGGATGGGAAGCAGCCTCATGTTTCCCACCCTGCCCCGGCTTTGCGCTTCGCTGCCAACTCCGAGTTACCCGTTCGAGGAAGTCCCGGCCACCGTCAGTGGAATTACCTGGACCCACACCAACGGGAAGTCGGCGGAGAAATATTTGCCGGAGACGACGGGAGCCGGGTGTGCGTTCCTCGACTATGACGGCGACGGATGGATGGACATTTATCTGGTGAACAGCGGGAAGTGCGACTTTTTCAATCCCAATCCGCCTCTGCGCAACGCCCTGTACCGAAACAACCGCGACGGAAGCTTCACCGATGTTACCGAGAAGGCAGCGGTTGCGGCTGGCGGTTATGGACAGGGTGTTGCCGTCGGCGATTACGATGGCGACGGTTTTCCCGACCTCTACGTCACGCAATATGGACGAAGCATCCTGTATCACAACAACGGAAATGGAACCTTTACCGACGTCACCGAGAAGGCCGGCGTTGCCGCTCCAGGATGGTCTTCCAGCGCGGTCTGGTTCGACTACGACAACGACGGGCGGCTTGATCTGTTTGTCTGCCGCTTTGTAGATTTCGACAAGTCCAAACACTTGCCTTGCGAGGCGGACAACAAACCGGGCTACTGTATTCCGAGGCTCTACAAACCGATGGCCAGTTGGTTGTTTCATAACAACGGCGATGGCACTTTTACCGATGTGAGCAAGGCCAGCGGGATCGGAAAGTACCTGGGCAAAGCCTGGGGCGTGGTGGCGACGGACATCAATAACGACGGCCGCCTGGATCTTTTTGTGGCCAATGACACCACGGCAAACTTCCTGTTTGCCAATCGCGGCGGTGGCGAGTTTGAAGAAATCGGAGCGCCGGCTGGCGTGGCCTACAGTGAGGCGGGCCGGCCGCGGTCGGGAATGGGTGTGGATTCCGCGGATTTCAATGAAGA
>PMHK01000127.1 GCA_003156635.1 Acidobacteriota bacterium | reverse complement strand
CGTCGTTAGAGATAACGCGGTTACCGGACATCTGGATTGAAGAGAAAAGAGTTTTCGGCTTTCGCGGGCGCGACGTTCGTTCTGAGGGTGCGGCGTACGATGCGCGCACTATGGAAGGTGGAAGCGACCGACGACGACGGCTTTGGCGATGATGTGGCCGTCCATGGCTTTCAGCAATTCGGCTTGGCTGGCAGACGGGCCGAGACTGAGTTTGGTGTCCAGCGCAAAAAGTTCGAACGTGTAATGGTGATTGGGTCCGGGAGCGGGAGCGCCCATTCCGGCATAGCCGGCTTGGCGCAAATAGTTTAGGCCCTGTACCGAACCGTCGGGCCGCAGCGCTTGAACCGGAACACCTTCGGGAAGTTCGCGGGCGGCTCCGGGAATATTGAACATCATCCAATGCAGAATCTCGGCGGTGGTTTTGTTTACGGACGTGTCGGGATCGTGCTCCAACAGCACGAAGGTGACGACGCCGTTGGGTACGTGGGTCCAGGTGAGCTTGGGAGAAACGGTGGCGGCGCCTGCGGCCGCGGTGTACTTGTCCGGAATGATTCCACCATCTTCAAACGCCGCGGTCGAAAGTGTAAGCCCAGGCTGGGCCTGAGCGCGAACGCCCGGCGAGTTGGCCACCGCCGCGAAAGCGGCGAGAATCAATGGCAAAACTTGTTTCTTTCTCCACGCGATCATGTGCGACTCCTTTTTGCGAAGCGCGATCATCGCGCCATCATTCAGAGGATTTGTGCAGCGGAGAAAGCCGCACGGTGGTTTTGCCCGGTGCGAGATGCTGCACCGCGGTGAGTTTACCCGCGACGAAACCGTGCACTGCGCCCAGGATGCTTCCGGCCAGCAGCGAAATCGGGACGACGACCAGCACGTTGCCGAGATCCGCTCGCGTCATCGCGGTCATCGAAAACGCGCCTGGCGAGAGCATCAGAAACGCGAAGGACGAAGCGAAACCACAGAACGTGGCCGGCACGTTACTGAGCCATTCGAAGCGCGAAGCGAGCACGATAAAAAACGACGCGATTCCGGCAGCGATTGCAGATGAAACGGAAGCGCGAAGATGCAGCCAATCACCGGCGACGCTGATCGCCACCAGCCACGCCATCACAACTCCGAAAACCATGGATGCCGAACTGCTGACGAACGCCTTGCGGTTGGCGCCAGACTGGTCGTAGCTGGCCCAGCCGATGAATGCCGCCCAAATCAGCAAGCCCGGAAAAGTAGCGAAGGACCAAACGGAGGCGGCCGCAATCAGCGCGGCGGCCAGCGCCCCAGCGTAGAGAGGTTTCATGCGGTGTTACTCCGCGTCCGCCGGAATGGTCATGCCCGGATGAAACTTCGCCAGCCAACGGACGATCTCCATGCGCGCGAGGCCGGAATTACCGACCTGACAGTGCATCTGAGCGCCTTCGCGGGCGGTGAAGATGCGTGTGGTGACGGAGTGGGCGCAGACCAGTTCGCTCATAATGCGGTACACCCAGCTGGTGTTGAAGAGATGGTCGTCTTCGCCTTCGGTGAGCAACACGTCCTGCTTTACGTGTCCGAGGACGCCTTCCAGGTTGTGCTTGTCGAGGCTGGTGAGGCAATCGAAAGCGCTCTTGGTGCCGGTGATGTGCATGCCCTGCGTGATGCACCAGCGAAAGCAGGGAACCTGTGTCATCTGTTCGGCGCAAAGAGCGTCCACACCGGAGCGATCGCCGGCACGGAAAAGCGAGAGCAGATGCTTGTCTTGTCCCGGTGTGCACTGTTTCAGTGTCATGTCCAGGCCCCAGTAGCTGGCAGGGAGCGAGATCACGTGCTTGATGCGCGGTTCGAAGGCCGCTGCGCGCAGAGCGAGATAGCCGCCGCAGGAAGCGCCTAGCCAGTCCACTGCGTCGACCTTGAAATAATCGAGCACGGCCTTGGCGAAATGTTCCCACGCGTAATCGAAATAAATTCCCTGGGGAACCGCACCGCCCTGCCCGGGGCCGTCGAATCCGAGCACGGTCCACCCGTAGTTGGTGAGCGGCTCGAGGAACGGATAAAACTCCTCGACGAACGAATCGTAGCCGCCATTAAAGACGATGGTGGCGAGTTCTTTGCCTTTGGCGGGAAGGCGGAAGCCGGGGAGATAACCATTGGCGTATGGAATTTGGTGATGCTCGTAACCCTGCACGCCTTTCATGGCCAGCGCGTAATTTTTGGCGAAGGCGGCGTAGAGCCCATTACGCACCGGTCCGGCTGGCAAATAAAACTCCGCGTTGTGATAGAAGGCGGCCGCATCGGCCCAGCGCTGCTCTTTTTCGGCTTTCTGCGCGGCTTCGAGCCAGACGGCCGACCAGCTGTCGAAATCTTTAATTCTTGGCGCGAGTGCGCGAGTCTCGGCGATGCGGGCCGTTGCCTTGCCATCATTCAGCGGGCGATTCACGGTGTAGTTCATGCTCAGTTCGGGGAGGATGTGCAGATAAGCCATGGAACCTCCTTGGCGGATGAATTCTGCTCGAAATTCTGTACCACGCTTCGATGAATATTTAGTGAAGAATGCGGTTGGAAATGCGCGCTGGAGAAGGCGCGGCTTCGTCACTGGGCGGATACTAACGACGCCCTGATGGACTGTCAAGCACCGCAGCTGGGGCGGTCCACTGACTAAAAAATAATATTCAGGCGCGCGCCGAACACGGCGGCACTCGGCGAGGGCGTACCTGCTGGGCTCCAGATGTACTGAAAATCGGGCGTGACGTTGAAGTAGCGCGTCACGGTGAATTGATAATTCGCTTCGAGCAGTTTGGCAGGCGTCGCGCTAGGAATCGCGTTGCTGGTAGTGCCATAGACCCAGCCGATGCTGGCGAGGTCACGCGAACGCCCAGCGATGACTCCCTCATAGCTCAGGCCTGCGCCAACGTAGGTGGGCATGGCGCTGACGCGCTGTTTCCAGGAGTAGGCCCAAGCACCCCAAACGGTGAGGCCGCGATTGGTGCCCGGCCCGTCAGGGCGATAGAGCATTTGCTGCCCCATCAGGAAAATTCCGGCGTTTCCCGGGCTGGTCGTCACGGAATCGGGAAGCACCGGGAAAACATTGTTGTCTTCAAAGAAGCCGCCAGTGAACTCGCCGCTCATTCCGGTGTCGTCCGTGCCCTGATTGCGGAGATAAGTGAGTTGCGCGGTGACCAGAGCGCCTTTATTGCCCTGCTGCTGCAGAGCGAAAACGTTGCCGTTGTTGGCCGAATTTTGATTGGTGTTGTATATGCCCGCCGCGGCTTGAACTTTTTTGGTGATGTTGTAGATGGCCTGTGCTCCCCACTCCAGGCCCGGCGGAGGACCGACGTAGCTGTGATCGTTGGTGAGGATTGCCACGGGATTGGAATCAATTCCGTTGCTGACGTAGTTGTTGAAGACGGGCAGCGTAGCGAAGGTGTAGTCGGCAGCCAAGCGCCCTGCCGCCAGGACGAGTTTGCCATCGTCCAATTTTTGCTGCAGGTATATTTCGCCGAGGTGATCGCCGACAGCCAAATTCGTCGTGACTGGAAACACGCTGCCGATCGTAGCTGTCAAGTTGCTGCCCGAGCCCCAGTAATGAGAAAAGTACAAGGACATCCCCGGGACGTGCAGTAGTTTGTCGAAATCGAAGTCAATGCCGCCGGTAAATTGTCCGACGTAGCCCCAGACCTGGTGCCCACCTCCGGTTGCATTGGTTTGCAGCGCGGAATAATAGGAAGCCGTCAGCGCGATCCCGTGGTCTCGCGCGTCGGCGCGGATCCCGAACCAATCGCGTGTGAGTGTGTCCGCCCAGTCGAAGCTTTGGTCCTTACAGCCGAAGCGGCGCCGGTTAGGATCGGCGGCGCGCCGGCAATCGAGTTTGCGAGGCTTCACTGCTGGCGGGGTAGTCGTGGGAGTTTTCGTTTTGCTCGATGGCGCGGTTGATGCCGGTGCCTGCGCGGAAGCTGGTAGCAACGAGCTGGAGGAGGATTGCGTGGGAACCGCCAGATCAGGATTCCCAGTCGCGATTTCCTGCGCAAGCGCCGGACACACGCAGGCCATACCGAGCGCCGCCAATACCGCGAGCGTTCGCAATGAGGAGAACGGCGCGTTGATGGTGCGATTGATCAATCCCGGGCTCCGAACACAGGGATGGACGCGAGGTAAACCGACATGCCCATTGCCTTCGAGATGCGCATCGTACGCCCATATCCGCCGATGCCTCAACTCCTGATTGATGTCATAA
>PMHK01000183.1 GCA_003156635.1 Acidobacteriota bacterium | reverse complement strand
ATGTCGTTCCCGCGGCAGCAGGACATTTTCGACGTGATCGAGCAGGTGATGATCCGCGCGCTGCAGGTGGTGGACATCAAAGTGCAAGGTCCCTTCCGGCATCTCGACTACAAGGATGCGCTGAAGCGTTATGGGTCGGATAAACCCGATCTGCGTTTCGGAATGGAACTGCGTGAAGTGACGCAGCATTTCGAGCCGGCGCGGGCCACGATGAATTTTGAAGGGAAGATGCAGGCGGTGGTCGCACCGGGCGCGGCGACCTGGTCGCGGAAGCAGCTCGACGAACTGGCGGAATTTGCTAAGGGTGCTGGCGCGCGCGGCGTCTATACCGCGAAGGTCACCGCGGAAGGCATTTCGTCGGGGCTCGAGAAGTCGTTGGGCGCGGACGGATTGAAAAAACTGGCCGAGGCGGTCGGGGCGAAGGCCGGAGACTTGATCGTCGCGACGGCGGCGCGCAAGCAAGTGGAGCACGACGACACTTCGCTGGGAGTCGCGGGGCAGGTGCGGCTGTATCTTGGCGAAAAGCTGAATTTAATCGACCGCAGCAAATGGGAATTTGCGTGGATTACCGGGTTCGCGCTGTTCGAGTGGAGCGATAGCGACAAGCGCTGGGTGAGCGCGCAGCACCCGTTCACCGGAATCTACGAAGAAGATTTGGACAAGCTCGAAACGGCGCCGTGGGAATGCCGCTCAAAAGGCTACGACCTGGTGCTGAACGGCGTGGAATTGGGTTCGGGTAGCATCCGAATTCACCGGCAGGATGTGCAGGCGCGGATGTTCAAGGCGCTGGGGCTGAGCGACGAGACGGCGCGGCAGCGGTTCGGATTTTTTCTCGACGCGCTGACTTACGGGACGCCGCCGCACGGTGGAATCGCGCTGGGCTTGGATCGGGTGGTGATGCTGCTGGCCGGTGAGAAATCGATTCGCGAAGTGATCGCGTTTCCGAAGACCACGGCGGCGGTGGATTTGATGGCCGAGTCGCCGTCGGAAGTAGGAACCGACCAGTTGGATCTGCTGGGAATCGCGATCAAACCGAAGGCGGCCACGCTCAAAAAGGACGCATGATTTCGTATCCAGCACTCATCGCCGTCGCACTTACTGCGCTGGTCATTGTGTTTCTGCTGGTGCGCAGCATGTACCGGTTACCATTGCGAGCGCAGTTTATGGTGTTGTTGGGGCTCGGGGTGACCATCAGTTTTATCCTACTGGTGATGGTGCAGGCGCCGCATTTTCCGGAAGGGCTCGGAGTAGGGCTGGTCGTTTGCGTGTTCATTGCCAGCCTGTTTGGGACACGCACGTTCCTGCGAAGTCTGGCGGAAGATGAACGGCAGGAAGAGGAAGCTGCCCGCCGAGAACTGCCAGCTTTCGGCACGGAATCCGAACTTCAAAACCCGCCCTCGGTAGGCCACAACTGATGAGCCGAATCCGCATACTTGCCGAAAACGTGGCGAACAAGATTGCGGCGGGCGAGGTGGTGGAGCGGCCGGCGTCGGTGGTGAAAGAGCTGCTGGAAAACGCGATTGACGCCGGGGCGCGGTCGATTCGGATCGAGACGGAATCGGGCGGAAAGCGGTTGATTCGGGTGACCGATGACGGCTGCGGCATGAACCACGATGACGCGCTGCTGGCTTTCGAGCGTCACGCGACTTCCAAGCTGCGCACCGCGGATGATTTGCTTTCCATTGCTACCCTGGGATTTCGGGGCGAAGCTTTGCCCTCGATTGCGTCGATATCGCGGCTGGTGCTGGAAACGCGGGACGCCGAGGATAACGAAGGCATTCGGGTCGAATTTGCCGGCGGCAAATTGACCAGCGTGAAACCGGCGGGTGTGCCGGTGGGGACTTCGATCAGCGTGTCCGATATTTTCTACGCGGTGCCGGCGCGGCGGAAATTCCTGAAATCCGAAACGACCGAGCTGGGGCATATCGCTTCGCTGGTCACGCATTACGCGCTAGCGCATCCGGACCGGCACTTTCTGCTGAAGACTCCCTCGCAGGAAATCCTGAATTGCGCGCCGGTGGAAAAACTGGCGGACCGCGTGTACCAGATTTTCGGACGGCAAGCGCTGGAAGAGCTGATGGAGATTCCAGAGACGGAAGCGCCGATTCACACGGCGATCACCGAGCCACCGATCGAAGCGGACGAAAAAGCGCCGACCATTCGGGTGACGGGTTTTGCGTCGCGACCTGAAGTGCAGCGCACCAATCGCAATGGAATTTATATTTTCGTGAACCGGAGGCTGGTGCGGGACCGGTTGTTGCTGCACGCCATCAACGAAGCCTACCGGAACATCACGCCGCCGGGCGTGTTTCCGGTGGTGCTGCTGTTTTTGGATATCGACTGCCAGGAAGTCGACGTGAACGTGCACCCGGCGAAAATCGAGGTGCGCTTCCGGCATCCTTCGTTCGTGCATGATTTCACCCGCGACACGTTGCGGCATGCGTTGTCGGTCGCGCGGCCAATTCCTGGGTTTCCGGTGGGACGTGCCGCGGCGGCTGGCGCAAACGGCGCAGGCCCGGAAGGCCGGAGCGACGGCGCGCCGATGGCGCGCAGCGTTTACGATCAGGAGGCGCCCGAAACCGCTGGAGGTTTTGCGGCGAGCATTCCGGGAAACGTCGCCGGCGGATTTTCCGGCCCACCTCGCGCGGTGATTCCGACTTCATTTGGATCAGTGGCTGGCGCGGCGGAGGGATTTGAATTGACCGGCGCGCCGGACCGGCCGATTCCGCAGCGCCTACAATTTGGGCCGGCGGAAGGCTCTGATTTTTCGTTTGGCGCGCCCCAGACCGGCGCCGCGGTTGCGGATGTGGTCACCGCGGGGAATTCTCCAGGCGCTTTGCCGCGACTGGATGAAATTGCCGATTTAAAACCGCTGGGCCAGGTTAGCAGCAGCTTTATTGTGGCGGTGAACGGCGAGGGGCTCTGGATTATCGACCAGCATGTGGCGCATGAGCGCGTGCTGTTCGAGCAGCACTTGCGCGCTCGGCGCGAGGGCGAGATGGGCGGCCAGCGCGTGCTGGTCCCGCTGATCGTCGACCTGAACCCGCGGCAGCTGGCAATCTTCGAACAAATCGGCGAGGAACTGCGGGCGAATGGGTTCGAAGCCGAATTGATGGGCGAGCGCAGCGTGGCGATTCAGGCGGCGCCGGCCGGAATTACCAGCGGCGACGCGGAAAAATTGTTATACGAAATTCTAGACGGCATCGCCAAAGAGAATCAGGAGATCTCGATCGATTCGTTGCAGGCTAAGATTGCCGCGTCGACTTCCTGCCATGCGGCGATCAAGGTAAATACGCCACTGGATCATACGAAAATGGAATGGCTGTTGGCGGAGCTGGCCAAAACCGAATATCCGATGAGCTGCCCGCACGGGCGGCCGGTGGTACTGCGCTATTCGGTGCGCGAAATCGAGCGCGCCTTCAAACGAATCTGATTTGACTCCCAAACTCATCATCGCGATCGACGGGCCGGTCGGCTCCGGGAAAAGCACGCTGGCGCGGCGCGTGGCGGAATTGATGGGCTACGTGTACGTGGATACCGGCGCGATGTACCGGGCGCTGGCGCTGAAGGCGCTGCGGCACGGCATTTCGTTCGAAGAGGCCGATGACGCGCTGGTGGTGCTGGCCGAAAAAACCAGTATCGATTTACGCGCGGATGACGGCACCCAGCGCGTGCTGCTGGACCGCGAAGATGTGACCGCGGCGATTCGCACGCCGGAGGTGGCGCAGGCGGCGTCGAAGATCGCGGTGAATGCCGGGGTGCGTCACGTGCTGGTGGCGGAGCAGCGGCGCGCGGGAGTGCGCGGCGGAGTTGTGATGGAGGGGCGGGACATCGGCAGCGTGGTATTTCCCGACGCGCAGCTCAAGATATTTCTGACGGCCTCGCCGGAAACGCGCGCGGAACGGCGCTGGCGCGAGCACCAACAAAAAGGCGACGCCATCGATCGGCAAAAGACGCTGGAGGAGATTCTGGAGCGCGACCGGCGCGATAAGGAACGGACGAACTCGCCGCTGGTGCGGGCCGCCGACGCGGTGGTGGTGGATAGCACCGCGATGGAGCCGGAAGAAATAGCACGACTGGTCGTGCTGCTGGCCAAAGAAGGCGCGGCCCGGACGACCACGAATTAGCGCCGGACGGCGACGCGGTCCAAGGACTGGCGATCCGACCTCGCGCGATTCGGAATGAGCTTCAGCGAACCAGGAGCGTACATTCGGCCCAGTTGACCGCGTCGAAATAAAGCGGTGCGACCGAATCTTCGTCGATGGACATGGCGCGCGCTGCGGTTTTGACTTCCTCCCAGCGTCCTCTCTCGTAGTTCACCGCCAAACTAAATACGTCGTGCAGCTGGTTGGCGGCGCCCAGGAGGGCGTCGCGAATTTCTTCGCGCACATTGATTTCCTGCAGGATGTCGGTCAAGGACATGTCGAGCACGGCGTCCATCGCCGACAACAGGCCGAGCAAGAACAAGTCGTTGGCCGCGGCCGGACAACGGGCCGGCGCGGCCAACAGTTCGCAGAAACGCGCGCGAATCAGCGGGAGCAAGATGAGTTCGCGGGGCTTGTCGTCGCTGAGGCAGGCCACGGTCATCAGCGAAACCCATTTGCGCGTGCCGGTTTCTCCGAGCAAGGAGACCGCGTGCGGGATGGAACGGACTTCGGAGGCCAGCGGAAAAAGCGGAGAATTCAAATAACGGAGCAGCCGGAAACTGAGCGACGCTTCGGTTTTTATCGAATCGCAAATACGTTGCGGAATCATGGGAACTTCATTGGCGGCATGCGGGACGCGCAGGCAATTCAGTTTGCTGGCCGGAACATCCCGGCGCGAGAGCATTTCCGGGCGGCTGAAGAAATATCCCTGGAAATAGGTATAGCCCCAGGCGAAGCACTGGCGGAATTCTTCGTGGGTCTCCACCTTTTCGGCGACCAAGCGGATTTTGCGGGGCCCAAAAGTCTGGGCCATACGTAGCTGTTCGGCGGGTGCGGTGGCGATCAGATCCACCTTAATCAAGTCGGCGAGGTCGACCAGCGGCGCCCAAGCTGGGGTGTGTACAAAATCATTCCAGCGCCAGAAGGTAACCCGCGGATTTCAGGCGGCGGTAGGCTTCGATGACTTCGGCGTCGACCTGCACGGTCTCGAGAATCTCGATGACCACGCGATCGCGGGGAAGCATTGGTGGGGAATTCGCGGAGAAGAGAATCGCGGGTGCAGTTCACGAACGCGCGGCATCCGGGGATCAGCCGGTCGATGCCGAAGAGCAGCGCGCTATCGAGAGTGGAGGCGCAGGCGTGGTCGGGCTGCGCGTCGCCGAACGAATTGGTGGGACCAGAGCGGTACAGCAGTTCGTAGCCGTAGACCGCCTGCTGCGAATTGAAGATCGGTTGGCGCGCGAGAAATTTTTGCACGAACATCTCCCCTCCTGCGATACGCGGGCGCTGCGAATGCTATCGGGAAGGGGGATGTAATTTGCTACGCGAACCGAATCGTACGGCTTAGGTCGGACTCGACATCGAAGACAGGAATTCGCCGTTGGTCTTGGTTTTGGAGAGGCGACCCAAGAGCAATTCCATGGCTTCCACGGTCGAAAGCGGGCTCAGGACTTTGCGCAAGACCCAGATGCGATTCAATTCGTCGGGCGGAAGGAGCAGTTCGTCCTTACGCGTGCCGGAGCGGTTGATATCGATGGTGGGGAACACGCGCTTATCGACCAGGCGGCGGTCGAGGTTGATTTCCATGTTACCAGTGCCTTTGAATTCTTCGAAGATGACGTCGTCCATGCGGCTGCCGGTATCGATCAACGCGGTGGCCATAATGGTGAGCGAGCCGCCTTCTTCCACGTTGCGAGCGGCGGCAAAAAAGCGGCGCGGACGCTGCAAGGCGTTAGCGTCAATACCGCCGGAAAGGACTTTTCCGGAGGGCGGAGTCACGGCGTTATAGGCGCGGCCGAGACGGGTCAGCGAGTCGAGCAGAATCACGACGTCGCGCTTGTGTTCGACCAGGCGCTTGGCCTTTTCGAGAACCATTTCGGCGACTTGAATGTGGCGCTGGGGCGGCTCGTCGAAGGTCGAGCTAATAACTTCGCCTTTCACCGTACGCTGCATGTCGGTGACTTCTTCCGGGCGCTCGTCGATCAGCAGCACGATCAGCGCGACTTCCGGATGATTGGTGGTGACGGAATTGGCGATGGACTGCAGCATCATTGTTTTGCCGGTACGAGGTGGCGCGACGATCAGGCCGCGCTGGCCTTTGCCGATGGGGCAGAGCATGTCCAGCACGCGCCCGGTCAGATTTTCCTTGGTGGTTTCGAGGCGGATGCGGTCGGCGGGGTAGAGCGGAGTCAGATTGTCGAAGAAAATTTTGCTGCGCGCGACTTCGGGGTCTTCGAAGTTGACGGCTTCGACCTTGATCAGCGCGAAGTAGCGTTCGCCATCCTTGGGTGGGCGAACCTGGCCGGAGACGGTGTCGCCGGTGCGCAGGTCGAATTTGCGGATTTGCGACGGCGAGACGTAGATATCGTCGGGGCCGGGCAGGTAGTTATATTCCGGGGCGCGGAGGAAGCCGAAGCCATCGGGCAGGCATTCGAGCACGCCTTCGGAGAAGATCAGGCCGCTTTTTTCGGTCTGCGCGCGGAGGATCTGGAAGATCAACTCCTGCTTGCGCATGCCCGAGGCGCCGGGAATGTTGAGTTCCTTGGCGATCTTGGCCAGGTCAGTAATATTCTTATCTTTCAGTTCTGCAAGACTTATGGTGGTACTCATCGAGTTCATTCCTTGTCGACCTTTTTCAGGTAATTTAATTTCTGAATGGATTTGGACGGGCGCAACTGCGAACCTGCCACTCTATTTCAGAGGTAAAGCGTTTTTGAAACGTGAAACGGGATTGCCTACAGACCAACCCAAACCTTTGGGCCGCGGATCAAGCCTGCTGATCAAGTTGTGGAAGGACCAGAGGGTTCAATTGGTTAGTTCATTGTCCTGCGCGACGTCCGCGCCGAACTTGGGTTCGACTCCCGGTACCGCTGGATCGCCGGGAATCGGCAAAGGACGCTCCAGCGCAAGCTGCAGCACTTCGTCCATGGATTCGACGAAGTGAATGGTCATTTGCGCTTTGATTTCGGGCGGAATATCCGCCATGTCCTTTTCATTATCTTTCGGGAAAATGATGCTGCGCAGGCCGAGGCGGTGGGCCGCCAGCATTTTTTCCTTCACGCCGCCGATCGGCAGGACTTTGCCGCGCAGGGTGATTTCGCCGGTCATGGCGATATCGCAGCGGACGGGAATCAAGGTTAACGCGCTGACGATCGAGGTGCAGANNTCGAGATGGCGGTAGAAATCCTTGGGCAGGCTGAAATACTGGCTGCGCGAGCGGATGTAGCTCATCGCGGCCTGCGCCGATTCCTGCATCACGTCGCCGAGCTTACCAGTGAGGGTGAGGCGGCCCTTGCCTTCCATCAGCGTGGCTTCGGTGGTGAGCACTTCGCCGCCGACTTCGGTCCAGGCCAGGCCGGTGGTCAGGCCGATTTCGTTCTTCTTTTCGGCGAACAGGTCGCGGTATTTCACGATGCCGAGATATTCGTTGAGGTTCGCCGGAGTGACTTCAACTGCGACGTCCTTGCCTTCGGTTACGACTTTGCGCGCCACTTTGCGCGAAACGTTGGCAAGTTCACGGTTCAGGTTGCGGACGCCGGCTTCGCGGGTGTAGTTGCGTATGGTGGCGCGGACCGCGTCATCGGTGAACTTGAGCTGTTCCTTGTTCAGGCCGGTGGCTTCGACCTGCTTGGGAATCAAGTAGCGGGTGGCGATTTGATATTTTTCCTGCTCGGTGTAGCCGGCGATGCGCAGGACTTCCATGCGGTCTTGCAGCGGCTGCGGAATGGTGTNNTGTGCAGCACGTTCGCGGTGCAGACGAACATGACTTTCGACAGGTCGTATTCCACGTCGAGATAATGATCGGTGAAGGCGTGATTCAATTCCGGATCGAGCACTTCCATCAGCGCTGCGGACGGGTCGCCGCGAAAATCCATGGACATCTTGTCGATTTCGTCGAGGACGAAGACGGGGTTCGTCGTGCCCGCTTTGCGCATCATCTGGATGATTTGGCCGGGCAGGGCACCGATATAGGTGCGCCGATGGCCGCGGATTTCGGCCTCGTCATGAACGCCGCCAAGGCTGACGCGCACGAACTTCCGATCCATCGCGCGCGCGATCGACTGGCCGAGCGACGTCTTGCCGACG
>PMHK01000021.1 GCA_003156635.1 Acidobacteriota bacterium | reverse complement strand
TGGAATCCAGCTGGATCAAAGACGAGCTCTGGAAAGTGCGCAACATGCACCAGGGCTTTGAGCACGGATTCTATGCTGGTATGCTCCACACCGGTTTGCAAATGATCACCGGCGGACGCGGACTCCGCAATCGCTATCTGGCAAAGGCCGGCTACGAGCACATGCGCAAGCTCCCCGACCTGCCTGCTGATGGAGGCGCGGAAGCTCACCTGCTCGGCCCCGCCAAGGGCGACGGCAAGCTTACTTTCGATAAACTCACTGACCTCTACCACTCCGGTACCAAGCACGAAGAAGACCAGCCTGCGCACCTGGTGATTGACGATACCAATATTTGCAACACGCGCTGCGTGAAAGAATTTGGCAGCCCCTGCCAGAATTTCTGTCCGGCGAACGTCTACGAATTGGTCGACGACCCAACACAGCCCGACGGCAAACGCATCAGCCTGAATCCATCGAATTGCGTCCACTGCAAAACCTGCGACATCGCCGACCCCTACCAAATCATCAACTGGGTCCCGCCCGAAGGCGGAGGCGGCCCAAACTACGAAGGTATGTGATATATAGTCCTCCGGTTTCATTCGCAGTTCGCAACACGCGACAGCAATGAGGAGGCACGCCCGATGGCGAATCGGCAGTGGAGTTCCACGGCACCGCCTGCGGAATTTAAGCCCTACGTGGAAGCGGAAGAATCGGTCGCCGAGTTTAGCCTTCGCGCCGTAATCCTCGGTTCGCTCTTCGGCATCCTCTTCGGCGCCGTCTCGGTCTACGTCGGCCTCCGCGCCGGGCTCACCGTCTCCGCCTCCATTCCCATCGCCGTGCTTTCGATCAGCATCCTGCGCGCCTTCGGCCGCTCCACCATCCTCGAAAACAACATCGTGCAAACCACCGGCTCCGCGGGCGAATCCGTCGCCGCCGGAGTTATTTTTTCCATCCCCGCGCTCATCTTCCTCGGCTTCTCCCTCAACTCCGAATACTGGCGCATCTTTTTTCTCGCCCTGATGGGCGGCTGGCTCGGAGTTCTCTTCATGATTCCGCTGCGCCGCCAGCTCATTGTGAAGGAACACGGCAATCTCACTTTCCCCGAAGGCACGGCTTGCGCCGACGTTCTCGTCGCGGGCGAACGCGGCGGCTCCTTCGCCGGCCGCGTGTTTTGGGGCCTCGGCCTCGGCGGCCTCTACACTTTTGCCATGAACACCATGGGGATGTGGCCCAGCCAGCCGGATTACCAGCCGAAGTGGCTGCCCGGCGCGTCCTTTCGCGCCAACGTGACCTCCGAATATCTCGGCGTCGGTTACATCATCGGCCCCAAAGTTTCCGGCACCCTGTTTGCCGGCGGCGTCATTTCCTGGCTGGTCATCATGCCCGCCATTAAATTCTTCGGCTCGCTCGGCGGCAACCAGCCGCTCTATCCCTCCACCATTCCCATCGCGCTGATGACCCCGCAGGATTTGTGGGGCAGCTACATTCGCCCCATGGGCGCGGGCGCAGTCGCCGCTTCCGGCTTGATCACCCTGATCAAAACGCTCCCCACAATTTTTTCCGCGCTCAGCGCTGGACTGAAAGACATTCGCGCCAAGCAGGTCGGTCTCTCCGCCATGAAGCGCACCGAACGCGACATGTCCATGCGCGTCGTGGTCGTCGGCTCGGCCATCATCGTGGCCATGATGTGGGCCTTGCTGAAATTCAAACCAATCCCCGGCGCCATGACCAGCGGCTTCTCCGATTTCCTCGCGGCGATCTTCGTTGTCGTCTTCGGCTTTCTTTTCGTTACCGTCGCCTCCCGCATCAGCGGCCTGATCGGCAACTCTTCTAACCCGATCAGCGGCATGACCATCGCCACCCTCATGGCCACCTGCGCGGTATTCCTGGTGATCCACTGGACGTCCACGTCGTATCAGGTTCTCGCGCTAACCATCGGCGGTGTCGTCTGCATCGCCTCCGCCATCGCCGGCGCCACCTCCCAGGACTTAAAAACCGGTTACCTCGTCGGCGCCACGCCCTACTGGCAGCAAGTCGCGCTCGTCATCGGCGTCATGGTTTCCGCTTTCGCCATCGGCGGCACGCTGATCCTCATGAACATCGGCCTCGCCCAATACAAGCCTGTGCAGATCGCCCTCGATATCGATCATCTCCAACCTGGCGTCGACGTCCAGGAACACAATTACGTCTACAACGGAAAAACCTACACCCTCGTCAACGCCCTCGGCTCCCACGAAGTCCCCGACGGAAAATATCTCTACGATCCCGGCACCCGCGAAATTGAAGTCCAGTGGGTGCAGGGAATCGGCAGCGACCAAGCCGCCGCCCCGCAAGCGCGCCTGATGGCCACCGTAATCTCCGGCATCTTGAATCAACGCCTCCCGTGGCGCCTCGTCTTTCTCGGCGTGTTTCTCGTCATCGCTATCGAACTCCTCGGCGTGCGTTCGTTGCCCTTCGCCGTCGGTTCGTATTTATCCATTGCCACCACCATGGCCATGTTCGCCGGCGGTCTGGTCCGTTGGCTCGCCGAGCAGGGCAGCGAAAAACCCACCGACGCTGAAAGCGAAGTCAGCCCCGGCTCGCTCTACGCCAGCGGCCTGATCGCCGCCGGCGGAGTCTTCGGCCTGCTCGCCATCATTTTGAACCTGATGCAGGACCCCATACTCAGCGCCAAAGTGCCGCACTGGCTCGCGACCATCCTGCGCCTGCCTTGGCCCGCCGGAATGTTCGCGCTCGGCGCAAAATTCCCAGGCTTCAGCGGCTCGCAAACCACCGCCGTAGTTCTTTTTGTGCTGCTGGCGATTTCGCTGTTCGTTTCGGCGCGTAAAAAACTGAAGCAAAGCTAGGCCGCCCGCGGCTCGCGGCGATCCTTCAGAGTCGGCCGGGTAAGCGGCCCCTACTGTTTGGCAACTCTGCGCGGGACAACCTCTCGAAGAAATCCAAACTTCGTGCTGTAATACGCTCATGTTCAAAACCGCGCCGAAACCCAAAGACCTGATTCCGCAACTCGATGCCCTGGCCGTCAGCTCCACCACCGAAAAGGGACTCATGTCGGCGATCGTCGCGCTGCTCCACGAAAACCTGCTGAAGTACAACTGGGTCGGCTTCTACATGATCGATCCCAAAGATAAAAACATGCTCGAACTCGGCCCGTTCAAAGGCTCGANNACCGTCGTCGTCGACGACGTGAACGCCGACCCGCGCTACCTCGCCTGCTCCACCGAAACCAAATCCGAAATCGTCGTCCCCATTTTCGTTCGCGGCGAAGTGAAAGGCGAACTCGATATCGACAGCCATTTTCCCGCCGCCTTCGGTATCGACGATCGCGCCATGTGCGAGCACGCCGCCAAACTCGTCGGCCAGTGGCTCGAAAAACACTCCTAGATCGGACTTGTTTTAGGAGCGATTTTGCAGGCGGTCAT
>PMHK01000142.1 GCA_003156635.1 Acidobacteriota bacterium | reverse complement strand
TGGCCAGCATGGCGTTGTGGTGCGCGGTGGGATTCGCTCGCGCCCAGGAACAAACCGCCGCCGGCCCCCGCCACATCACCCTCCAGGAAGCGGTGCAACTGGCGCTGAAACACAATCACCTGGTGCGCATTGCCGGATACAAAGTGGAAGAAAGCCAGCATGCCAAAGAGCGCGCGAAGAGCGGGTACTTTCCTACCATCCGGAACGAGAGCGGCGTGCTCAAAGTTACCGACACGCAGTTTATCCAGATTGCCGCAGGCGAACTCGGAACTATCGGTGGCGTCCCGAATCCGGATCATTCGGCGGTTCTGAACCAGGGCGGAAAACTGCTTATCACCAGCGGGACTCAACTCGTACAGCCCCTCACTCAATTGTTCACCAGGGTCAAACCGGAGAATGACATCGCGCGCGCCAATCTGGACGTCAGCCGCGCGAACGCGCAGGAAACCGAAAACGAAGTCGCGCTGAAAGTGCACGAAATTTACTACCGCGTCTTGATCGCGCAGCTGCACCGCAGCGCGGTCGAAGCCAAGATCCGCGCGGCACAGGAACTTCAGAGCGAGCGCACGGAAGAAGTGAAATATGGCAGCAGCCTGCAGCAGGATCTGATCGAAAGCAGCGCGCAGGCGCTGCAGGCCAAGCAGGAATTGCTCAGTACTGAATTGGCGCTTTCTGATTTGACTTTGCAGCTCAATGACGTGATTGGCGTTCCGCTGACGACGCAACTGGATCTCGATCCTGCTGTTCCGCCGGTCCAAACCATTTGTGAACGCGAGGAATGCGTGAAAATCGCTCTCGCGTCGCATCCGGAAGTGGCCGCGGCCCGCGACGAAATTCGCAAAGCGTCTGCGTCCGTGCAATTGAGCAAGGCCGATTACATTCCAGATCTCTCGGCCTTGGCCCGTTACAGCTATACGAGTGACGTTCCGTTTCTGGCGCGCAACTTCGGGACCTTCGGGGTCTCTTTCACCTATGATCTTTTCGACGGCGGGCGCCGGCGGGCCGCTTTGCATGAGCGCAATTCGCAGTTGGACGAGGCCAAGGAAAATCTGGCGCGCGTCACCGAAGAAATTGAAGTGCAAGTGCAGACCGCGGCCAACCGGCTCGAGCGAACCCGGGAAATGGTCAAGGTTTCGGAAGAACTGCTCGCGCTACGCTCCGAGTCCAGCCGGACTTCCGCGCAACAACTCGAAAAGGGGTCACTGCTCAAAGCGCAGGCTGATGCGGCTTTGGCCCAGGAGTTCGACGCCAAGACCACCCTGCTCCAATCGCAGCTCGACTATGTTCAGGCCCAGGACGAACTCACTCAGGCGATTGGCCGCACTCCGGAATAGCGAATCCAACGAACGCTCATTCAGACGCCACTCGGCGCTGTTGAAGAAAAGAAAAAAAAGTGCATCCACCGAAGCTTGCAAAGAATCGGAGGGGCATATGGCATCACCGGTAGTTGTCATCGTCGGCGGAGGCTTTGGCGGCGTGGCCGCGGCCAAGGTGCTCAAGAATGCGCCAGCGGAAATCGTGCTGATCGATCGCGAAAACCACAACCTGTTTCAGCCCCTGCTGTATCAGGTCGCGACCTCCGTACTTTCCCCGGGCCAGATTGGTGTTCCGATTCGCGATCTGCTGCGCCACCACAAAAACACGACCGTTATCCTGGGTGAAGTTGTAGGTGTCGACCAAGACCGGAAACAAGTTTTTGTGTGCGACGCGGACCGGCAGGACGTTCCAATTCCGTTCGACTACCTGATTCTGGCCACCGGCGTTACGCATAGCTATTTCGGCCACGATGAATTTGAAAAGTTCGCACCGGGATTGAAAAATCTCGCGGACGCCGAAGCGGTTCGCAACAAGATTTTGACCGCCTTCGAGCTGGCCGAAGCCGAGGAAGATCCCAGCACGCATCAGGATCTGTTGACCTTTATCTTGGTGGGCGCCGGTCCCACCGGAGTGGAAATGGCGGGAGCGATCGCGGTAATGGTGCGCGGCACCATGAAATCGGAATTCCGGCGGATCGACCCGGCGTCGGCTCGAATCGTGTTGGTCGACCGGTCATCGCGGGTTCTGGCGTCATTTTCAGAAAAGCTTTCCGCTGCCGCGAAGAAACGTCTCGAGAATCTAGGAGTCGAGGTCAAGTTGGGGCAAAACGTCGATCAAATCGATGCTGACGGCATTGTCGTGGCGGGAGAACGGATATTCAGTAAGACCGTAATCTGGACCGCGGGCGTCGCGCCTTCGCCGGCGGGCAAATGGCTGGCCGCGGAAACGGATCACGCCGGGCGGGTGCGCATCCAGAACGACCTAAGTGTTGCCGGACGTCCCGAGATATTTGTCGTTGGCGATACCGCGTCACTCGATCGCGGTGGTAAGCCGCTGCCGGGCGTGGCGCAGGTAGCGATCCAGCAAGGGCGCTATGCCGGAAAGCTGATTCACCGGCGCCTTACCGGCAAATCAGCGCCTGGCCCGTTTAGCTATTTTGACAAGGGCAACCTGGCTGTCGTCGGCAAGGGCTTTGCCGTCCTGGAATCAGGGAAGGTTCACAGTAGTGGCCTGATCGCGTGGTTCGCCTGGGCGGCGGTTCACTTGCAGTTTTTGGCGGACTCCAGCCTTCGCCTGGGCGTTTTCTTGCAATGGGTGTGGACCTATTTGAGTGGACGCCGGGGCGCGCGGCTGATCGTGAATCCGCGCGTTTCCGAAGCGCAGAAAGCAGTTCCCGACACAACCGTCAAGGCAGCCGCATCAAGCGGCTAAAGGGATGAAGAATTCCACGGGGAGCCGTTCGCGCAAATCCATGTTCGAGCAACTAAGCGAGGATGCGTCGTCATGCTGAAAGATTTGCTCATCACGCCTTCGAAATGGGAGAATGCGCCCCTGACGACCGTCGCCTTCGTCTTGCGAGCTCAAAGCAAATGAAACGCAGCGAGCAAACTCGTAGCCGTGCAGGCAAGGTCCTCGGTATCGCGTTTTTGCTTGCCGGATTTTTAATCGCTGCGACAGTTTGCGCCGCGGATCCCGCCGGTCCTTCGCAAATCCCGAATATTTTTAAGCCGGACTCGACCCCAGCCGATTCGATTTTTCGTTTGTCGAAGTTGGTCCTGGTCATTACCAGCATCATATTCGTGGTCGTTTTCTCCCTGATCGCCTACGCCACTGCGAAATTCCGCAAGTCCGACGCGGACGACGGCAGCGAGCCTCCCCAAGTCTATGGCAGCAATCAGGTGGAGCTGGCCTGGACCGTGATTCCGGGCCTGATCGTTCTGGTCTTGTTCCTGGCCACCGCGCGCGTCATTCTTTCCGTGCAGGACGCCCCCAAGCCGCCGGGCGCCATCGAAGTCATCGCCGTCGGCCATCAGTATTGGTGGGAATATCGCTATCCGGAATTGGGTGTGGTCACCGCCAACGAACTTCACGTTCCGGTCAGCGACCTGCAGCATCCCACTCCAACCTTTATCACTCTGCTATCCGCGGACACCGACCACAGCTTCTGGGTGCCCCGTCTGGCCGGAAAGACCGACCTGATTCCGAACCATCCTAATCACACTTGGATCGATCCGCATGAAGCCGGTCTGTTCCTCGGCCAGTGCGCGCAATATTGCGGCGTGCAACACGCCAAGATGCTGTTGCGGGTGTATGTGGATTCTGCCGCGGATTTCGACGCCTGGGTCCAGGGTCAGAAACGCTTTGCGGCGACGAATGATGCCGCGGCCGAAGGCCGCCGCATCTTCGAATCCACGGCTTGCATCAATTGCCACGCCGTATCGGGTACGGTCGCCGACGGTCACTTCGGTCCGGACCTGACGCACCTGATGAGCCGGGACACTCTTGCCGCCGGCGCCGCTCTGAATACTCGCGAGAATCTGCGAGCTTGGATTCAGAGTCCCGATTCCATCAAGCCCGGCTCACTGATGCCGGCCATGAAATTAAGCGATCACGATTTGGACGCGCTCACCGCGTACCTGGAGACGCTGCGATGAAGGCGAGGAACTAGTCCGTTATGGCTTCCGAAATAATCGCGATCAATGAATTCGCCGGCGGCGGGCAGTCGGTCGGGGAGTGGCTGCACGGTTGGGTCACGACAGTCGATCACAAACGGCTGGGCATCCTGTATATCCTATTTTCGGTTTTCTTCCTGGTCATCGGCGGTATCGAAGCCACCATCATGCGGATCCAATTGATGGTTCCGCACAATCACTTCGTTTCCCCCGAAGTTTTCAACCGCATGTTCACCATGCATGGCACCACCATGATTTTTTTCGTGGCCATGCCCGTTCTTTTCGGCTTCGGCACCTACCTGATTCCCTTGATGATTGGCGCGCGCGATATGGCCTTCCCGCGGCTGAACGCTTTGAGTTTTTGGCTCACCGCTTTCGGGGGACTGCTACTTTATTTCAGTTTCATTGGCGGCAACGGCCTCTATGGCGCGGGTAATGCGCCGGACGTGGGCTGGTTCGCCTACGCACCATTAACGTCTCGCGCCTTTTCAGTGGGACACAGCACGGATTTTTGGACGTTGGCCCTGTTGATTTCGGGCATCGGCAGCATCGGCACTGCGGTAAATTTCATCACGACCATAATCACCATGCGTTGCCCGGGCATGACGCTCGGCAAGATGCCCCTGCTGGCGTGGATGAACCTGGTCACGGCGGGCATGGTCATCCTAGCGGTCTCGCCGCTCACCGCTGCCCAGATCATGTTGTGCTTCGACCGCTACCTGGGAGCCCACTTCTTCGATACCCAAGCGGGCGGTTCCGCTGTGCTGTGGATGCATTTCTTCTGGATCTTCGGTCACCCGGAGGTCTACATCCTGATCCTTCCGTCCTTCGCCTTTGCTTCGGAGATCATTCCGGTTTTCTCGCGCAAGCCCATTTTCGGATACCCGATCATGGTTGCGGCCACGGTGATGATTGGATTCATCAGCATGAGCGTGTGGGCCCACCACATGTTCGCCATCGGCATGTCTTCCTACGGAAATACTTTCTTCACCATCACCTCGATGCTCATCTCCATACCCACCGGGATCAAAATCTTCAACTGGATTGGAACCATGTGGGGCGGCAAAATCCAATTCAAAGCTCCCATGCTTTTCTGCGTCGCGTTCCTTTTCCAATTTCTCATCGCCGGCCTCACTGGCATCATGCTGGCCGCGTCGCCCTTCAACTGGCAGCTCACCGGCTCCTATTTTGTGGTCGCGCATTTCCACTACGTGATCGTCGGCGCAATTCTTTTTACGCTTTTCGGCGCCTTCTACTACTGGTATCCGAAAATGACAGGCCGGATGTACAACGAAACGCTCGCGCGATGGCATTTCTGGCTTTTCGTCATTGGCTTCCACCTGACTTTCGATTTCATGCACATTCCCGGTCTGTTGGGCATGCCGCGCCGCATCTACACCTATGAGCCTGGCCGTGGCTGGGAATTTTGGAACCTGCTCGTCACCATCGGCACCTTTGTGCAGGGCATCGCGGTCCTGATTTTTGTCGGGAACCTGCTGTGGTCCATGTTTAAGGGCCCGGTTGCGGGAAATGATCCGTGGGATGCGTGGACCCTGGAGTGGTCCACCACCTCCCCGCCGCCGGACTACAACTTCGCGACAATCCCGGTAGTCGAGAGCCGTCGACCGCTTTGGGATCTCAAGCATCCGGAAGATCCGGACTGGAAATATGAATAAAACGGGAGAGCCCTTTGAATAGCGTCGCAGCCGCCCACCCGCCGTTAAAACCGGAATGGACGCTGCCCTCGCGCGGCCGCGTGGGGATGTTTTGTTTGATCGCCGCTGAATCCGCGGTCTTCACCATATTTGTGATCGCCTACATTTTCTATATTGGCAAAAGCGTGTCGGGTCCGCAGCCGAAGGACGTTCTTGAACTTCCCCTCTTTATTTCGATTTGCCTGCTCTCGAGCAGCCTCACCATACATCTCGCGGTACGTGCGTTGCGCCGGTTGGAACCCACCGGGTTCAAGTTCTGGTGGATCGTCACCCTGATTCTCGGCACAATTTTTCTGGTTGGCACCGGCCGCGAATGGCATCACCTGATCTATGACCGCGGCCTAACCGTCAGCACCAATCTTTTCGGCACCACCTATTACTCATTGGTTGGGCTGCACGCCTTCCACGTGACTGCGGGTCTGATCGCGATCCTTACCGTTGCGATTCTAGCGTTGCTCGGCAAAGTCGAATTCGAATATCACGAAAAGCTCGATGTGTTTTCTTTGTATTGGCATTTCGTCGACGTGGTCTGGGTAATCGTTTTCACCGTCGTTTACATCGTCGGTCGTTAGCAAAAAAGGAAAGGGCACCTTAGGAAGGCTAGCCGCGCAATGGCTCACAACGCTTCGTCATCTTCGCCAACACCACGGACCGGCGCACCGGACGCTGTAATTCTGCCTGCGCCCACGGCCTGGCCTATCGTGCTGGCCTTCGGCATCACCATGCTCCTGGCCGGCCTCGTCACCAGCGCCTCGGTCAGTATTCTTGGCGCGATTCTCGCAGTCGTCGCCTTCGTAGGCTGGTTCCGCGATGTGTTCCCGAGCGAACAACATGAAACTGTCCCGGTGCACGCTGACTCCGCCGTTGTCTTCACCTACCGCCATCACGTCGAGCGGCTCGCCGTCGCTCCCGAACTCGCTCGCGCCGCGCTTCCCCTCGAAACCTACCCGGTATCTGCGGGCGTAAAAGGCGGCGTGGCAGGTGGCGTCGCGATGGCGGTGCTCGCTTGTCTCTACGGCGTAATCAAGCAGGGCAGCATCTGGTATCCGATTAACTTGCTCGCAGCGACTTTTTACACGCAGTCCCTTTATTTCGGCACCACCTCACTGAAGGCTTTTCATCTCAACAGTTTTCTTCTCGCCTGCGGCATTCACCTGGTTACCTGTCTGCTCGTCGGTCTTTTGTACGGCGCCATGCTGCCCATGTTTCCGCGTCGCCCGATTCTGCTGGGTGGAGTTATTGCGCCGATTCTTTGGTCGGGGCTGCTCTACAGCGTCATGGGATTGCTCAACCCGCTGCTCGACAAGAAAATCGATTGGTGGTGGTTCGTCGCCTCGCAATTTGCGTTTGGCATCGTGGCCGGCTTGGTTGTTGCCCGCCAGACCCGCATCCGTGTTCATCAGGTGATGCCATTTGTGTTGCGCGCCGGTTTTGAAGCGCCCGGTTTGTCTGGTGAGAAGGACGAGCCGCGATGAAGCTTCGATCGCTCCTCGTCGCCGCCGNNAGCCGCGATGAGCCTTCGATCGCTCATCGCCGTAAGCGCGGGTGTTATTGTTTTCAGCTTGTCGGGTTGCGCCAACTCACCGGGTCGACCGCGCCCGGACGATATCCAAATTAATCCGGCGGACATTTCAGATTTCGACACGCTGTACAAACAGAACTGCGCGGGCTGCCATGGCACGGACGGGAAAGGCGGAGCCGCCATCGCTCTCGCCGATCCGGTCTATCTCGCGATCGCCGACGATGCGGTGCTGCAGCAAGCCGCCACGAATGGAATTTCCGGCACCGCGATGCCGGCTTTCGCGGAAAGCGCCGGCGGCATGCTCACCGACAAACAAATCGCCATTCTCGTGAACGGCATTCGCGTGCGTTGGGCGAGGCCGGGCGTGCTGCACGGCGCGAATCCTCCGCCTTACTCCTCGGCCGCTCCGGGCGATCCTTCGCGCGGTGCGGATGTTTATGCCGCGTATTGCTCGTCCTGCCACGGCGCGGGCGGCCGCGGCGGAGCAAAAGCGAGTTCGATCGTGAACGGCTCTTTCCTGGCTCTGCTCACGGATCAAGAACTTCGGACGCTGGTCATCATCGGCCGTCCGGAACTTGGCGCTCCCGACTGGCGGAGCAATATTCCCGGCAAGCCGATGTCTTCACCGGAAATTTCTGACGTCGTGGCCTGGCTTGCCTCGCAGCGCCCGAAATTTCCGGGCCAGCCGTTTCCCAGCAACACCAAACCAGCGGGAGAAAGTCGATGACCCTGCCTGAAGGTCTTTCCCGGCGCACGCTGCTCGTCAAACTTGGCATTGCATTCAATGCGGCCATCGCTGCCGTGCTCGCCGTCCCCATCGTGCGCTATCTGATGTCGCCCGTCATCCACGAACGCAAAGGCGGTTACGACGCCTGGGTCTCACTCGGCAACCTGGAGCAATTTCCTCCCGGCCAGACTCGTTTCGCCACCTATCGAAATCCGGTCGTGAACCCATGGGATGGCACCACTGGCGACATCGCCTGCTGGGTGCGCAACGTCGACGGAAAATCTTTCCAGGTCTTTGCGATTAATTGCGCGCATCTCGGATGTCCGGTCCGCTGGTTCCCGCAATCCAGCTTGTTCCTGTGCCCCTGCCACGGGGGAGCTTATTACCAGGACGGCTCCCGTGCCTCCGGTCCTCCGGAGCGCGGACTTTTCGAGTACGGTTACAAACTCGAATCCGGAAGACTTTTCATCAAAGCGGAAGAAATGCCGACGCCGGGCAGCGCCTGCAAATCGAAAAATTCCGATATCGTTCGCGAGATAAAACCATGCGCCTGATCAAAACCGTCGTCGATTGGCTCGGCGTCCGCTTGCCCATCGACGCCACCATCCAGGAAACCGCCGGGCACCAGGTCCCGCGCGACACCGCCAGCTGGTTTTATGTTTTTGGCAGCGCGGCGCTGGTGGTCTTCATGCTGCAGATCATTACCGGCATCATGCTCGCCTTCATTTACGTTCCTTCCGCTGGCCAAGCCTGGAACAGCCTGCAGGTTCTGAATCACAACGTGACCCTCGGCTGGTTTATTCGCGCGATGCATGGCTGGGGCTCGGACTTCATGGTGGCCATCGTTCTGATCCACATGGTCCAGGTGTTCCTATTCGGCGCGTACAAATTTCCGCGCGAACTCACCTGGGTGGTTGGCATCCTTCTTTTGATCGTCACGCTCGGCATGGCTTTCACCGGTCAGGTTTTGCGCTTCGATCAAGACGCCTACTGGGGTTTGGGCATCGGCGCTTCGATCGCCAGCCGGGTTCCAATCCTGGGTCCTCCAACCGTTAACTTAATGCTGGGCGGGCCGATCATCGCGGGTGCGACGCTCTCGCGCTTTTTCGCCTTGCATGTGTTTATCATTCCCGGGCTGCTCATCTCTTTCGTCGTCGTGCATCTGCTGATGGTCCTACGACTGGGAATCAACGAGTGGCCAATGCCGGGCCGCGTGGTCCGCAAGGCCACCTATATAAAGGATTATCACGAGCTGACCAAGCGTGACGGTGTCCCCTTCGTTCCCGGTGCGGTGTACAAGGATCTTTTTTTTGGCGCATTCATCATCATCGCGATTGCGGCCTGCGCGATTTATTTCGGCCCGTTCGGCCCGTCGGGTGCGCCGGACCCCACCATCATTCAGACTGCCCCGCGACCGGATTATTTTTTCTTGTGGCTCTACGCCGTGCTATCGCTCTTGCCGCCTTCAATGGAAACTCCGGCGTTGCTGATCGGACCGGTGATCGTTCTCGCGGGATTGATTTTGTTGCCGTTTATTTTTGGCGAAGGCGAGAAGAGCTGGCGCCGCCGGCCCATCGCGGTTCTGACGATTTTGCTGTCGGCGGTCGCGCTGGGAACTCTTACCAAGTTGGCTCAGTTCGCGCCGTGGAGCCCGGTGATGGATGCCTGGAGCGAAATCCCCGTACCGTCCGAATTTCTGCAGAATCGCACGGCGCTCGAACGTCAGGGCGCGCTGGTTTTTAAGCTGAAGCAATGCCACAACTGCCATTCGCTCGATGATCAAGGCGGGAAACGCGGACCGGCGCTGGACGCGGTGGCCGTCCGCCTGACACCCGATCAATTGATTCGTCAGGTGATTCAAGGCGGCGGGAACATGCCCGCATACGGAAAAAACTTAAGCCCAGCAGAAACCACGGCGCTCGTGGCTTTCCTCGAGACTCTGCATCCTGCCGGACAATTACCCGCGCGCGATGCGTCGCGTACCCTGGCGCTCGATCCGCAAGACGGAACAGCTCCAGCAAGCAAGCCCTAAGATTGAAATGACTTCCGACGCCGAATCTGTTTTGCAATCGTGGTCCGCGCCGCTGGGACTGTACGCCGTCTTGCTTCTTACCGTCTTCGTCTACGCGCGCGGTTGGCTGCATCTTCGAAAAGGTTTCCCGAGCGCGATTCCCACGTGGCGATTTGTTTCGTCTCTGGGTGGAATTGCTTGCGTGTGGCTGGCCATCGGCTCGCCGCTCGCCGCCTTGGACGAGTCATCGCTGACCGTGCACATGATCCAGCATCTGCTGCTCATGTCCTTCGCCCCGCCTTTGATTCTGCTCGGCGCACCGGCACTACCGCTGCTGCACGGTCTCCCTCAATTTCTGGCGCGCGCTGTTGTGGGACCAATTCTTCGCTGGCGCCCGATGCAACGGCTCGGAGGTTTTCTGACCAATCCCGCCATCGCCTGGACCGTCGCCGCAATCACGCTGCTCGTCTGGCATGTTCCGGCGATATTCGAGCTCACGCTGCGTTCGGACTCGCTGCACAAATTTGAGCACTCTACCTTTTTTGCCGCCGGACTAATGTTCTGGTGGCCCGTGATTCAGCCCTGGCCCAGCGTCGCGCGTTGGCCGCGCTGGTCGATCCCGCTCTATCTCTTCGCCGCCACCTTGCCCTGCGACGTGCTCTCCGGTTTCCTGGTGTTCTGCGATCGAGTCGTATATTCGTCCTATCTCGCCGCACCGAAAGTCCTCGGCCTTTCGGCATTGGCAGATCAGCAATGCGGAGCGGCCTTGATGTGGGTCTGCGTGACGATCATCCTGCTGGTTCCCGCAGTGCTTATCACCATGCAGATTCTTTCCCCGCAAAAACGGTTTCCAATCCATGAAAAATCGGTAGACTCGTCCAGCATCAACGGCCAGTCGCTCGACGCTCCGCAGCTGAAGGTAATCTAAGGCCTTCGCCGCCGGGGAGTTCGCTGTCGAGGAACGCAAACGCCGCGGACGGGGAGGGCTGTGTAATGCCCAGCTACATCGGCGCCATCGATCAGGGCACCACCAGCACTCGCTTCATCGTTTTCGATAAGTCCGGGCGAATCGTTTCGGTGGCGCAAAAAGAGCACCAGCAGATTTACCCGAAACCCGGCTGGGTCGAGCACGATCCGGAAGAAATTTGGCGCCGCACGCGGGAAGTCATTGCCGAGGCCATGCAACGGCGCGACCTCGGCCCCAGCGATCTTGCTGCCATCGGAATTACGAATCAGCGAGAAACCACAGTGGTCTGGGATCGCCGGACCGGTAAGCCAGTGTGCAACGCGATCGTCTGGCAAGACACTCGCGTTTCCGATGCCGTGGCGGAATTCTCACGCGAGGGCGGGCAGGATCGCTTCCGTCAGAAAACCGGATTGCCTCTGGCGACATACTTCAGCGGCCTGAAAATTCGTTGGATTCTCGACAATGTCGCCGGAGTCCGTGAGCAGGCGGAATCCGGCGAAGTGATCTTTGGGAATATCGATACCTACCTCGTCTGGAATTTAACCGGTGGCCCACAGGGCGGAATCTATATCACCGACGTTTCGAACGCCAGCCGGACGCAGTTGCTGGACCTCAAGACTCTCAAATGGGATCAAGAAATCCTCGCCCTTTTCGGCATTCCTGTAAAAATGCTGCCGCAAATTCGCTCGAGTAGCGAGCGTTACGGAGTCGCGCAGCTCCCGGCCATCAAAGACGTGCCCATCGCCGGTGTGCTCGGCGATCAACAAGCAGCTCTGTTCGGCCAAACCTGCTTTGCCAAAGGCGAAGCAAAAAATACTTATGGCACTGGCTGCTTCCTTTTGATGAACACCGGCGACGCGCCAATTCAATCCAAGCATGGTCTTGTCACTACCATTGGGTACAAGCTCGGCGACAAGCCCGCGCAGTATGCGCTCGAAGGAAGCATCGCCGTCACCGGCGCCTTGGTGCAGTGGCTCCGCGACAATCTCGGCCTCATTCAGAAAAGTTCGGAGATCGAAGCCCTAGCTCGTACGGTGGAAGACAACGGCGGCGTTTATTTTGTTCCGGCTTTTTCTGGATTGTACGCGCCTTACTGGCAGGCCAACGCGCGGGGTGTCATCACCGGATTGACGCGCTACGCCAACAAAGGTCACATCGCGCGAGCCGTCCTCGAAGCCACCGCGTTTCAAACCCGTGAAGTGGTTGAAGCCATGCAGTTGGATTCAGGAATTGCCCTGACCGTGCTGCGCACCGATGGTGGCATGGTTGAAAATGACCTGTTGATGCAATTCCAGTCCGACGTTTTGAATCGGCCCGTGGTTCGACCCGTGGTTCGAGAGACCACCGCACTCGGGGCCGCGTACGCCGCGGGCTTGGCCGTTGGTTTCTTTCAAGACACCGACGAACTGCGGACGCATTGGGATGTGGATCACACCTGGAACCCGCAGATGGATGATGACGCCCGGGAAAAAAGCTTCCGCCTCTGGAAAAAAGCAGTCACACGTTCCTTCGACTGGGTCGATGACCAACCGCGATCCTGATTTATCGTGTTCGCACCGGGCGATTTGGGCGCATCGAGATCAAGGAGCATGCAATTGAAATCCCCGTTCTTCGGCGAGTTCATGGGCACCATGATGATGATCCTGCTGGGCGATGGCGTAGTTGCCGGAGTATTGCTGAAGCGGTCGAAGGCGGAAAACTCGGGATGGATCGTTATTACGGGGGGCTGGTGCTTCGCCGTGATGGCTGGCATCTACACCGCGATCGCCTGCGGCAGCAGCGATGCGCACTTGAATCCGGCGATTACCCTTGGTGCCGCGGTGGTGTCCGGCGACTACTCTAAATTGATATCGTACATGCCGGCACAAATGCTCGGCGCTTTTGTGGGCGCAATTCTGGTATGGCTGCAATTCTTGCCGCACTGGAAAGAAACGCCTGACGTCGATTTGAAACGCGCTTGTTTCTGTACCGCTCCGGCAATTCGCAGCACCGGCGCCAACCTGCTCAGCGAAATCATCGCCACTTTCGTTCTGGTTTTTGTGGTCGCCGCGATTTTCTCGAAGGCGGTAGGATGGGCGACAGGCCTCACGAGTGGACTCGGTGCCTACCTGGTCGCAAGCTTGGTCTGGGGAATTGGCCTTTCGCTCGGCGGAACCACCGGCTACGCGATCAATCCGGCTCGTGACCTGGGCCCACGCATCGTGCACGCTTTGCTCCCCATCGCCGGCAAAGGCGACTCCGACTGGCGGTATGCGCCGATCCCGATCCTCGGCCCGCTCATCGGCGCGACGCTCGCAGGTCTATTGATCCGTTTCCTCAGGTTCTAACTCGATTTGTTGATTCGCCTACAAGATGCACTATGGATCGGTTTAATACTGAGCCTCAGGACGAGTTGCTTCAAAATTGAAAAGAACAAGAACAGTAAAAAAGTTGCCTGCGGATCCCACGGAATACACGCCGCATTACACCTATCGGAATCGTG
The DNA here is from genome assembly GCA_003156635.1 of Acidobacteriota bacterium. Classification (GTDB taxonomy): domain Bacteria; phylum Acidobacteriota; class Terriglobia; order Acidiferrales; family UBA7541; genus Palsa-295. The sequence goes on along the minus strand of PMHK01000142.1, from coordinate 2,410 downwards.
TCCTTACATGTGACGGTGTTCCGGTTTCGCGGATCACCGAGAAGTACGGAACTCCGACTTATGTATACGGCACAGCAAGCATGGTGGATGCCTACCGGCGATTCGATCGAGCGTTCGGAAATATTTCGCACACGATTTGCTACGCGGTCAAAGCCAACTCGAATCTGTCGATTCTGCGATTGCTCGCCGACATGGGAAGTGGCTTCGATATTGTTTCCGCAGGCGAGCTGCATCGTTTGCGTAGCATCGGCGTGGCCCGCAAGCGCGCGGTGTTCTCAGGCGTGGGGAAGACTCGCGAAGAAATCCGCGAGGCGCTGCGTGCGGAAATTTTGCTATTCAATGTCGAATCCGAGGCGGAGCTGGATGTGCTAGCGGCGGAAGCTGCGAGGTTTCGCCGCCGGGCTTCCGCCGCGTTGCGCGTAAATCCCGATGTCGACGCCGGTGGCCACGCTCATATTTCCACTGGTCACCATCGGCATAAATTCGGAATCGACTGGGAAGACGCCCGGCGGCTGTATCTCGATCGGTCGCGTTCGCGCTGAATCGCCTGGCAGGGCGTCAGCATGCACCTCGGCTCGCAAATCCGGCTTCTTGCAGATTGCCCTCAAGCTGATCTTCTGACGGCGCGCCGCGTCGCGACGAATCCGAGTGACTTGTACAAGTCTCCTCTAGGATATACAATCACAATGTATATCAAGGAGGCCTATGCAGGTATCTAGGTGGGGCAACAGTCTTGCGGTGCGCTTGCCCACGGCAGTTGTTGACGCGCTCGATCTCAAAGAGGGCGACCAGATCGAGATTCGAATCGCGCGTGAGCGAGAGTTCGAAGTAAGCCGCGATCAAAGCAGACCTCGTGCGCTCGCGCGCCTACGTAAACTCCGGCGTCCTCTGCCTGCCGGATTTGTATTTGACCGCGAAGAGGCCAATGCCCGCTAAGGTCTTCTTCGACACGAACGTGCTGATTTATGCTGTGGCGGAAAACGATCCACGCAGTGCGCAAGCGGAGGAACTGCTCGCCTCGGGAGGCGTACTCAGCGTGCAGGTCTTGAATGAATTTGCCTCTGTCGCCCGGCGAAAAATTCTGATGCCCTTGAAGGATGTAATGGAGGCGCTGGATGCCTTTCGCATTCTCTGTCCCTCGCCGCTTCCCATCACCATCGAAATGCACGAAGCGGCGCTCAGAATTGCGGAGAAGCACGGCTACAACATCTATGACGCGGTGGTCGTTGCCGCTGCGTTAGAAGCTGGATGCGCAACTCTCTATTCCGAAGACTTTCACGATGGCCAGACGATTGATGGGCAGCTCACGAATCGAAATCCGTTCGCGAAGTCTTCTGGCTAGCGGTCTCTACAACCTCGAATCGAGGAACGCATATCCCTCGATCTTCGAGCCCCGCAAAGACCTCGCTCCAAGACTGGAAGCACTTCGGCAGGTGAACTTTCGTCTTTCTACCCGCCAAAATAGAAAAATTGCGATACCCTTTCTGTGGCCCGGATCGGTGCATTGAGATGCTTGCTCGGTTTAGCTTTTTTCTTGACAAATGCCACAGTGTGGTATATATAAATGAAGAGATCATCGATTTCCGAAGCCGCTAGGATTTGTGGAGTTGACCGACGGACGCTACACCGTTGGATTGGGAAGAAGCAGATTCCGAGTCCAAGAGTAGAAGTCGTGGACGGTCAGCTTCGGAAGTCTTGGTCAGCCACAGAAATTGCGGAAATTCAGGAGTACAAGAAAACGAGCTATTGGGGCAAAGGGCTCGACAGAAGAACCGGTAAGAAGGCTAAAAAGAAATAAGCGGGACGCGCCGGTGCTGAAACACCAGACGCGCCCCTGACCAGCATCACCTCACAGGGGAGGTAACGATGGCTGCAAGAGAACTTATCCACTTTCTATTCTCCGCGCAACTCACCTCGCGCTGGTTGTTTCCGGTTTTACTCCCGCCTAGAGCGCTCTCAGGATCTCCTCCCTAGCTGAGTCGGCACTTGTGTCCGTCGGGTTTAGTCAGACTTTCGACCGCCTCGCTATCCGTGTGTCCCAACACTTCTAACAACTGCTGGACGCGGCATTCCGCCGCAAGCAAGGAGGAGATTCAAATGCAAAAAGCGCATCTTTACGAAGCAATTCGCTTGGTGAATCGAGGCGTTGACGAAGCCGTGCGCGGGCTCGAACGCCTCAAACGGGCCAAGGACTCGCAACTCGATTCCTCGTGCTTTGACGAGGAGCTAGTGCTCTTCGAGGACCACCGCGCACGGCTCAATTCCTATTTCTGCAGCGCTCTCCAGCGCACGGAGCAAAACGATTCCGTCCGCTTTGAAAAACGGCACCGCGAATACGAGAAGAACACCTTGGACGAAGTGCAAGTCTATCGCGATGTTCACGCTGTGGAAGATCGCCGGCGCGTCGAGG
>PMHK01000228.1 GCA_003156635.1 Acidobacteriota bacterium | reverse complement strand
GAATGGAAGGCCGCCACTTTGAGCCAGGTCGAGGACATCGTCAAAGCTGCAATACCGCGGCACCGATGCAAGAGCCGGCGGTTATTTTCGCGGCGTCAGGCGCGGATGGCTGGGGTCAGGGCTGACGCGGCAGGGGTTTCGATCTTTTTGCTGCGGAGGAGTTGGAGCCAGTTGCGGTAGACGGTGGCGGAGGTGGATTGCCAGGTGTTCGGGACGGTGGCGGCGACGACGGACTCGGGAAAATCGGCGAGGGTGGCTTCGTCGCGATGGGCGATGGCTTTGGCGCGAAATTGTTCGAGGGGCTGGGTGGCTGCGTCGTCGAAATAGCCGTGGGGCTGCGTGGGGTAGGTTTCGCGTTCGTGGCGCAGGAAGCGTTTGATGTCGCGGCGAAATTCCTTGAGCAGTGTTTTGGTGCTGTATTCGGGATGGCCCTGGAAGTGGACGAAGAGGCTTTGGTTGCGCTGCTTCACAAACAAATCCACGCCGGCTGATGGCGACTGGGTGAGGACTTCGTAGCCGCGCGCTGCGAGTGCGCCGGCTTTCGTTTCGTTCCAACGCGAGTGAGCGACGCGCATGGTGTCGCCGATTCCGGCGGTGAGCGGATGCGCGGACATTTTCTGGTATTCAAAGACGCCGAATTGTTTGTCGGCTAGGGGCGAGCGCGGGATCTGGTCGCTGGCGAGGACGCCGGCGTGGGCAGCGAGGCAGGACAAAACCGTGGAGGAGGTTTTGTGTTCAGCCCACCTCATAACTTCGACCAGCGCGGGCCAGTAGGGTTCTTCGCGAAGGTCGGGGCTGCGGGGCTCGGTGCCGGTGATGATGGCGCCGTCGAAAGTGTCGCCCAGAAGTTCAGCGCTGCTGGAATAGAAATTATTCAGATGCTTCTGGCCCGATTCGTTGCGGGGAAGATTGGGCAGCGAGAAAAACTTCAGGCTGACGGGGAGGTCGCCGGCGGCTTTGCTGAGGAGTTCGAAGAACTGAAATTCGGTGTCTTCGAGCGCGGCATCGGGCATGTTGTTGACCAGCGCGATGCGCAGCGGTGCGGTTTCGGGATGCGCAGATTGCGCGGAGGCGAAGCCCTTGGCGAGTTTGAGAAGCGCCGGGACTCGGCCCCCCTCGATCGCGATTGGCATTTTTCGTCCTCCCCACCTTAACAAGCAGGAACCGTTTCTTCAGCAAGCCGCGGGAGCTTCAGCGGCTAAAGCCGCGATGCGAAGTCGCGGCGTTGGGTCGAGGCTGAAGCCACGACCTACCAAACAAAAACTGCGCCAACAACGACTGCTGCTAGGCGACCGAGGCTCGGAGCGCTTGGTCGAGATCGGCGAGGATGTCGTCGATGTGCTCGATGCCAACGCTGAGGCGAATCATTTCCGGCGTTACGCCGGCTTTGAGTTGCTCTTCCGGCGTCAACTGGCGGTGCGTGGTGGAAGCCGGATGGCAGGACAGCGATTTGGCGTCGCCCATGTTGACCATGCGCTTGAAAAGTTTCATGGCGTCGAAACATTTTACACCGGGTTCGAAACCGCCTTTGACGCCGAATGTCAGCAGGGAGGGGCGAGCATCGCCCAGGTAGCGCTGGGCCATGGCGTAGAGCGGGCTATCGGCAAAGCCGGCGTAATTGACCCAGGCTACTTGTTTATGGCTGCGCAAAAATTCGGCGACCTTGCGCGCGTTGGCGACGTGGCGCTCGACGCGCAGGGCCATGGTTTCGATTCCTTGCAGCAGCAGAAAACCATTCAGCGGCGCGAGCGTGGAGCCGGTGTTGCGCTGGCAGACGGTGCGGCAACGCGCGACGTAGGCGGCGTCGCCGTATTGCTCGGTGTAGACGACATCGTGATAGGCCGGCTCGGGCTTGGTGAGCATGTAGTAGCGGTCGGCGTGATCTTTCCAGGGAAATTTTCCGCTGTCGACAATCATGCCGCCGAGGGTGGTGCCGTGGCCGCCCATAAATTTGGTCATGGAATGGACGATCACGTCGGCGCCGTATTCAAAGGGGCGGAAGAGGATAGGCGTGGCGACGGTGTTGTCGACGATCAGCGGAACGCCGTGTTGGTGCGCGACTTTGGCCAGGCCTTCGATGTCGGCGACGTTGCCGGCGGGATTGCCGACGCTTTCGCAAAAAACGGCGCGAGTATTTTCGTCGATTAATTTCTCGACGTCGGCGGGACTGTCGCTGGCGGCGAAACGACCGGCGATGCCCTGCTTGGGCAAAATGTGCGCAAGCAAGGTGTAAGTGGCGCCGTAAAGCTGCGGAAGGGAGACGATGTTGTTGCCCTGCTCCGCGATATTAACGAGCGAATAGTGAATCGCGGCCATGCCGGAGCTGACGCTGAGGGCCTCGACGCCGCCTTCGAGAGCGGCGACGCGTTTTTCGAGGACCGCGTTGGTGGGATTGCCGATGCGGGTATAGATGTTGCCCTGCACATCGAGATTGAAAAGGGCGGCGCCGTGGGCGGCAGAATCAAATTCAAACGCGATGGTCTGGTAGATGGGGACCGCCACGGCTTTGGTGATGGGGTCGCCGTCGTAGCCGGCATGAATCGCAAGAGTTTCCCGTTTCATTGAATGGTCCGCGCTGCGCGAGCGAGAGTAAGTTCGATGCGAGCCATCAGTCGGCGATGCTGGCGACTTTCTGCATGGGCACCGCAGCAGGATTGCGCTTGAGCGATTGCAACATGGTTTGGGTCAAGGTTTCGGCGGCGAAACCGGCGCCGAAGGCGAAGCGCATCACCGGACCGAAATTGGTTTTGGCCGCGAGGCCGACGAAATATAGACCGGGAATCGAGGATTCAAAATTGGATTTCAAGGCCGGCGCGCCCTCGACGGTTTTCAGTTGGGTACGCAGATCCGGCGCGAGGAAATTCAGGCGATCCATGGTGACTTGGTAGCCGGTCGCGGCGATGACGTGGTCGGCGGTGATTTCTTTTTGCGAGGCGTCGTGGCCGCGGAGTCGCAGATGAACTTTTCCATTGCGGACTTCGGCGCCTTCGGGGGTGAAACCGAGGACGAGGGCGACGCGGCCCATGACTTTATCGCGGGCGAACCAACCGGCGGAGGGGCCGAGGGCGCGCTTGACGATTTTCAGGCGCAAAGATTGCGGCAGAAAATAAAACCAATTCGGAGCGTCGGAAAAGAAACGCGAACGCAGGCCGGGACCCAGGCCGGAGGAAGGATGGCGGAGGCGACTCCACCAGGTGGAGGGTTTCGCGTCCTTGGGCGCGGTGTGAAATTTTAGTTCGGTGCGGCGGCCGACGAGCTGCACTTCCGCGCCGGCGTCGCGCAGCAAGCCGGCGAGATCAATGGCGGAAGCTCCGGCGCCGATGACGGCGACCCTTTTGCCGCGAAAGGGTTCGAGGTTTTCGTGGCGGTAGCTGTGCGTGAGGAATTCCTGGGGCAAGTGCGCCAGATTTTCCGGGACATAGGCGAAGTGCGAAATGCCGACGGCGAGAATTACGCGGCGGGCTTCGATAGTTTCACCGCCCGCGAGACGCAGAATAAACCCTTCAGCCGCGCGTTGAATATTTTCGACGAGGCGCTCATCGAGTTCGGGCAACATGCGGTTGCGGAAGGCGAGTCCGTAGGCGCGGAAGGTTTCGATGCGGACGGGAATGCCAGTGTGGGCGTATTCGATGCCTTGTTCCGCGCAAAACTTCTGCAGAGTAAATTCCTGGTCGGGATCGTAGATGTTGGAGGCGAAACCATCGGACTTGAGGCAACTGCCGCCCGGCATGTGGGAAACCCAACTGTCCATGGGGCGGCCAAAAATGCGGAAAGGGATTCCGCGGCGGCGAAAGTGGGCGGCAATCGATAATCCGTAGGGGCCGGCTCCGACAACGGCGACTTCGATCATTGCGTTGGTAGCTCGCTCCTGGGAGGTTGCGCTTTTAGTTGGCAAAACCGCAGTCGGACTCATAGCGAAAATCCGGGCCTCACACGTGTGCGAAGAAATCGAAAGCAATTGCAGCGCCGAGCCCGGTCATTGTAACCCTTTTATTATGAATACTATCGATGCGGCAGTACCAGGCGCTAGGAACTTCTTTTCCATCTAGAATACTCACTTTCGCCTAGTGAGTTCCGGAAATTAGTTCCCTTTTGAGTCTCGGGCTACCACTTTAAGGGCGGGCGGCGGACAAACGGCGAGTAGAGCGTCGCCCCTAATAACACTTTATAGAGGCGATTAACGGGGGGCAATGGTACAGAGGACCCAACAACAGGTAGTACAACAGTGGGCCCGGAACGTGGGTCGCGGATATGGGAGAGGTTCCTTTGCTCGTCTTTCGCCCAGGGAGTAGGAAGTGAGTTACCACAGCGCGAGCATCCGTTTCCAGTGGCCCACTCGACGAGTGAGTAGGTCGTTTCGTTCGGAGTGGCTAACTCATTATTCGTTAGATGTTTGGGGACTGAGGGATCTGCCCGTGGTCGCTTACAGAGGTGCGTCCCATGGAGGACAAACTGCTTGAGTGATCTTTTGGCGCCGCTGAGTACTGAGTACGTGGCGGAGCGCTTTTCAAACCTCGGTACTCTGGGTTCGAGCGGTTGAAATACGCTAAGTTGATCGACGATAGGCGATGCGGTTGGAGGGAGCTGCGGAAGTGAAGCCGACGGCGTTGGTGGCCACGACATATAAATGGTACCCGACTGCCCGGCTGGCGGTGGCCTTGGCGAAGGCTGGCTTTCAGGTGGAAGCGGTTTGCCCTTCGGGCCATCCGATGTTCAAAACCAGCGCAGTGCGGGAGCGCCACAGCTATAGCGTTTTATCGCCGGTTCGTTCGTTCGCCGCGGCGATTTTGGCGACCAAGCCGGACCTGGTGATTCCGGGCGACGACATCGCGGTGCAGCATCTGCATCGTTTACACGAAGTGAAGCGGAGCGACGACGGCGCCGGTTCGAGTTTTTGTGCGCTGCTCGAACGGTCGATGGGTTCGGCGGAAAGTTTTCCGATTGTTTATTCGCGCACTGCGTTCATGGAAGTGGCGCGGGAAGAAGGCGTGCGCGTTCCGGATACGGCGGGGCTGAGCGGCGTGAACGAGCTGCGCGAGTGGGTCCGCCAAGCGAGCCTTCCGGCGGTGATCAAAGCCAACGGAACGTCGGGCGGGATTGGTGTGCGGATCGTCCAGACCCGGGAGGATGCGGAGCGAGAATTTCTGCGGTTGCAGGCGCCACCGGCGTTGCTGCGCGCGCTGAAAAGGACGTTGGTGGACCAAGACGCGAAGTTGCTGGGCCCATCGATCTGGCGGACACCTTTCAGGATGAGCGTTCAAAAATTTGTGCGGGGTTGCGAAGCCACCAGCGCGGTGGCGTGCTGGAAGGGAAAGGTGGTCGCGAGTTCGCATTTCGAGGTAGTGAAGAAACTCGATGAGACCGGACACGCCACGGTGGTTCGCCGGATCGAAAATCCGGAAATGACGGAGGCGGCGGAGAAGCTGGTGCGGCGGCTGAATCTTTCGGGGTTGTGCGGATTGGATTTCATGCTGGAAGCGGGCACCCGGAATGCGTATTTGATCGAAATCAATCCGCGGTGCACGCAAGTGGGTCATCTGGCACTGGGCCCTGGCCGCGATATCGCGGCGGCTCTGCGCGCGGCGGTGAGCGAAGAGAAGGTGGAAGAGACTTTGTCCGTCACTGAAAAAGATACGATCGCGCTATTCCCGCAGGAATGGCTGCGCGATTCGGCGAGCCCTTATCTACGCACGGCGTATCACGATGTGCCGTGGGACGAACCGGAATTGATTCGCGCTTGCATCCGAGCACGCAAGAAGCGCGCGCCCTGGCGGGTGCAACGAAGCGGGCTGCGCAGCATGAGCGCCGCCGGAGCGCCGCGCGCATGACGCCACGCCCGCAAAGTCGAGCGCGACAAGTCGCGGTACGACGCGAACCGGTGCCGACGGTTAGGACCGACGGCCATTTGTTGCAGGCGCGCGGCGTCAGCCCGGCGGATACGAAAAGCGATCGAAAGCCGGTGCAGGTAATGAAGTTTGGCGGCACGTCGGTGGCGGATTCGGCGTGCATTCGCCAAGTCGTCGAGATTGTGCGGAAGGCGGCGAAGCAAAATCGCGTGGTGGTCGTGGTTTCGGCCATGGCCGGGGTGACGAATAAGCTGGTTGAGGCGGCGGCACGATCGGAAGCAGGTGACGGCGATTCGGTAAGAACAATCCTGAAAACTTTGCGCGCGCAGCACTTCGCCGCAGCGGACGCGCTAATTCCCTCCGGACCGCGGCGACAATTGCTCGCTGCAAAACTCACAAAGCTCTTCGACGATTGCGAAGGGCTGTGCGAAGGAACCGTGCTGTTGCGGCAGTTGACGCCGCGAGCGCGCGACGCGGTGTGGAGCCTCGGTGAAAGATTGAGTTCGCCGATGCTGGCGGCCGCACTCGAAGAAGCGGGAACCTCGGCCGAGGCAGTGGAAGCGATGGATGTGGTGGTGACCAACGCGCGTCACGGAGCCGCCGACCCGCTGATGGATCTGACGCGCGCGCGCTGCGAGGCGCGGCTGCGACCACTGCTGAGCGGCAAAATCGTTCCGGTTACCACGGGATTTATCGGGGCCACTGAAGAAGGAGTGCTGACGATTTTGGGGCGGGGCGGTTCGGACTATTCGGCGACGATCATCGGCGCAGCGCTGGGCGCGGACGAAGTAGTCATTTGGACCGACGTGGATGGGGTGCTGACGGCCGACCCCGGGCATGTACGCGAGGCGCGGACGATTCCGGAAATGTCGTACCGCGAAGCCTCTGAACACGCGCATTTTGGAGCGAAGGTGCTGCACCCAAAAACTCTGCGCGCTTTGGCGCAATGCACATTTCCAGTTTCGGTGCGCAACACGTTTGCTCCATCGCGGCCCGGGACGAGAATCACACCGGAAGGTGCGGTGAAGAGTTCCGGAGTGAAAGCGATCACGGCGATCACGGACGTGGCAATGATCAAAGTAGGCGGACCCCGAATCGCGAAAGTGCATGACGTGCTGGGCCGGACGTTCGCGGCGACGGCGGCCATTCGCGCGGATATTCTGCTGACCTCTCATTCGTCAGCGCAGAACGATATTTGCCTGATCGTGCCCGCGGCACAAGCGGGCCCGACGGTGGAATCGCTGCGCAGCGAATTCGGACCGGATCTGAGGATGGAAGTGGCGGAGCATATCCGGATCGACGAAAACGCGGCGATCGTGACGCTGGTAGGCCAGAACCTGGGGGCCACTTCGGGGCTGGTGGGCCGCACGTTTGCGGCGCTGGGAAAGAAAAAAGTGAACATCCTGGCGACGGCGCAAGGCTCTTCGGACTGCAACATATCGTTCGTGGTGGAGAAGAAAGAAGTGAAGGCCGCGCTGAACACGGCGCATCGAGAATTCAAACTCGGGAATCCCCAAATCTCCCGACGCGCGACTAAGAGAAAATAAAAGCGCTGCTCTCGCAGCGTTTCGTTGATCCTGCCGCAGGAAAAGCTACCGAGCACTTCAAACAAGATTGGCGCCGCTGCGCGATTCCCGATTAATTCGCGGGGATAGTCGCGGACGCGGTGTTGGAATCGGTGCTTTCGATGTTGCTCGAATTCACGGCGGTAACGACGTAGTAGTAAGTCTGACCGTTGGAAACCGAGCTATCAGAATACGAAAGGCTGGGCGTGGACGAAGAATTGACCCGCGCGTAAGGCCCGCTCGGTTTCGAGCTGCGATAGATGTAATAGCCAATGATGGAGCCCGAACTAGCGTCCCAAGCGAGAGCCACAGAGTGTTTCGAAGATTGATTGGCGGTAACGCCGTCGCCGCTGAGCGGAATGCCGATTTGTTTCGAGGAGGCATTGCTGACCACGGTCAAAGCGCCCGAACCGCTACCGGCGGTTGCGGGATCGAAACTGACATTCAGGGTCAAAGTCTGACCCGGGGCGAGCGTGGCGCTCGAACCGGAGCCGACCAGGCCGAAACCTTTTCCGGTGACCGAAATTGAAGAAATAGTTGCATCCGAATTTCCGGTGTTGTGAAAGGTGGCCTGCAGGGTATCGGTGGTGCCGACGGTGACATTTCCAAAGCTTAACTGAGTCGGATTAGCAATTAAGGTGACCGCAGAAGGCTCAGCCGTGGCGCTCCAGGAAATCTGCAGCGAAGAATCCGCCGTGGCGTTGCTGATGACCTTGATCGCGCCGCTGGCGCCGCCGGCGGACGCCGGCTTGAGCGAGGCGGTAAGGTTGGCGCTGCTTCCGGCCGCGAGAGTAAGTGGCGTGGAAATTCCCGAAACGGTGATACCGGCGCCGGAGGCGGTGACGGACGAGACCGTGACCGACGAGCTTCCAGAATTTGCGATCTTGATGGTTTGGGTCGTGGCCGTTCCGGTTGGGACATTGCCGAAAACGACGGTGGGGGGCGTAGCGGTGAGAGTAGAGCTGGTGGAAGTGGAAGTCGCGGCGGTTCCCGTGCCGCTCCAGCCGATCGCGTCCGAAGCATCGGATGCATTGCTTTTGATGGTGAGCGCGCCGGAAGCATTTCCGGCAGCGGCGGGTTTGAAGATAGCGCTAAGGTTGGCGCTGGCGCCGGCAGAGAGAGTCAAGGGCAGGGAAACCGCAGAAAGTGAAAGTCCGGCGCCGGTGATCGAGACGGCTGAAACCGTAATGGGCGACGAACTCGAATTTTTCAGTTGAACGGTCTGGGTGGAGGCCGAGCCGACTTTGACATCGCCGAAAGAAAGCGACGACGGAGCGACCGCTAAATTGGAAGCCTTACCAACGGCGGTGGCGGACAAGGCGACGATCATCGGAGAATCCGGCGCGGTGCTGCTAATCATTATTTTTCCGGAAGCAGGGCCGGTGGCGGTAGCGGTGAAAGTAGTGGCTACGTTGCCAGATTGCCCGGCGGCGAGAACGAGCGGCAAAGCGGGAGACTTAACCGCGAAACCGGTGCCGGCCACGGAGATGCCGGAAACGGAAAGAGATTTGGTACCGGAGTTGAGGATCTGGAAAGTCTGCGACGCGCTCTGACCCACGGTAAGTGAACCGAAATTGATAGCGGATGGGCTGACTTCGATGGACAGGGTGCTCCCACCAGAAGAAGCGCCAGGTTTGCCGGCGACGCCAACGCAGCCGGAAGTAAATAACATGGAAGCGACGATTAATAAGGTCGCGAAAATTTCTAGAATAAATGGAAAAGAAAAACGACGGGAGCACAAGCGTGCGTCCACGTCGGCTCCCTCCAGGATGGGGGTGAGTGTCATAACCAACTCAGTCTGAATTGTTTAGGGGGCCTTGAACTACTGGCCACGGGTACACAATGGGGACAGGGGGGTAACCTGTCCGCGAGGGCAGCGGTTTCTGCGGGATTTTTGGACGGCCGCTGGGCCGCTGCTGTTAACGCTGCTCAGTGCTCACAAAAGCTATCGAAATCCATGCTCTACCGCCTGGCTCCGGCCTATGGAATTACCGCCGTGGCCTGGTTCGAAAATGTGCTTTCCACGTTGTTGGAGTCAACGGCGGTGACAACGTAGTAGTAGGTCAGGCCCGAGGTCACATTGCTGTCGGTAAATTGCACGGAGCCCACCAGCGAAGTGTTCACCTTGGTGGAGTACGGTCCGTTGGAGGTGGTGCCGCGATAAACGTTGTAGCCGGTGATATCGGTTCCGGTGCTGGCGGTCCACCCGAGAGCGACGGTGTGCGGCGTGGTGGATACGCCGGTGCCAGAGGTGCTGATGGTCGACGGCGAATTGGTGGCATCGCTGCTGATGGAAACGCTGCCGGTGACGGCGCCCGCAGTAGTGGGCGCGAATTGCACGGTGAGAGTTGCGGACTGGTTCGGGGTCAACATTTCGCCGACGGTCACGCCGCTGGTGCTGAAGCCGGCGCCGGTCACGCCTAGGTTCGAGATGGTGACGTTGGCGTTTCCGTTGTTGGTGAGGGCTACGCTGAGCGAATTGCTGCTGCCATCGTTAACGTTGCCGAAGCTCAGGCTCGAAGTGCTCAGACTCAGCACCTTGGTGGCCGCAAGGCCGGTGCCGCTGAGCGAGATAGCGAGCGGCGAACTCGGCGCGTTGCTGACGAGCGAGATTGAGCCGGTAACTGCGCCGCTTGCGGTCGGCGCAAAGATCGCGTTGAAGGTGGCGTTCTTGCCGGCAAGGATGGTCAGTGGCGCAGTGATCCCGGAGATGCTAAATCCGGTGCCGGTCACGCTGACGGAAGAGACGGTCAAACTCGCTGAGCCGCCATTCGATAGCGTGATCGTCTGGGAATTATTGGTACCGGTGGAAACGTTGCCGAAGGCGGCGCTGGACGGAGTGACGGACATTTGCGGCTGCGCGCCGGTGCCGGTCATGGAAATGGTGGTCGGCGAACTGGGAGCGTTACTGGCGATGGTAATGGTGCCGTTCGCGTTGCCGCCGCTGGTCGGGGCGAATTGCGCGGAGAACGAGGTGGCTTGGCCCGAGGCCAGCGTGAGCGGAGTGGTGAGTCCGCTGATGCTGAAGCCGGGGCCGGAGGCGGTGGCCTGAGAAATCGTCACGCTGGCGGAGCCACCGTTGGTTAAGGTGACGGTTTGAGATGCGCTGCTGCCGGTGGCCAGCGAACCAAAGGTCAAAAGAGATGGGCTGGCGGTGAGTTGCCCCTGCACGCCGGTGCCGGACAGTGAAACTGTTGCGGGAGAACCTGACGCGTTACTGACAATCGAAATCGCGCCGGTTTTGGCTCCGGCGGAGGTCGGCGCAAACGTGGCGCTGACCGAGGAACTGCTGCCGGCATTGATGGTCAACGGGAGAGTGGCGCCGCTGACGCCGAATCCCGAGCCGGTGGCATTTAATTGGGTGATGGTTACAGACGCGTTCCCCGGATTGGTCAGCGAAATCGTTTGCGATGAGCTGCTGCCGACCGCGGCATTTCCGAAACTAATGTTAGAAGGAGTCACGGTGAGCTGCGGCTGCGATGCGACACCCGCGCCGCTGAGCGCGATGGCCAACGGTGAATTCAACGCATTGCTAACGAGCGAGATGCTGCCGGTGAGGGCTGCGGAGGAGGAGGGCGAGTACCGGGCGGTGAACGTGGTGCTTTGGCCGGCGGTGAGGGTGGAAGGAGTGGCGAGACCGGTGATGCTGACGCCCGCACCAGAAATATTGATCTGCGAAATGGTAATGGTTGCCGAACCGGAGTTGGTCAGCGTGACCGGTGACGAGCCAGTGGATCCGACGTTCACGTTGCCGAAATCTACGTTGGCAGGGTTCGCGCCGAGGGTGGCACCGCCGGCAACACCCGTGCCGGAAAGAGTCAAGGTCTGCGGCGAATTGGGCGCATTGTCAGTGAAGCTGATGCTGCCCTGCGCTGCACCGGCGGCGGTGGGCGCAAACTGCGCGGAGAAAGTCATGAACTGACCGGCTGGCAAAGTTTTCGGCAGCGAGAGTCCGGACATTCCAAAGGCGTTGCCACTCACGGTGGCTAGATTGATGACGACGCTCGACGTGCCGGTGTTGGTTAGCCTTACACTCTCGGAAGTGGTTTGGCCGACGGCGGTATTGCTGAAGGTCCAGGTCGCGGGAGAAACGGAGAGGCCGGCCTGGGCTCCGGTACCGGTGAGCGAAATATCCAAGGGCGAATCGGTTGCGTCGCTGACGATGGTGATCGTGCCGCTGGTCGCTCCGGCGGCAGTAGGGGCAAATTGAACCTGGGCGTTGATGCTTTGCCCGACGGCGATGGAGCCGGAAGGCATTCCGCCAACCACGGTGAAGGCTGCGCCGGTGATGGATGCCTGGGCTATAGTGACAGGGGCGGTGCCGGTATTCGTTACGGTCAAAGTCTGCGTGGAAGTATTGGCTACGGCGACATCGCCGAAGCCGAGGGTCGCGGCGCTAGCGGAAAGAATCCCGGAGAGCGGCGATCCGGTTCCGGTCTTGGCGGCGCTGGTGTATCCGGCACAACTCGACAGGCCCACCATCGCGAGAACCATGGCGATGGTCGTGAGCAGCAGGGCCGGCTGAGACCACGCCGGGTGTTGGGCCGCTTGGATTTGAGCGAACTTTGAACCGGACTTGAACTGGTGGTTGGCGTGGGCTCTCATGTCACGTTCAGTGTAGAAAGCGAAACTGAGCGCAACTACTGGCCAGAGGCAGCGATAAGGTGTAACCGCTTTCGCCTGTTCACGAGGTCCAGCGGACAGGTGCCCGAGGAAAATGGACAGGCGAAAGCTTTCGTTTTGATGAGATTTCTTAGGAAAATGCGTGAAATCAGCGGGCTGAACCGGTCTACTGGACCCGCTGCGCCGCGCAACTGGACTGGGACAGCGAAGCGAACAGTACCTACTATGCTAAGCTTTCGGCGCACGATTCGGAGTTGTGAAGCGCCTGCCTGATGGGGAATCCATCAAATCAGTACTCGCCAAATCCTCCTGATTCCGGTTGGTCGAATCGAATCTTGATCCTGGCCATCGCCGGCATTCTGTTTTTGACGATGTATCCTTTCCGGTTGAATATTCATCCGCTGGCCAACGGCGCGTCGCCATTTTTATTGGGTAAGAGCGAGAAGAGCGGGTTGGTCGACGCCCTGCTGAATGTTCTGCTGTTCGTCCCTTTTGGATTTGGACTCGGCGAGAAGCTCCGGGAGCGGGGAAAATCGATACGATTCGTTTTGCTAGCAACGCTGGCGGCGGGAGCGCTTTTTTCGTACGCGATTGAGTTCACGCAGCTCTATATTCCGGAGCGCGATTCGGGCTGGGAAGATGTATTTACGAATGGATCAGGATCGTTTCTAGGCGGACTGCTCTACGTTCTGCTGGGAGGGTCACTGGTTGGGTGGGCGAATACGGTCCAGCGTGCAGTGGCGGAGTGGATGACTCCTTTGCGCTTCACCTGCGCGATTATCATATATTTTTGTCTTTGGTTCGGCCTCGCGGCCCGGCTGCAGAAGCAGACGCAGCTCAGCAACTGGAAACCCTACGGGGTGATGGTGCTCGGAAATTCCGGCGCGGGTTTGAATCCGCACCAAGGGCAGATTCAAGCGCTGCAAATCTGGAATCGTCCGCTGAGCGATGAGGCGATGGCCGCGGCGACATCGGCAGCGGCTGATCCAGGGATGAACGGACCGCCGATTGTGGAGTACGATTCTTCCCGACCCCAGGGCTCTGAGTGGATTTCGGCCGCACTCGCTACGGGTAGTGCACCACACGCCGCGAACGCCGAGACATCCCCGCTTCCTTTGCAAAGCGACGCCCGAAAATTAATCGAAGCCCTCGAACAAACAAGCCATTTCACCGTGCATGTGGTTTGCACCGGGGTAGAGGCGCCGAATGATCTTTGGACAATCTTCCGGGTGGGGGACGGAGCTGGCACTTTAGACCTGATGGTGTGGCAGGAAAACGGACACCTGGTGTCCTGGCTGCGCACGCCGCTATCGGCAAGCCGGCCACAACTGACGTGGTTCATCCCGCGAGTGTTCAATGATCACGAGCCGCACGATATTGTGTATTCGTATGACGGCGAGAGTCTGCTGCTCTACCTGGATGGGAAGAAAACGAGGAAAGAATATATCGTGGGCCCCGGTGCAGGGCTGGCGAGACTGGTTCACCGACTGAAACCTGGGGAGCTGGAAGGATATAACTACGCGTTCTACGCGCTGGTTTTCTGTATGGCTGGGATTCTACTGGGGCTATTCGAACCTCCGGGCGATTTCAGGTTGAAATCGAGAATGGTGGTGCTGGGGGTGGGGGCGATTGTATTGGGGGCGTTGGCTTTGGAACTGGTTCTGGTTCAGGTGACGGGGAGAACGATTTCCCGGGGAAATTTCATCCTGTCGATTTTGTTGGGATTTGCCGGATTGCTGTGGGCGCATGCCGATCAGCAAATTTCCCGGCGTAGAGAGAATCGATGAAGCTATTGGTTACGGGCGGCGCGGGTTTCATCGGCTCGAATTTCATTCGGCACGTTCTGGCGCTGAAGAAAAACCATGCGGTGCTGAATTTCGACAAGCTGACGTACGCGGGAAATCTGGCGAACCTGGAACCGGTCGCCGGGAATCCAGCCTATTCATTCTGCAAAGGCGATATCGGTGACGCGGCTGCGGTGGAATCGGCCATGGCGGGTTGCGACGCAGTGGTGCATTTCGCGGCGGAATCGCATGNNGATCGCAGCATTTATGATCCGGCGGTCGCGGTGCAAACCAATGTTACCGGTACGCTGGTGCTTCTGCAGGCGGCTCGCAAGTTGAACCTCAAACGGTTCGTGCACGTCTCCACCGACGAAGTTTATGGCGATATTGAGCCGGGCGGGTTCGCGAACGAATCGTCTCCACTGCGGCCGAACAGTCCTTATTCGGCGTCGAAGGCGGCCTCGGATTTGCTGGTGCGTTCTTTCGTTCGTACTTACAATTTTCCGGCAGTGATTACGCGTCCTTCGAATAATTATGGTCCGTATCAATTTCCGGAAAAGCTGGTCCCGCTGATGATTTCGAATACGATAGAAAACAAGCCGCTACCGATCTACGGCGACGGCAAACAACAGCGGACCTGGCTGCAGGTCGACGATCACTGCCAAGGAATTGTCGCGGTACTCGAACGGGGCCGAATCGGCGAGGTGTACAACCTAGGCGGAGCGGACATCGTCGACAACCTGACGATGGCGCGAAGCATTCTGCGAATCCTGGGGAAACCTGAGACGCTCATGACTCAGGTGCAGGATCGCCCGGGCCACGACCGGCGTTACGCCACGACTTCAAAGAAAATTGAAGATGAGCTGGGCTGGAAGCCGGCGACGCGGCTCGACGAAGGTTTGCGGCAGACGATCGAGTGGTATTCCAAGAATACAAAATGGCTGGCGGACGTGCGCGGAGGAAATTATCTTTCTTACTACCAGAAGAATTACGAGCACCGAGACGCTTCCCTGAAATCGATCGCCACTCCCGGAAAAGCCCCGAAGTAAAATTCAGCCGAACCGTTTAGGATCTGGAGGCAGCGGATTCGCGGACCACACCGGCGCCGCCGCGTTCGCGCGCGAGATACTGGTCGTAGATCCAGGCGTAGGTTTTTTCCAAGCCGGTGCGCAGCGAGGTGTCCGGCTCCCAATTCAGATATTTCTTGATCAGCGTGTTCTCGCTNNTTGCGGCCGTTGACGCCCTTGGGCGCGCTCAAATCATATTTGCGCTTCAGTTTTATTCCGGCGATGCCTTCGACGATGCCCACCAATTGGTTGATGCTGACCGCTTCGGTGGAACCAAGATTAATCGGTTCGAGGATTTCGGAATGCATGATCAGGTCCAGGCCCTTGATGCAGTCATCGGCGTACATGAAGCTGCGGGTCTGATCTCCGGGGCCCCAGATTTCAATTTCGTGTTTACCACTGACCTTCGCTTCAATTACTTTGCGGCAGATCGCGGCGGGCGCTTTTTCGCGGCCGCCAAACCAGGTACCCCAGGGGCCGTACACGTTATGAAAACGGGCGACGCGCGTGTAGAGGCCNNCCATATCCGTCTTCGGGCTGCGCGGGATAAGCGTCTGCTTCTTTTAGCGAAGGCGCTTTGAAAGTTTTTTGTTTGTCGGCGTTGTACACGCAGGCGGAGGAAGAATAAAAAAACTTCTTACAGTTGTGCTTCAGGGCAGATTGCAGCAGGTGAGTGTTGATCAGTACGGACAACATGCAGAGCGCCTTGTTGGCCTCGATGAAACCCATGCCGCCCATATTGGCCGCCAGATTGTAGATTTCGTCCGCGCCCTGGGCGGTAATCTCGCAGTTTTCGCGTAAGTTCAGATCGAGCTGCAGATTTTCGACGTCGTCGAAGCGTTGGTACCACTGGTCGAGCGGTTTAACGTCAACCGCACGAATCCGGCTGTAGCCTTTTTTGCGAAAGGCGGCAACCAGATGTCCACCGATGAAGCCGCCAGCGCCTGCGACGACGATATGATCTTGGTTTGGCATTGCTGCTCCGGGCGTTTGTTCTGCAGCTATAAGTGTAGCGCCAGCGTCAAGCAAGGTGCTGGGCTTCGTTGACTTTTGCCCCGGGGCGGTCCGGGTCCATCGAAGGGCAATGGCAGCTCTAGTGTACTAGTCCTAACGTCCAGGCCGGTTCGGCTATTGTTCCGCCTGAGATTGATGGTCTATGATGCCGCGCGATGAGTAGGCGTAGTCATTGGGCTGATCGGAACGCCGCTTACACATCTTATTGTGGTTTCGTCGACAGGTTGCGTCGCTGAGCCAAGCTCGGCTTGGGGAGCCTGATGAACAATGACTTGCTTCATTATTCAATAAGTGAAGCCAGATTTCATTACACCCAATTCATGCAAAACTTGCAAATCAACCCCTTGGGGGTAGCTCGATCGACCGTCAGTTCCCGCTTGTACGACTGGGGCTTGAGACCAATTCCGCATCAGGGGCACGACCGAACGGCTTACATCATGGGTCTGTCCGGTACGGGTCGCTGGTATATCAATGAAATGATGATGCAGAACATCGGGAGAAGGGGGAAATGTTTTCGGGACGGGATCCGCCTTCACGCCGGTCCGACATCGATGGTCTACAGTGGCCATGCCACAATCAAATACATTTGCCGTAATCAGGAATTGCCCGCCGTAACGAGCCGCATATTTGAATCGGTCCGATCGCGATTCGCCGATCTGATTTTTGTCTATCGTCATCCGCTCGATAGCTTGCTAACAAATTGGGTGTGGTGGCGGACCTACGTTGGCGACAGCAGATTGATTTCTGGCATCTCGCAGGTTTATAAGAACACAGACGATCTATGTACCGATTTGGAGGAGAATTTTTCTGAATTCAAACTCTTTGCCGCGGGTGACCCTGGGTTTTTCGCGGTGGTGCCTCACCCGCGGTTTTTGGCTGCAATACCAGGGCGGCCCTTACTGTCTTTCCCAGAATTTCTTGAGGAAACTGAACTTTATCTCCAAGCCGCAACGCTCGCGTTGCGGCTGGAGGACTTCACGATCGATCCGCTCAGAGAGTTTTCTAAAATCGCTGAAATCATGTCAGTTAACCTTGATGTAAGCCGTTTGTCTATAGCCCCTCCGAGAAGTAAGCCTTACGGATATTTGACTGTCCAAGAAAACGTGCCTCGATTCAGGAAGTTCATCAATGAACTTGATGCGGAGACCAAGCGACGGATTGAGAAAAGCGGTTTCAGTCTGAGCGTCTAGGTTAAGGATATCGAAGCCCCCGGGTGAGTCTCCGAAATGTGACGATCGGAGGGGCGTACTCCGATAAATGGTGGACAGTCATCCGCAGTTCTCGCGAGCTATGCGCGCCGCGCCAACCAGGCACGAGTCTGATAGCTTGTCTCGATCGCCGTCAGACCCGCGATGCGCTTCTCTGTAGAATCCAGAAACTTCTGGAAAAGTTCCGGACCTAGTTGTACCTGGAGATCATTCACCGAACGCCACGCGCCGATATACTGCTCTGGCGTCTGGTGCATGGAATGTCTGCCTTCGAGGTATAGCACTTCCGCGAATTGAGGCTTGGCACTCAACATGTCGGTCATCCGCTCGGTAATGCCTGAACGGCCGGACGAAACGCGCCGGATGTCGGGCTTGAGCCGCGTGATCTGCGCCTCGATTTCGACGAGCAGCGGGTTCGCCTCGATGAACCGTGGATTCCACAGGGCAACGAAGATGCCGCCCGGACGCAAGATCCGGTGGAACTCGTCGCATGCTTTGTCGAAATCGGCCCAGTGAAATGATGAGGCCATACTGACAATATCTGCTGAGCCGTCCGGCAAACCAGTCGCTTCAGCCGAGCCTTTATGCCAGACAATCTCCGTAGCCTTGGAGGTCTCGATACCTTGCGCACGCATGTCGTCATTGGGTTCCACGGCGACGACCGAATGCAGGCCACAGGCTGCGAGCGTGCGTGACCATATTCCAGTGCCGGCACCAACGTCGGCCGCATCGACGGTGGCCAGGTCGCGTCCCAAGAATCTTAGGATCGCGGTCGCGACTTGCGGCGCGTAGCCCGGTCGGAACCTAGCGTAATCGCCAGCCAACCCTGTGAAATCTCCATGTTTCATCATGATTGATAGCCTGCCTCCTAGTTTCGATCAGCGCAAAGTTCGAGCTAATCGTACTTATTTCGTAAATTAATCGTCATCGCCCGGCCCTCGGCCAAGTACCGGAGAGCGGAGCTTCGAGGACGAGTTCGCCTTTGCTTACCATGTTTTCATACAGTGCCACATCTTCCGGATTATCGATTTCGCCCCATTGGCCGGTCGTGGCGAAAGTGTTGATCGGGAACTTTTCGGCTAGCAACCGCCCGAGCAATCCAGTCGCATCGAGGCGATCGCGCATCCGCGCGTCGAGCGAACTGAGTAGCTTTTCGACCGCGCTCCACGCGGGCGGCGTAAATTTCAAGAGGCCCATGTATTGCCCCTCGATATCTTCGATTCGCGTGGTCTTGCCGCCAATCTCCAGCAATTGGCCGGCGGAATCGATTCGAAAAGTTTCGGCGTCGGCCAGAGGGTCGGCAAAGCGGCGGCCCCACAGACGGCGCCAGTCGCGGTCGTAGGTGATGACCAATTCGCCCGGAGCGCCGGCCAGCCCACGAATCAACTCACTGCGGTAAAAGATATCGGCATAACTCACAATAACCGGCTCGGCGCGGAGCCAAGAAGCCGCGGTGGCGAGCGACATGACCATATTGGTTTCAGCCCATCGTTCGTTGACGAAATACGCGAGGCCGGGAAAATCAATCATCTCGGCGCGATAGCCACGCACTACCGCAATCTCGTTCGCTCCACCGCGCCGGAGCGCGGCGATCTGCCGCTCAATCAGCGGCCGGCCTTCGAGCTCGACCAAACACTTCGGACGGTCGCTGCCCAAATGCCCCAAGCGACTGCCGCGGCCAGCTGCGAGGATCACGGCGCGCATCAGGCCACCCTAAAAACGCGTTGGAATAGGGCGATATCGGCCGGCGCAAACGGGTCCATTCGTTCAGGATGCCACATGATCCCTGTGGTGGAGCGGTCAGCGTGCTGGACGGCCTTGACGACGCCGTCGTCGGCGACAGCCCAGACGCCAAGTGGCGACCGCGATTCGAAGGCTGCGAAACGATGATAGCTGTTCACCCCGGTGGGCTTACCGTCGACGCGAATTACTTGATGTCCTGTCACATGGCCCTCTACGCGACGCAAGGGGATCGCGCAACGTTGCTGGATTACTTGCATCCCGCGACAGACGCCGAGCACGGGCAACCCGCGCGTTTCAGCCAAATCAAGCAGAGCATTTTCGACGGCGTCGCGTTCCGGAGCATCACCACCCAACACTGTGAGATCATTCCCGCCGGTCAACACTAACCCAGTGATGCCAGCCCCCCCACACAAGCGAAGAGCCGCGTCGACGACGTTGGGGAGTAAAACGGGAAGTAGCCCGCAGGCCCAGAGAAACTTAGTCCATGCTTGGTCCAGGCAATCACGACGCTCCCCGTGGGCCGGAACAATCGATACCCGCTGGGTGATGGCGACCGCTTTCACGCGATGACCAGAACCTTCTGGTTGGTGCAATCGAGGCAAAGCTTGCGAGCTGCCTGCCATTGCTGGAATAGAATTTCGCCCGCGCCGATCACCGCAGGAATGCCGAGTTCGCCAGCGCGGATGGCCATGTGCGAATTGGCGCCTCCGAACTGAGTAACGAAACCGCTGATGCCTCGGGTGAAGATCCAATCAAAGCCGGGGTCCGCGCTGGGCACGAAAAGAATTCGTCCAGCGAAGGTTTCCGGCGGGTCGGTGACGGAAGCGACCTGAGCGGTGACGCTTTTGCGCGTAATGAAATTGGGCTGGCTGGGGGGCAGGTGAAAGGCGAAGACATCGTCGGGCGAGGCGATGATCGGCGGAAGCACCAGATTGCGGGTGAGCGCGTGGCGCTCTCTGCCATGTGCAACGCTTTCCAGCAACGTTTCGCGCACTGAAGCACTCTCACTATAGAGGGTGCGAATCGCGTCGTAATTCAGAAATGCGCAATCGTCCGCAGAAAGACCATGATCCTTGCCCAGTTGCCGGATGAGCGACAGCGCATCGCTCAAGCTGCGGGTAAACACAAACTTCGCGTATTCGCGGCCTTCAATGCCGCCCTTGACGAACTCGATCAAACTGAGGACGTCGATTTCGAGCTGATGTTCCTTGAGCAAGGCCTCGATGCGGCGCAACTGTTCGATGGAGAGCGCGAAACGCGGTGGTGGGGAGGCCTTAGGGCGAATGCTCGACCAATCGAAATAAAGATCGGGAGCTTCGTCGTAACGCGGCGAGAGGATGTCATACGTCCCCGGCCGGAGGTGACCGTAGCGCGCGAGAAATTCTGCCTTGGGGAGTTGCGCGAAGTCGTGCCCGATGCGCGAACCAACGGTATCGACACTGGCCATAAACGTGGCGGCCTCTTCGGCATTGAAAACGCCGACTTGGACGAAGGAGTGCAGTAGTTGAACGGCGATGAAACCCGCCCGGGCCAGACCGGCAAAGGGCAGCGTGCCGTAACGTTTGCAGTCTTCAATCAGCCAGTAAATGCGGCTGATCTTGTCGATTTCCGCGTTGTAGATGGTCGGCAGGCGCTTGGCGAGCAGGTCGACCTTGGCGCGATCGTGCCGCCACAGAGCGGTCTCACCATGCATGATGCGATTGGTGAGGCGCCGCAGGGCACCGGAGAGCTCAGCAATGTCGTCCGAAGAAAATCCGTGCTCGGCGAGCCGGCCAATCCGCTGCGGCAAATCGAGGGTGTAGCAAGAAAAGATAATCTCAAATTCAACTTTGTCGTGAAGATGGGGCTCGGAGAGGAGACGGTCGATGTAGTAGTTCACCAGCCGGCCGGCAAGATCGTCCGGCACGCCGCGCGGCACGAAGGAATTGAAGCTGACTCGCACGTCGATATAGGGCAGGCCGTGAAAGTTCACCAGCAGAGGAAAACTGCGAAGATTCTGATACCCGTAGTTGTCGCGCTGATAGGCCCAGATCGCGTCGGTTATGAGCTCGCGATACAGCGATAACGACAGCGGCCCAGGCCGCACCCCAATGATTTCGGCCGGATTCCAGTCCGGCATGACCCCGAATATCGCCCGGCTGCCGTGCAGGTAGGGATGCCGGCGGCTGAGCAGCTCGACCTTGCGCGCAACATCTCCGAGGGCGTGGTCGACCATCGTATCCAACGGCAGTCCCCAGCGGTCCGCGGCCAGCGGGCGGACTTGGAGAAGATAGAGCTGCCCATCGTCACCGACGGCAAATTCTACGTCGATTGAATCGCTGGCCAGCAGGGTTTCCAGCTCGCTGACGAGAGCAATGACCGGAGCCAGCGAAGCGGGGCAGGCGTTCGGCCGTGACTTGAGGCAAAAAAAAGTTTTGAGATTGTCGCCGACACCGGCGGTTACCCGATCCGTTAAGCCAGAGCGATCATCGTAATTGATGATGAAGTAAGGACTGCCGCCCGGGCTGCGCGAGAAAACCACTCCGGCCATCGCCACCCGATCAAGCATCGGCTGGACAAAGATCTGATCTTCGTCGGTGCCGCCCTCGGAAAACGAGCTAATCACGTGGTCGATCGCCTGGGCCACGGCTGCGCTTCCGACGACGCCAAGAACGGAATCGTATTTCCCGGCCTGCGAACTCGTAACACCGTCCTCGCTTCGCGCACTGCTGCGGACGATGACCCGATTTGAACCCCAGGGCGCGGCGCTGATGGCAGCGAGTACGCCAGTGGCATTCGAGCGCCAATCGCGAACCGAGAATCGGACTTGAGGCAGGACCCGCGCACTGCGGAGCAGGGGCGCTAGCGCGTCCAGAGATTCCGCTTTGGTTTTGAAGGTAACCAGGCGCACCGGTTGCGGCGCACTGGCGCCTTCGATTCCGGCACACACTGTTAAGATCTGCTCGACCGCCGCGGGCACATCGAGTGCGCCATAATTCTCGAGGACCAGTTCGGGCGTTTCGGGAGTCTCCGCGGGTACGTCGAGGCCGACAACGTCCCGTGTAGCTCCGCGCGCAGCTCCCGCATAGATCCCCTTGCTATCCCGACGCTGCAGTTCCTCCAACGGGACTTTCAGATAGATCTCGCGATACCCGGGGATATTCTGCCGGTTCCAACGCTGCACATCGTGAAAGAGCGAGATGGTCGCACAGACCACGTCGGCGCCTTGCCCCGCGAGTAAACGACACAGCCGGGCATTACGCATCGCCGACTGTCGCCGGTGATCGGCGCTGTGGCCAAGATCTTCAGCGATGACCGCGCGAAGCGCGTCGCCATCGAGGAAGATAACCCGACGACCCTCGGCGCGCAGGCGGCTCGCTAGCTCTTCTCCCAACGTAGTCTTGCCGGCACCGGACAAGCCGGNNAAGCCGGTGATCCAGAAGACCCGCCCCGGCGAAGCTTTAGGTTCCGCTTCGCGCTGGGACCGCGAATTTTTGATGCTGGTCAGCATAAGAGGTCGTCTCACGGCTGTAACACGACATTCACAGACATGTAACATTTCCGTCCGAAATTGGCAATCACTAGTCAGTCCATTCGGACATTCGGTTACTAGAGAATTAATTTTTTATATTCGACCCGACCAGGTTCGGAATTTGCGAATTTTTTCCAGGTCGTCCACAGCGTTGCCGGAATAGCAGTAGGCGCGGTCGTCCCAATAAACTCGTGCTCTAGGTTTCGTTCCCTTACTGGGATTGGAAGGGCTCGGATTAATCTCATCGAAAGGAATTCGGTTTTGGGTCATATACGGGCCGATTTCTTCGGCGGAGCGGCAACTGTAGACGATGATCTTCCAACCTTCGCTACGCAGCGCGATCAAAGCCTCGACCACATCCCCCCGCGGAGGACCGATAACGGATGACTCGGTCCAGCCGTCATAATTGGCGATAACTCCGTCGAAATCGACGGCGATGATTGCTTGCCGGGTGCTTTCGCCGCTCGGCGGTGGGTTGAGCTCGGCCACAGTATCCATTCCTCCTGGACGGTCTTTAGAAGTCTTGATTCACAATAATGAACTACTACTCTATCGTTGCCTGTACCGGAAAGCACTGATCAGCAGGAGCAGGTGCGACCATCTGATAACCGAGCAAGGCGGCAAGAGCTGAACATAACAAAGAATATAGTGCACTCATCCCTATCCGTAGCCCTTCCGTGCATGAAAGCAAGGCCTTAGCGGACACAAAAAAGCCGCCCGGAATGTAGCGTGATCCGGACGGCTTTGATTCGAATCTCCGGCCTAAGCAGCCAGAACCTAG
Organism: Acidobacteriota bacterium; assembly: GCA_003156635.1. Lineage (GTDB taxonomy): Bacteria > Acidobacteriota > Terriglobia > Acidiferrales > UBA7541 > Palsa-295. Next base: position 1,708 of record PMHK01000228.1, on the reverse strand, counting down.
GATGGAGCTCTAGGCCAGGAGGGTTTTCCTTGGAAAGCGCACGGCGGCGGCGCGATTGACCATGTCGTAGGTCCGGTTCATGGGTGAATTTTGAGTCAAAGGCAGGGTGCGAAATTTTCCGGTTTTGAAGTCAGCCGGGACGACGGGCTCGGGAAGCTCGACATCCTCGACCGGCTCGGGGCGCATGAATCCGGCCGCGCGACGAGCCAGATCGGCGCGGGATTCCACGCCGAATTTACTGAGCAATGAGGAGATGTGAAACTTCACGGTGCGCACGGTGATGTTCAGCTTCGAGGCAATTTCTTTATTGGCGCGATTGCTGAGCACCGCGTTCAGCACCTCGCGTTGACGGGCGCTGAGCGAGGTAGGACAGGCAATGGCGCGACCTTCGGCCAGCAACTCTTCGGCGCGGGAAATGAGCCGCGCAACCAGAGATTGTTCGGCCGGGACCATGACCTGAAAATTCTTGGGGTCCTGTCCGCGAACCATGCACTGCATGGCCAGCACGCCGGCAATGCGCTCGACGGTGCATTCCAAGTCGGCGGCAGACGCAGCGCGAAATTGCGCCGTGCCATTGCCCCCCTCACAGAATAAAAAGGTGTCGGGGTGGTTCGAATCTTTGTGCTTCTCGATCGCTGGAAATTTGGCGATTGCTTGTACTTTCTTCACTATGGCCTTCCCGCTTGCTTGCCCAGGATTACATTCGGCAAAGCTTGATCTGGATTTAACTCCCTCGTTCAGTTGCTAACTAAGTTGCGCGCGAATCAAGCGTCGGGTCCGCCCGTTCGCATAAGACCCTTCACCCTTGGGTTCGGTAAAGGGCCTGTACATCTACTACAGTANNGAAGCTCAGGCATCTGCCATGCCACTGCGAACAAAGATATAAGTGACTCAAATTGAGACAGATAGGGGGTCGGAGGCGATAATGGGGGGAATAGGGCTAGGTAGAAAGTTCGCCTGCTCTGCAAAATCTTCTCTGGGCGTGGTCCTGCGAGCGGGCGATCGTTGGGGAGCGGCCCCAGTGGCTCGCTGAGGATTCGGCAAAATAGCGTTTTCGCGCTAGACTGCGCCCACGACCATGCCCAACCGCACATCAATGTCGCTCGGATTTTTTGGTTTGCTGCTGATTTTGATTTTTGCCGTGAGTCCGGCGTGCGAATCCGCGCAGCTTCCGCCGGCTACGCCCGCGCCGTTGTCCAAACAGGTGCCGCAAGGCGAAGGTTCGTGCTCGGTGGGAAAATCCTGTGCGGAGCTGGCACCCGTTATGGAACAGAAAGCGATGGGCGCATCGCCGCTCGAAGAAAATCTGCGGTACCTGAGCGATTCGATCGGGGGGCGGGTGACCGGAACACCAGCTGCCGACCGCGCTGCGGGCTGGGCGGTGCAGGCGTTTCGCTTATCCGGCGTGGACGAAGTGCACACCGAGAAATACACGATTCCGGTGGGATGGAGCGAGGGGAACACGCGCTTGGAAATTTTGGCGCCGGAATCGTTTCCGGTGCGGCTCGTTTCCATCGGCTGGTCACCGGCGACGCCCGAAGGCGGCGTGACCGCGAATATCGTCGACGTGGGATTCGGGGACGAAGCGGGATTTTCGAAGGCCGGCGCCGGCGTGAACGGCGCGATCGTATTGGTGCATTCCAATTTTCTGGTCACCTGGGACCAACTCACCGCGGAGTACGACATCGCCCCGGCGATCATCGAGCGC
>PMHK01000187.1 GCA_003156635.1 Acidobacteriota bacterium | reverse complement strand
TGGTCGATACGGTAAACCTGGTTTTCCTGGAGCACTTTGCCGATTTCGTGATTCAGCGCGACGGCGGTGGCCAGATCGTGGCCGAATGGTTTTTCGATGACCACCCGGCGCCATTTTCCATTCACTTCATCGGTGAGGCCGGCGAGACCGAGCTGTTTTACGACGANNAGTTTCTGAAAAAGTTTGGGATCCTGAAAATCGCCGGACATGTAGTACAGGCGTTTGGCGAACCAATCCCAGGTTTCGCGGTCCAGTTCGGAGATGGTGTACTCCCCGGCTTCGGGCGCCATGCGCGTGCGAAATTCATCGATGGAATATTCTTCGCGGGAGACGCCGACGATGGCGAATTGATCGGGGAGCAGCCGGCTTCTGGCCAGGTTATAGAGCGCGGGGATGAGCTTGCGTTTGGTTAAATCGCCGGCGGCGCCAAAAATCACCATGACGCACGGTGGCGCGGGCCGGCCTTGAGCGCCCAACAGCAAGTCGGCTGAATCGAACGTTCCCATTAATCCTGTACCCGGCTAGACAAGCGCGGAAAAACCCCCAAAGAGTTGTCCTTCGGGGGCTGAAGCCCACTGAAAACGAGGCTTTATTGTCGGAGCTAAAACTCCGACCCCCTAAAAGCAGCTTTTTCCGCTACCTGTAGCGCCGTGGTGTGAGGCGATTATGCCAGCGCTTTCTGAATCGCGTCCTGCAAAGTTTTCAGTCCAGCAGCCAGATCGGCGCCGAGATGCAGGCGTAAGGCGCGGCGATTACGATCCGCGAGCACCTGGAAATCGCCGCGAGCCTGCGCCGCCTTCACGATGCCGAACGTGTATTTCTGCCCGGGCACGGCCAGGTCGGCCGCATCGTCGCAAGTAATCTGCAGGAAGACGCCGGAATTCGGGCCGCCTTTGTAGGCCTGTCCGGTCGAATGCAAAAACCGGGGGCCGAAACCGAGGCAGGTCGCGACTTTCTTCTGGTCGCGAATCGAGTGTCGGACGGTTTGCAGCTGGGCTTGATGCGCGTCGTTGCGTTCGATGTAGGCCAGCAGGCCGAGATAATCTCCGGCCTTCAAACGATTCAGATGCGCTTTCAAGTATCCGACCAGACTGGCATCGCCGCCGACGGCCTGCTTCAGCGCGTCGGTATTTTTGGGGTCGGTGAAAAGTTTGACGCCATTGCCTTCAAAGAAAGGCGACTCGGCGGGAAGCGAGCCGACCTTTTCGTATTGGTCGGTCAGCTTGCGGGTTTCGATCTTGCTGGCTTCGACGTCGGGCTGGTTGAAGGCGTCTATGCCGATGATCGAGCAGGCGACCGCAATCGCAATCTCCCAGCGGAAGAACTCCTGGCCCAGATCGTATTTATCGGCGACGCCAATGCGCACCACCGGCTGTCCGGCCTTTTCCAGCGCGTCGACATCCGCGTCCAGCTTGGCGTCGGAGCTGCCGTCAAGGCGCACGTAGACGAAGACTCGATCGTTGCCATATACACCGGACGCGCCAATCGCTTCGCGGTCCACCGGGATCAGGCCCTTGCCTTCTTTTCCGGAAGATTCGGCGATGAGCTGCTCGAGCCAGGCGCCGAGATCGGAAATTCCGGCCGAAGTGAACAGAGTCACTTTGTCGCGGCCCAGTTTTTGTCCGGTGCCGAGAATCGCGCCCAGGATCGCGCCGGGATTTTTGTCCGCGGCGACGGCTGCGCCGCAGCCCATGACCATTTCTTCGGCGCGTTCGAGAAATTTCGCGATGCCCACGCCCTGAATCGCGGCGGGCACCATGCCGAAATTCGAAAGCGCGGAATAGCGGCCGCCGATGGTGGGCACGCCGTAGAAAATATTGCGGAAGTGGTCGGCCTCGGCGACTTTCTGCATGTGCGAGCCGGGATCGGTGGTGGCGATGAAGCGCTTTCCGGCTTCCGCGGCACCGACCGCTTTGGTGACTAGATCGTAGAAAAATTGCTTGAAGATATTCGGCTCGAGCGTGCTGCCGGATTTGCTGGCCACGATGAAGATCGTCTTATTGATGTCGATATTCTTTTCGATGGTGCGGATCTGCGCCGGATCGGTCGAATCCAGCACGTGCATCTGCGGACGTCCCGGCTCGTGCCCGTAGGTCTTGGCGAAAACTTCGACGCACAGGCTGGAACCGCCCATGCCCAGCAGGACGCAATGGGTGAATCCGGCTTTCTCGATGTCCGCGGCGACTTTTTTCAGTTTGTCGTGCTGGGCGATCTGTTCGGCGACAATGGTGAGCCAGCCGAGCCATTTGCTTTCGTCGGTGTTGGTCCAAAGCGAAGCGTCTTTGGCCCACAGACGTTTCACTTTGTCGTTTTTCTTCCAGTCTTCGATGTTCGCGGCGACGGCCTTGGCAAACTCGTCCGGCAGCTTGTAAGTGAGCGTATTCATTATTTCTTTACCGCCGATGCCGCGTTGGTGTGTTGCGCCACGGCCGCGAGCAAGGTGTCAAAGGCGGAGGAGAATTGCTTCACGCCGTCATCGGTCAGCTTATCCGTTGCGGCCTTCATCGAAATTCCAGCTTTTTCCAGTCCTTGCATGGTCTGGTGTGCGGCCTCGACGTTTTCTTCCAGGCTGTTGCGCGGCTTGCCGTGGTCGCGGAACGCGTCGTAGGTCGCGGGAGGAATGGTGTCGACGGTGTCCTTGCCGATCAGTTCTTCCACATAGTAAATGTCGCTGTACGCGGGATTCTTGGTGCTGGTGCTGGCCCACAGCACGCGCTGGGTCTGCGCGCCTTTGGCGGCCAGCGCATCCCACTTGGGGCCGCTGAAAATCTGCTTGTAGCGTTGGTAGGTCAACTTTCCGTTGGCGATGGCAACTTTGCCGAGTAGATTCTTCAGCGCCGCGACATCCGCCGGATTGGTGGTGGTTTTGATTTTCGCCTCGATCTCGCCGTCGACCAAAGTATCGATGCGGCTGATGAAGAAACTGGCCACGCTGGCTACGCGGCTGGGATCGCCGCCACCTTTCACGAATTGTTCCAGGCCCGCGACGTAGGCTTCGGCGACGCGCACGTACACATCAAAAGCGAAGAGCAGCGTCACGTTAACATTGATGCCTTCGCTGATCAGCTGTTGAAACGCCGGAATGCCTTCGGGCGTGCCAGGAACCTTGATCATCACGTTCGGGCGCGCGACGGTTTTCCATAACCGGCGCGCTTCGGCCAGCGTTTCCTGGGTCTTGTGCGCGAGGTACGGCGAAACTTCCAGGCTGACGTAGCCATCGCGGAATTTCGATTGGTCGTAGACCGGGCGGAAAATGTCCGCGGCGTCTTGAATGTCTTTGATCGCGAGTTGCTCATAGCGCCCGGCCGCGTCGAGATCCTTGCGCGATTCGAGGCCCTTCAGTGTTTCGGCGTAGAGCGTGCTGCCGGTGATGGCCTTTTCGAAGATCGACGGATTGGAAGTCATGCCGCGCAGGCCGTCATTTTCGATCAGGCGCTTCAGTTCGCCGGTGGTCAGCAGGTCGCGGCGAATATAGTCCAGCCAGACCGACTGGCCGAAATTGAGCAGCGTCTTCAGCGGATTCTGGGTGGTGTTGCCCTGGTTCGATGCGGGGTTGGTATTGACTGTGGTGCTCATGGTGAAGCCTCCTTCGAAAATTGCAGGCGATCCCTGGCCGTAAAGAGCGATGAACCGTGATTCTACATCAGGATGACCCGGGCTGATATGAATGGCCAGTTATTTCGGCAGCGATGGCGCGACCACGCATTAGAATAGCCTAACCCGCTGTTAGAGTCGTCTTGCCGGTGGCTGGGTGCAGAATATTTCAAATTGTCTTGACGCCCCCGCGTGAACGGATACTCTTCGCCTATGAAATCGTCACGCCGCAAAACCCGAGCCAAACGCGCGTTGCCCGACGCCGCCGGCCCTGAGCAAATTCTGGAGCTTTTCGCCAACGATTTGGCAATCCGGATCGTGCAAGTGCTGGACCGCGCTCCAAAGTTGTACGACGAACTTCGGCATGAGTTCAAATCGGCGCCACAATCCAGCTTCGGCCAGACGATGCGCGACCTGCAGGAGGCCGGACTGGTGTGGCGCAAGGCGTATCCCACCTCGGCTGCGCGCGTGGAATATTCGCTGACTTCGCTGGGGAAAAGCTTTATCGAACCGCTGCAAGTCTTCTGCGAGTGGGCCTATGTGCATGAACGTGAGTTGACCGCCGTGGCCGCGCGGCGGGCCAAGCAATCCAAACCCTCCGAGACGAGGAAACGCCCGCGAAGCAAAAGGCAACGTTAGAATTTCAATATTTGAATGGGCGGGACTTTAGCGCGAGTTGCTGAACCGGAGACTGCGGAGCGGGCCGTACACGAATCGAGTTAAGCCGGAAACGCCAGCCAGAAATTTTCCTAAGACCGTTTGCGAAAACGATTGCAGATCGATGTGCCGCTTTCCGCGGTGAATGCGGATGGCCCGGCCCAGGAATTCCTTGGCAGACACCGGCGCGTCGGGCCGGTCCAGAGCATCGCCCTTCACTACCAGCAGGGTCACGTCTCCACCTAAACCCGGGCGGGTGATGCGGCGAATGACCCGATGGATGAACAAGCGGTTGGCGCGTTCATACAGAATTACGTCGCCTGAATTGATTTGGGAAAAATCGTAACGGCGGATGAAAGCCTGATCGCCCGGACGGATCCACGGAAACATACTGGTCGCGACGACGCGGATCGTCGCCGAGCCGCCGACGCGAACTTTGTCGGCCACCGACTCCTGGGCCGACGGAGCGGTTCCGCACCGCGCTTCGTGGTCGATTGGATATGGTGAGAGTGCGGAGGCTGCGCTCACGAGAATTGGATGATCCTTATTTGAGCTGGATGCAAATCAATTTCATTATCGAAAGTCTAAAGCGGCCAATCGTAGCCCTTTTCGGTCAGCAGACCCACGAAGAAATTTTAGGTTGTGCTGCAAGTGAGAACACTGGGCGGGCCGATTTGTTGCAGACGAATAATGCCTAAGTGCTGGGCTTGGTCGCGGGGCGGCGTGCCCATCCGTATTTGCGCAGCAGGCGTAAGGGGCGCAGGGCGATGTACAGCGGCGCGAGGGCTTTGGGCAGCCGCAGCATGACCCAGTCCTCTTCGGCGGGGACGACGGATAGCCGCAGCGCGTAGCGCCAGCCCGTGGCGAAGCCCGGGAGCATGCGGCGGCGATAACTCAACCGGCCGGCGGCGTCGAGCGTCTGGAATTTCCGGCGCAGGTGCCGCCGCATGATTTCCGTGGCCAGGCCGCTGGCGATTTTGTCGGCCTCAACGGCCTTGGCAATTGCTGGCGGCAAAGGCGCATCGAGAACAGTCGCGGCTAGAGTCAGACCGAGGCGCAGGATCCGTGTGGCATGCAGTGCCTCCGCGACCTGAAAAGTTTTGTCCCAATCCAGCGCCGGGCACCCCTGAATCAATTCCGATACGTCGGCCATCCAGGAGAACCGTTCCCAAAAATCCTTGGAGCCGTGGATGCAGAGCATCGGCAGCAAATATTCGGGTGCGAAGGTTGGCACCTCGCGGCCCGCGACGTTTACCTGAATTGTATTCCGGAAGAATTCGTCGAGGTTCGGCGGGATGGGATAGTGGCGCAGGGTGAGCTCGGTGTGCAGCTCGATCATGGCGCGGCGTTCGATGTCGCGATAGTTATATTCGCCCGGGACCAGCGCCGCGGAAGCTCCGGGCGAAAGAATCCAATCGAACTTTGGTTTGTAGCCCATACCGACGATGACTTCGTGCGCGCCGGACAGATCGCGTTGGCGCAGAACGATATCTACGTCTTCGAATTCGCGCAGGGCCACGTCGCCGTAAATCTGCGCGGCGAGGACCGGACCCTTGTACGAAGCAGCTTCGATCCCCTTTTCGCGGAATAATTCGAAAGTGCGAATGAGCTGGCCGGTGAGATACAGATTCCTGATGGTATTGGCGCGGCAGGTTTTGTTCAGCAGTTCAGCGGAAGCCGGCGGGAGAGCGGCGGGCGCGAATTCCGCCAGGTGTTTGGCCAGGAGAGGAGTGAGTGAATTTTCTTCGGCCTCGTAGAGGACATAATCCCAGTCGAGCGACTGGGCGGCGATTTCGCGAATGCGCTGGGCGATAGCCGCCGAAACCCGGGTCCGCGCACAACAGATGAGCAGTTGTTTTTCGCGATTGATTGAATTTTCGTTGGCGGAATTCATCCATTCGCCATCGATCCGGAATGCCGCAGGATCGACGCTCGGCGATGAGAAATTCTACGCCATGTTCAGGCGGCCGGAAAGCTGGCATGCCTTGGTGCGGATGCACTTTGCACCCGGCGCGAACTACGCAGCGAGCGGCAAACGGAATGGCCCTTCCATTTCCACCTTGCGGCCAATCCGCAACAGGCGCGCCCGAAAATCTTGCCAATCCAGGCCAGCCGCGGAGCAGACCAGCTCGAAATCCGTGTCGTTGTTGAACAAGAAATGCTGAGCTTCGCGGCGCGCCCGCAAGCTACCGGTGCGCCAGTCTTCCACGGCGTTGACGATCACCGCGGTCCACAACCGGCGTTCAGAAATGAACTCTTCGGTTACCGCGTTGTACGACTCGGTCTGGCCCTGCGCGTTCGTGCCCATTTTCGCTTGCCCCCTGATTCGCTTGGCTCGTCCAGCCGCTGGTTTGCTCCGCCTACCACAGCGACTGGCGACTGAAATGCACTCCGGGAGCCAAATCAACGCGCGGAAGGTGCAAACGGGTTGGCGGCAAGAGATTGCAACAATTGGGCTTCTATTTTTAGCAAGTTGCGTCAGATGGAGGATCCTTCGATCGGTTGTCCCGATGAGGCGCACCCGTACCGCTAAGGAACAACTCCGATGCGATTCGTAGTGGACGAGAAAGGCTAGTTCAGCGATTTATTGCCGAGGATTTCGCGCAGCTTCAACGCCAGCGCATTCAAGGTGAAAGGCTTTTGCAGCAGGACCGCATCTGATTCGAGTATCCCGTGATGGACCACGGCCTGGTCGGTATAACCCGACATGTAAAGCACGCGAATATCCGGGCGCACCGCCTGGACCCGCTGAGAAAGCTCCCGGCCACTGATTCCGGGCATGACTACGTCGGTCATCAACAGATGAATCTGGCCATCGTGCATCGCCGCCAATTCCAGCGCGGCATGACCATTTTCGGCTTCGATCACGCTGTAGCCGATCATCTGCAAGTATTCGCGGGCCAATTCGCGCACGCCTTTTTCGTCTTCGACCAGAAGCACGGTTTCCGAGCCACGCGGATTGGCGCTGACGTTCGCGGGGAATTCAATTCGGGGCAACGCGGCGTCTTCCTCGAGGCGCGGCAGATAAACCTTGAAGCTGGTACCGCGGCCGGGTTCGCTGTAAACCCAAACATATCCGCCGCTCTGTTTCACGATTCCGTAAACGGTGGCCAGACCCAGCCCGGTGCCTTTGCCTTTTTCCTTGGTGGTAAAAAACGGCTCGAAAATGTGCGCCTGGGTTTCGGCATCCATGCCGCAGCCGTTGTCGGTGACCGCCAGCATCACGTATTTGCCCGGAGACAGCACAGCCGGCGGGTGCGCAAAACTGGCGTCGAGTTCGGCGTTAGCGGTTTCGATGGTCAGGCGGCCGCCCCCCGGCATAGCGTCGCGGGCGTTGACGGCCAGATTCAGAATCACCTGTTCGATTTGGCTGCGATCCGCTTTGACCAATCCCAGATCCGGCGCGCTGGTGGTCTCCAGCTGGACGTCCTCGCCGATCAGCCGGCGCAATATTTTTTCCATGTCGGCGACGACGGCGTGCACATTCAAAACTTTCGGCGCCAACATCTGCTTACGGCTGAAGGCTAGGAGTTGCCGGGTCAGCGAGGTCGCCCGCTGCGAGGCGGTCTGAATCTGCTCGGCGTTCCGCCGCAGCGAATCGCCCTGCGGCAAACGTTCGGCCAACAAATCCGCGTAGCCCTGGATGACCATTAAAAGATTATTGAAATCGTGGGCGATTCCGCCGGCCAGGCGGCCGACTGCTTCCATTTTTTGCGCCTGGCGCAGCTGTTCTTCCAACTGTTTGCGGTCGGTGATGTCCAGCGCCATGCAGATCGCGCCTTGCAATTCGCCGTCGCGGCTGCGCAGCGGTTCGACGTGGCAGGTGTACGAGCCGCCCTTCCATTCGGAATGGAAGGTCATGGCCTCGCCGGCGATGGCGCGGCGGTGCGCCGCGATGGGCAGGAAAGTCGAATCGGTCGTGCCGAAATATTCGAAAAGCGAAAGACCGCCGGCGAAGTTGGGTTTCAGACCCAAGCGCGCCAGGCCGGCCCCAACCGCCGAGGTGAAGCAGAGATTCTTGTCGACGGTCCAAAGTGCTGCTGGCAATTGTTCGACCAGCACGCGCAACCGCGCTTCGCTCTCGCGGATTTTTTCTTCGGCGCGTTTGCGTTCGATGGCCAGCGCGATTTGGCCGCCGACCGAGCCGAGGAATTCNNGTCTGCAACGGAACACCGAGCCAGGACGGTGAAGGAGTTCCGACCAGTTCCACTTCTCCCTGCGCGGTCAGCTGGTCGAATACGCCCTGAGGGATGAGCATCGCGCAGCCGGTGCGGTACACGTGCGCGGTGCAACTGCGGCCCACTTGCTGCGGAGGAGGAGCCTGGTCGAATTGGTCCACAAAAAACGGGAAATGAAACATTTCCGAGGACGGTTCGTAGAGTGCGATGAAGCAATTCTCGGCGTACAGCACTTTCTTCAGCGCCTGGTGAATCAGATACAGCAGGTCGTCAAGATTGTCGGTGACGTTCACGCTGCGAATAATTTCGAAGGTCACCTGCCGCTCGACTTCGGCGCGCTTCAGGTCGGTGATGTCCTCCATGGTGCCCTCATAGGCGATCACTTTCCCCGCCGCGTCGCGCACCACGCGCGCATTTTCCGAAACCCAGATCTTGTGGCCATCTTTGCGGCGCAGTTGGTATTCGAAGCGCTCGACCGCTCCGTCCGCTT
>PMHK01000005.1 GCA_003156635.1 Acidobacteriota bacterium | reverse complement strand
CCCGTAGGAGTCTGGACCGTGTCTCAGTTCCAGTGTGGCCGGCCAACCTCTCAGTCCGGCTACCGATCAATGCCTTGGTGAGCCATTACCTCGCCAACAAGCTAATCGGCCGCGGATCCCTCTTCTGGCGACTTGCGCCTTTGAAGACAACAGCATGTGCCATCGTCATGTTATGCGGTATTAGCCCAATTTTCACTGGGTTATTCCCCACCTGAAGGAAGGTTATCCACGTGTTACGCACCCGTTCGCCACGCGCCCACAATCTGTATTGCTACAAACTGCTGCGCGTTCGACTTGCATGTGTTAAGCACGCCGCCAGCGTTCGCTCTGAGCCAGGATCAAACTCTCGTTTGAAATCTGGTGTTTCCGGCTCTGAAATTACCGATTCACATCGATAACTTCTCGGCCAGGAACGAACTTTTTAAATCGCTCGGTTTATCTCAAATAAAGTCCGTACACCGGTACACCCGGCGCACAGACCGTAACCAAACGGGTTCTGGCTTGTTTCATCCGATTGTCAAAGAGCAGGTACTACCAGGCCAGCTGGCAGGCTTAAAGACGAACCCCGATACTATCGAAACGTGTTCAAAGAGTCAAGCAGTAATTGAAAATTATTTTCGCGTCCATCTGTGGAAAATATCGAACCCTTGTGGATTCCTCGCAAGTCACCTTTGGTGACTCTGGCCCTTTTACTTTCTTCTCCTACTCAATTCCCACCACGCGGTTAAAGAAATTCACCAGATACTTCCAGCCCAGATAATAAATCACGACGGCGATGCAAAAGTTCAGCGCCAGCAATCCGTAACTGGCGTGAATCACCCCGAAGTATTGCACTCCGTTCGCGCTGGACGACAGAAATCCCAGCGAACACGCGACCGTGGCCCCCAGCGGCGCCAGCACGAACGGCAGGAGCGCGCCCCAGGCCCCGATCGAAATCTGTCGCGTCTGTCGCAGCCTCAAATAAAGCATGTTCCACAATCCAAATACGTTCGGCACCATCGCCATCGGGAACACAATGATCCTTTCGAGCGGCACCGGTACCTGCAGAATCAACCGCACCAGCACGAAGATCCCTAAAATCACCAGCAGGAAGATCGTCGGCAGCGTCACTCCCGCCATATACGCCCGCACATAAGGATGTGCACTCGGACTCATCGCCCCCTCCTTACAAGTGGTACAAAAGCATCGGAACAATTTGCGGCGAGAAAATCAGGCAAGCCGCCGCCGCTCCCAGCAGAACCCAGTCGAACCACGGCACCGGCTTTTCGTTTTGCTCCAGGCGCCGCGCCACGTCCACCCACAGATCGCGCCGCAGCTCCACATCCGCCGCCGGCACGTTGACCTTCAAATACTTGCGCAATTCCAGTTCGTCGATTTCGCTCATCCCTGGGCCCCAGCCTGCTTGAGTTGATCCCGCAAAATCCTGGTGGCGCGAAACAGCCTGACCCGCACCGTCGTTTCCGAAATCCCCAGCGCATCGGCAATTTCCCGGTGCGGCACTTCTTCAATTAGCGAGAGCGTGGCCACCAGCCGCAGCTTTGGACTCAGCCCGGCAAAGGCCGTCGCAATGTGTTGCCGCGTTTCGTGCTGCACTCCGGGATTCTCGCGCGCCACATCGGCCACTTCTCCCACCAGCGCCGTCTCCCACCGGTTTTTTCTCAAGTGGTCCAGCGCCAGATTCGTGGCGATCCGCCGCGCCCAGGCCCCAAAACTTCTGGTCGGGTCGAACCGGGCGTGGGCCCGATGCATTTTCCAGAACGCCTCCACCGTCAAATCTTCGGCGATCCCGCGATCGCGCACGATTCGCATACACCATCCAANNAAGACTTCGCGCTGGTACTCGCGGAACAGCGTCTCGAACGCCTCCCGGTCTCCCAGCGCAAAACGCTCCAGCAGCTCCATTTTGTTCTCTGCCTAGTCTTACTGAATTGAGGGGCGGTTCGTTACATTTCTTTCGGTGGGAATATGGCAATCCGGGGTGGTCCTGGCTTCGATCTAGCCTTCCGTCGGCAACATATACTTCACCAGCAAAACTTCATTCCCTTTTTCGCTGTAAATCAATTCGTCGACCAACTTTTTCGCCAAGAGCACACCGTATCCCCCAGGACGCAACCCCTTGGCATCCCGCGCGGTCACATGCCGGATCGGATCCTCATCCGGATTCGCAATCGCCGCGTGCTCGATCTCATCCAGCGTAAATCCTTCTCCGGGATCCTTCACCCGGCACATCACCATGTGCCGCGCGCGCACGAACGAAATCTCCACCCACTGGTCCGGCTGAAATTTTCCGCCATATTCCATCGCGTTCAGCAAAATTTCCCGGCAGGCGGTCGCGACCGCATTTCCTTCCACTTCCGGCAAATCCCCAATCTCCTGCAAAAACTGAATCAGCCGGTCCGCGGTCGGCACGTCGCAACGCGCCAGGATTCGAATCCATTCCGGCGTGGCGGATTTCACTTCAATTCCGTCGTCCCAGGCCGGGCCTTCCGCTGCCATCTGCACCATCTCCGCCAGCGAGGTCAGCGAGAACGGCCGCGAAAAATAACTGAAGGCGCGCTCGCGCATCGAGTCGATCACATACGACGGCGCGCTCTGATCCGCCAGAATAATTACGCGCGTGTGCGCGCGCACCATCCGGATCTTGCGCAGCAATTCCACATCGTCGCGGCCCGACGTCTTGTCGCTGGTGATGATTAAATCGAACCCGGTTTGCTTCACCAGCTCGAACGCCGCGAGATTGTTGGCCGCGTGCCGCACGCTCCATCGCCGCGGATCCAGTATGTCGCGCAACATCTCCCGAATTTCCGGATCAGCATCTATAAACAGGGCTCGTTTGAGTCGCAGCGGAGCTACTTCGATCTTCGGAGGGGTTCCCATCGTTCCACCACGCCACTGGCGGTTTCAGCCACGCCCAAGTGCCCCATATGATGCCTAAATCAGGCGAAAAACGACACCCGTTTCACCGGACATCCTGCTAAACCCGCCGCCCGAAAACTTCGCGGAGTGAGCACGCGCGACCCGGAACCAACCTGTCCTTTCGGGTAGGGCTTTCTCCCTGTACTTATACTGTACTGGCTCTGTCCCTAAGTACTGGTCCGTCGGACCAGCTGCTGGATGGCCGACGATTAGTTTATGTGTCAAGTTAGCTTCAAATCTTTCCCGCTTGTCCTCCTCATCTACAAAAAAACGGATATGCCGTCTACGGTGAACTACTAAATCCGCAATTCGTCGTACGGCATTTCATATGAATTTGTGGTCTCTCCAAAAGTAGCAATTTGTATCGTTCGTTAAACATTGAATTTAGTAGTTCGCGCGGAGTTGGATATGTAAGTGCAAAGTTGAATCCAGCGGATATTCCGATTCACACGCTACTAATTTTGGAAGGCAGGCGACGCCAGTTTTTCCCGTCGCAGCTCGAGGCACTCGGGTCAAGTTTCGGAGTCAACAAACTTTCGGTTATGGGGGAAAGTATATGGATTGGAAGCGTTTTCTGGTTGTGAGCTGTGCACTCCTCGCGCTGGTCTTCTGCGCGAGTCAACCGGCGTGGTCCCAAGCCTCCATCAATACTGGAAACATTCAGGGCCTGGTCACCGACCCGCAGGGTGGTGTGGTTCCGGACGCCCAAATAACGATCACTAACCGGGATACGGGCCAATCGATCGCCTTGAGCAGTTCCTCGGGCGGGCAATTTTCCGTTGCCGCTCTATCGCCGGGCACGTACGTTGTTCGCGTCGAAGTCCCGAGTTTCAAGACGGTAGAAACGACCGTGACCGTGCAAGTCGGTCAAATCACTCCGGCCAATGTCAAGCTGGAGGTCGGCGGCTCCGCCACAGTGGTTGAGGTAACCGGCGAAGCGGTCACCGTAAACACTGACCAATCGCAGCTTTCTGGCACCCTGAACTCGCAACAGATCGAGAACCTCCCCGTCAACGGCCGCAACTTTTTGGACCTAGCGCAGCTGGAGCCGGGCGTACAGATTCAGGACGGCGGAAACTTCGATCCGACTAAGATTGGTTTTTCGTCAATCTCCTTTGGCGGAAAGTTTGGCCGCAGCGCGCGCATTTCAGTGGATGGCGTGGACGTAAGCGACGAAAACGTCGGCACCACCACCACGGGTCTTCCCTCCAGCGCGATTCAGGAATTTCAACTCGCTCAATCCAACTTGGACATCACCAACGACCTAACCTCCGGTGGTTCGGTCAACGTCGTCACCAAGTCCGGTACCAACAGCTTGCACGGTGAGGGCTTCGGCCTGTTTCGTGACAACTCTCAGGCCGCTGCATATCCCGGCGGTGCCCAATTCCAGCGCAGCCAGTATGGCGGTGACGTTGGCGGTGCGATTATTAAGGACAAGTTGTTTTTCTTTGCCGATGCCGAAAGACTGCTGGCGCACGACGCTGGCGGTGTGTTGGTAGGCTCGATCCCATCGGGCATTGACGGAACGAACCTGTCTAACTTTTCAGGAACCTTTGCTGCGCCTTTCCATGACACGAGCACGATCGGCAGAGTGGATTATCAACTCGCCAAAAATATTCGGGCATTCGGGAAATTCACCTACTGGCAGGCGTCGGACGTTGGCAACTTCGGCGGTGCCGCCAACTACTCGGTTTACGACAACAAGGACCGCACCAAGACGGTGAGCGGCGGCGTGGACATTAATGAGGGCTCCGTCACGCACAGCTTCCGCGCCGAATATTTGAAGTTCGTGAACACCATCGCAGACGCGGTGCAGGGGAGTGCGCTGCCACTCGCAGAGATTCCCAATGAGATTGTGCTTTCGGGCACGGGATTTGCGAGCGGGCCGAGCTTCCTAGCGCCACAGTCAACGATCCAGAGCGACCGTCAAGTGAAGTACGACGGCAGCAAGGTTTGGGGCTCGCACATCCTTCGCTGGGGCGTGGACTATAACCGGATCACCGGTTGGACCTTTGCCAGTTTCAACGGTCTAGCGCCGGAAGACACCTCCAGCTTTTTGTTTGCGCCGGGCACTCTCACTTGCCCGGGCGGAGAGACCGGCGCCGCTTGTCCCTTGAACTACGTCGCCGACTCTGTGGCCATAGGAAACGGCGAAGGAGCTTTCACCGAACTCAAGCGATTCGGAAAGCCCGACGGTGGTCTGGGTCCGGACAATCGCGTCGGAGTCTATGGAGGTGATAGCTGGAAGATAAAACCAAATCTGACCGTCAACTTCGGCCTGCGTTACGATCGCGATACGGGACGTACGGACAGCGACATCGCTCTTCCGGCGCTTAACAATTTCTTCCCGGGGCTTGGCGATCCGGTACGGAACCCCAACAAAAACTTTGCGCCGCAGGCAGGATTTGCGTGGGATCCCAAGAGCGACGGCAAGACGGTGATCCGCGGCGGAGTCGGAATCTACTACGACAACACGGTATTCAACGACGTGTTGTTTGACCGCCTGCTGAAGCTTCCAAGCGGGGCCTTTAACGAAGTGCAAACGGCCTGCAGCGCCGGGGCCTCCGCGACGTCTCAAAGAGCGGCGGGTCCCATAGCATTCGGGGACGGGTCGACAAACTTCATTGGCGGGAGCGCAGCCGCGGGAAACGTAATCTGCAATACACCCATCGGAGCCACNNAAGCTTCCTTCGCGGCCGATCCAACCGGCCCGAATTCGGCTTTCCTGCCGAACGTTCTAGCCTCAGGAGGGGTAAATCTTTCGGGAGCAGGTATGCTGGACCCGAACTATAAATCTCCGCGATCGATTCAAATGAATATAGGCATCCAGCATGAGTTGCGTCCGGGAATGGTGTTCAGTGCCGACTACATTCGCAACGTCAGTTTGCATTATTTGCTGGCGACGGACATCAACCACTCCGGAGACATCTCATTATTTAATCTCGCGAATGCGCAAGCAGCGATCGCGACTACTCTAACCAACTGCGGCGTCGGGTCGATAAATGCAGCGATTACGCTTTGTCCGAACAATCCAGCCGGTAACGGGTCGGCGTATACGCCGCGGCCCGCGACTATTGCGGACTTCGCGGGGAACGGCTTGGACTCCGCGAACGACTTGGGTCCCGTTCCTTGCCCGACCTGTGCCTTTCTGTCGCAGAACCCGACTGTCGGACCGTTTGGTTTGTACCATTCAGGCGGCCGCTCGGTTTATAACGGCTTGGACCTGAAACTCACGAATAATGTCAAGCATCCGTTCAGGGGCGTTAGATACCTGAATTTTCAGGCTACCTACACGTTTTCTCGCTACGTGAATGCCGGATCGACCGGCGCCGGCATAGCAGCCGGCGATGCGGACTTCCTATCGGAGGGCCTCAACAATCGCAACCCTCTGTCGCTGACCGGGCCGGGTTCACTGGATCGCACGCACCAGTTCAACTTCGGCGGTTACGCGGACTTGCCAGCCGGGTTCCGTCTTGGCTTGCTTTCGCACTTCTGGTCACCGTTTGCCGCGACGCCGTATGTGCTGCCAGTCGCCGCCAGCACAGTTTTCGCCGGCGCGCCAGGTGGAATTTTCGCGTCTAACTTCCTGGGAGACGGGCAAATCGGCCAGCCGCTGCCGAAGTCACAGACGAGCTCGAGCTGCGGAGACGTGGGCGGGACTTGCGATTACAATCTGTACAACGTCGGAGCTTTCGGCCGCCAGATTGGCGTTGCAGGTTTGACCAAGGCCGTGAACAGTTACAACACCAGCATCGGCGGAGTGCTTCCGACTCCGGCTGGGCAGACACTCATCAACAATCAGCTGTTCACACTTGCACAGTTGCAAGCGTTGGGCGGCCTCGCTGCTGCTGTCCCGCCAGTTGCGGACGGGCAAGTGGGCCTTGGCTGGCTGAAGGCCTTTGACCTGGAATTCAGCTGGGTGGGCCATGCGTTCCACGAACGGCTAGCAATTACGCCGAGCGTGAGCGTGTTTAACCTGTTCAACTTCGCCAACTTCGACTCAGCGGCCAATGCTTTGACCGGGCAGCTCAACGGTAATTCTGGTTCGATCAACGGTACCGGGTTCCAGCCCACTGCGTCTGGCGGGGAGACCACCTTGGGTCGACCGGATCGAATCGGAGCCGGTACGGGCGTGTTTGCGTTCGGCGCGCCGCGCACAATCGAGTGGGGGTTGAAGCTCCAGTTCTAAATCTCAACCAGGCGAGCGGATTGCCGCCTGCAGTATTGCTAATTAAAAACTGGCTCCGGGTAAAACCGGAGCCAGTTTTTTTTGAAGAATATTGCGGGTGCACTGAACACGGTCTGGGGTGGAGCTGGCTTAACGAAAAACCTCTCGCGAAAGCCGCCGAGACTCGCTTCATGCCCGCACAAGGCTTACTCGCGAAAACCATCCGAACCCCGAAATTCACGAGGCTCGGCGTACCTCGAATAGCGCATTTCCTCACCGTCTGAATCCCTAAATTGACATTTCAAGCCATACAATAATTGGTATGTCCGGAAATGAAACTTATGAAATATCATACGATTTTGATGTGAACTATCATACCGAACTCTGCTATCGGTAACATAACAAGCGGCATACGATTTTGTGCGAAGTGGGATACCAAAGTGCAATGCTACCCGCGTTCGGGGTGTTTCTCACTTCAACAATTTGAACGGTGGAGTATCGTAATGCTCGCCTTCTGAAGAGTGCGAGCTCCGCATTACGTCACCGAAAAGAGATTAAGTACCCTAGGAGAGTGTATGAATTTGAAGCGCTTTGTTGTGATGTTTGCGCTCCTCGTCTCGGCCCTGGCAACTAGCCGGCCAGCGTGGTCCCAAGCAACCGTCAACAGCGGAAATATTCAGGGAACGGTTACGGATGCTCAAGGCGGGGTAGTCGCCGGCGCAACCGTGACGATCAGCAATAAGGCCACCGGCTCGGTGGTTACGTCGAGCACCAGTTCCGCGGGCACTTATTCGTCCGGAACTTTGCAGCCTGCGGTCTACAACCTTAGGGTCGAGGCGCCCAGCTTCAAGGTGCTGGAGACCACTGTCGTGGTCCAGGTAGGACAGGTCAGCGTTTACAATGCGCGACTCGAGGTTGGCTCGTCGACGTCGGTCGTTGAGGTCTCCGGCGAATCGGTGACGGTCAATACGGACCAGGCCCAGATCGCAGGAACTCTGACGACAGAGCAGATTGAAGCTTTGCCCATCAACGGTCGCAACTTCTTGGATCTGGCTCAATTGGAGCCTGGCGTTCAGATTCAGGACGGCGGCAACTTTGACCCGACCAAGAACGGCTTCTCTTCGATCTCCTTCGGTGGCCGTTTTGGCCGCAGCGCCCGCATTCAGGTTGACGGCGTGGATACTAGCGACGAGAACGTCGGCACTACAACCGAAGATATTCCAGCGAGCGCCATCTCCGAATTCTCGGTGGCTCAGTCGACTCTGGACCTGTCCAACNNGCACCAACGCCTTCCACGGCGAAGGTTTCGGGGCCTTCCGGGATAGTTCGCAAGCTGCGGTGTTCCCCGGAGACGGGACGCAATTCCAACGGAGCCAGTACGGTGGCGACGTCGGCGGCGCGATCATTAAGGACAAGCTCTTTTTCTTTATCGACGGTGAGAAGATTCTCCAACACCAATCCGCTGGTGTCTTGATTGGCGGTCCGCTCTCCTCGTTTAGCGGCACTTTCCCGGCGCCATATCATGACGGCGAAGCTCTGGGCCGTATCGACTATTTGGTCTCCAAGAACATTCGCTNNCCACTTACTTGAACGAAGATCGCACCAAGAATGTGATCGGCGGTGTCGATATTTCCGAAGGTTCGGTGACCCACAGCTTCCGTGCCTCTTATCTAAAATTCGTCAATGTGATCACGGACTCGGTGCGTGGAGGCGGCTCGCCTTTCGCTGATTTCCCGGTTTCACTCGCGCTACCTTTCGGTTTCGCTTCGGGCCCAAGTGACAATGCTCCCCAGTCCACGATCCAGAGCGACCGGGAAGTAAAATATGACGGCAGCAAAGTATCCGGCGCGCACATCTTCCGCTGGGGCGTGGACTACAACCGAATCATGGGCTGGTCGTTTGCCAGCTTCTTCGGCATTGCGCCATTGGCCGTGAACTTCTTGAACGATACCGGTCCCACGCCGGGTGTCGCGTGCCCAGGCGGACAGACTGGGATCAATTGTCCGCTGAACTATCTGCCCGATGAGGTCCTAATCGGGAACGGACAAGGTGTGGACACTGAACTGCCGCGTTTCGGCAAGCCTGCTGGCGGTCTCGGCCCGGATAACCGCATTGGTATATACATCGGCGACAGCTGGAAGTTGCGCCAAAACGTCACCGTCACCTACGGCGTCCGTTATGTCCGTGATACGTTCCGCTCGGACAGCGACCTGCCGGCAATTCCGCAACTAAACGCCGTGCTCCCTGGATTCGGGAATCGGGTCAATCAACCCAATACCAATTTGGCTCCGCAGATCGGAGTTGCCTGGGATCCCAAGAGCGACGGCAAGACTGTAATTCGTGCTGGCATCGGCATCTACTATGACAACACGGTATTCAACGACATCTTGTTCGATCGCTCGGCCAGACTGGCGTCGGGCGCTTTCTTCCAAGATGGCTTGGCCTGCTTGGAAGGCTCGGCGTTTCCGGTTACGTTTGGTGACGGGAGTCAAGTAACGATTCCTGGTGGGAGTAATACCTGCGGTACCGCGGTCGGAGCCACTCTTCCGAACGTCCCGGCTACTTTTGGCTCCTGCGCCGGTGTGACCACGGCCACATGTATCGCGAATTTCCAAGGCGCCTACCAAACCTCTTTCGTGGGCACGACGAACTCGCCCAATTCGAGCTACATCCCGAATTTGATTGCCAACAATGCGGCAGTGCCGTCCGGCGCGGCGTTCCTGGCCCCGAGTTACCGGTCGCCACAGTCGCTCCAGATGAACGTGGGCTTTCAACGAGAGCTGCGCCCAGGAATGGTGCTGAGCGTGGATTATCTCCGCAACGTGGGTACGCATTATTTGCTGTCGACTGACGTCAATCACTCCGGAGACGTGGCCTTCTTCGACTCAGGGGCTGCGGCCACGGCTATTCAAAGCACCTTGACCGCCTGCGGTGCCGCGAACATCACCGCCACAACGCTTCCGGGCGGCTGCGCCAGTGCTGCAACGATTCCGTATTTGGCAGGAACTCTTGCTGCCAACGGTGCGGCTACCATGGCCACCTTCGCAACCTTAGGTCTAGATTCCGCGGCCGATCTTGGCACTGGCCAATGCGCTGCGAATTCTCCGGTTGGTAACAAGTGCGCCTTTAGCGGCGTCAATCCGGCCGTCGGTGCCTTTCCATTCCTGCAACCAATTGGCCGTTCGGTCTACAACGGATTGGATTTTAAACTCGTCCAAAACACGAAGAATCCATTCCGAGGCGTCAAGTATTTGAACTTCCAGGCCACCTACACCTTGTCCCGCTTTGTGAATGCTGGTTCCGGTGGGTCAGCTGCTGCCGTATCTGGCGGAGACCAGGATTTCATCACTGCGGGATTGGACAACAATAACCCGCTTAGGTTCACGGGACCTTCGGCCTTGGATCGTACCCACCAGTTTTCATTTGGCGGTTACGCTGATCTCCCCAAGGGCTTCCGGATGAGCGTCATCTCCCACTTCTGGTCGCCTCTGTCCACCACTCCGACAATCCCGGTTTCCAACTCTGCCGGAGCCATTTACACCAATGACTGGACTGGTAGCGGAACGACCTCTGAGCCTTTACCAATTAGTGTAACTGGCGGTTGCGGAACCTTCGGAGGTAGCTGCGACTACACCACGTACAACGTCGGCGCATTTGGACGAACGATCGGCGCGAAAGGTCTGACGAATGCCGTTAACAACTACAACAACACCATCGGCGGCATCCTGCCGACACCAGCCGGCCAAGTGTTAATCAACAACGGTCTCTTCACCTTGGCCCAATTGCAGGCGCTGGGCGGCGTTGCTTCTCCGGCTGTTCCTGTTATCGCTGGTCAGGTCAATACCGCCTGGTTTAAAGGCACCGACATGGAATTCAGCTATGTCGCGCACATTAAAGAGCGCTTCACTCTCACACCGAGTGTGGCCTTCTTCAACATCTTCAATTTTGCTAATTTTGACTCCGCGGGAAACTCACTCATCGGCACATTGAACGGAACATCTGGTTCGATCAATGGAACGGTCACCGACAGCAGTCCATTGTCGACTGGTCCACGGCCGGATCGCATCGGGGTGGGCAGCGGTGCTTTCAACTTCGGCTCGCCGCGCGTAATCGAGTGGGGTTTGAAACTCCAGTTCTAACCGCTAACTCCGCTGGCAATTATCGCCGGCGGTTCGATACAAAATGTTCCAACTGGCTCCGGGTGACCGGAGCCAGTTTTTTTTGCTCGGAGGAAGAATTACGCTCAGAATTTCGCGGCATCGCCTTAGCGAGAGAGTAGAATCGGGGGAAATTCGACCGCATGAGGAGGTCTCGATGCGATCACTGATTTCTGTCCTATGCTTCTTGCTGCTCATTCCAAAGCCCGTCATCCCTCAACACTCCAAACCTGCGGGCATAGCAGCCGGGGACACGCTGGCCAATCAACAGATCGAGCCTCCGATGAAAGCTGGTCCGCGCCAGATCAACATCGATCAGGTGAATTCGGAAACGCAAGAATTACGTCGGCTCGCGGATGCCCTTCCGGCGCAAATGGATCAGGTAACCAAGGGTCAATTGCCGAAGGACCTGGGTGACAATCTGAAGAGGATTGAGAAGCTGGCGAAACACTTACACGGGGAAATCATTCCCTGATCGATTCAGCG
>PMHK01000020.1 GCA_003156635.1 Acidobacteriota bacterium | reverse complement strand
CTTACCCCACCTTTTCACCCTTACCTTTGCGTGCGGCCGAAACAGGCCAGCCCTAAGGTTTCCCTTTTGACCGGCCGCCGAGGCGCGCTCCACACCGGCGGTTTAATTTTCTGTGGCACTTTCCGTGGCCGCGCATTCATTTTGCAATGAAGGCGTGACCCCCTGGCGTTACCAGGCGCGTTGCCCTTAACCCTGCCGCTTTTGAGGGCCGCAGGGAGTGGTCCGACGCTCTTGCGAGCTGAGGACCATGGGAGTCCGGACTTTCCTCCCGTTCACTTCCCTTGCGAGAAGCAAACCGGCGATCATCCGACTCACCCGCTGATTCAATTATAGCTCAGGGATGGGCTGATTTGAGTGGCGTGTTCTTTGAAACCGATGCGCTCGGGATGACAGACTTCTTGAACATCGGGGGGCGCACTACAGCTTCGCGGTGAGCAGTTTTTCGAATTCGGCTTCGGTTAGGGTTTTGACTTTGAGGGCTTCGGCTTTGGCTAGTTTGGAACCGGCGTCTTCGCCGACGACGACGTAGCTGGTTTTCTTGCTGACCGAGCCGCCGATTTTTGCGCCGTGGGCTACGGCGAGGGCCTGGGCTTCTTCGCGGGAATGATGGGCGAGGGTGCCGGTGAAGACGAAGGTCAGGCCGGCGAAGCGGGTGTCGATCAGGGCCTTGCGCTGTTCTTTCATGTTGACGCCGACTTCGCGCAGATGATCGATGAGTTTGCGGTTGGCGGATTCGGAAAAGAATTCGCGGACGCCTTCGGCGACTTTGGGGCCGACTTCGCCGACTTCCATTAATTCTTCGGCGCTGGCGTCGGCGATTTTCTCCATCGAACCGAAATGGCCGGCGAGGAGTTGGGCGGTGCGTTCGCCGACGAAGGGCATGCCGATGGCGTAGACCAGGCGCGCGAGGCTGGCTTTTTTGCTGGCGGCGATTTCGTCGAGCAGATTTTGCGCGGATTTTTCGGCCAGGCGGTCGAGATTGGTGAGTGTTTCAAGATTCAGGCGGTAGAGGTCGGCGTAATCCTTGACCAGCTTCTTTTCGAGAAGCTGGATGACGATTTTGTCGCCGAGGCCGTCGATGTTCATAGCGTGGCGGCCGGCAAAATGCAGCAGCGATTCGCGGGTGCGCGCGGGGCAGGAGACGTTGACGCAGCGGTAGGCGGCTTCGCCTTCGACGTGATGGACGTGCATGCCACACACCGGACATTTGTCCGGCATTTCGAATTCTTTTTCTTCGGCGCCGTGCTTCACGACCTTCAGCACGTGCGGGATCACTTCGCCGGCGCGCTCGACCAGGACCGTATCGCCGGCGTGAATATTGAGGCGGCGCACTTCATCGAGATTGTGCAGCGTGGATTTCACCACGGTGACGCCGCCGATTTGCACCGGTTCAAAAACGGCGAAGGGAGTGAGTACGCCGGTGCGGCCAACGCTGATCATGATTTCACGCAGCAGTGTGGTTTCCTGGTGCGCTTGATATTTGTAGGCGATGGCCCAGCGCGGCGCTTTGGAGGTGTAGCCGAGTTCGTTCTGCAGGCCAATTTCATTGACTTTGACCACGATGCCGTCGATGTCGAAGCCGAGTTTTTCGCGTTTGGTGTCCCATTTGTTGATGTACTGCTCGACCTGGTCGAGGCCGTGGCGCAGTTCCCAGTCTTCGCTGACTTTGAAACGCATGGTGCCGAGAGCTTCGAGGACTTCGGAGTGGCGTTTCTTGGGGACGCGGCCGTTGACCAGCATGTAGTAGGCGAAAAAATCCAAGTTTCTATTTTTGGTGATGTGGGGATCGAGGACGCGGACCGAACCAGCGGCGGCGTTGCGCGGATTAGCGTAGCGCTTGGCGCCGATGGCGTCCTGCTGCTCGTTCATGGCGTCGAAGGCTTTGCGGGTCATGATCGCTTCGCCGCGAACCTCGAAGGAACTGGCGATGCCGGCTTTTTTCAGGAGTTTTTCATCGACCCAGAGCGGGACGGCGCGGATGGTGCGGACGTTCGCCGTTACGTCTTCACCGGTGGTGCCGTCGCCGCGGGTGACGGCGCGAACCAGCGCGCCATTTTCGTAGACCAGAGACATGCTGAGGCCGTCGAATTTGTGTTCGGTGACGTATTCGATTTTTTCGCGGCCGGTTAGTTCGCGGACGCGGCGATCGAAATTGGCAAGCTCTTCGAAGGAAAAAGCGTTGTCGAGGCTGCCCATGGGAGTTTTATGCGCGACGGTTTGGAAGCCGTCGCGGGGCGCGCCGCCGACGCGTTGAGTGGGCGAATCGGGGGTGATGAGTTTCGGATTTTCTTTTTCGAGCTGCTTGAGCTTGTTGAGGAGCTTGTCGAANNAAACGTAATACAGATATTCGTGGTGACGGATCTTTTCGCGCAAACGTCCGATTTCTTTCGCTGCTTCAGCGTTCTTTGAACTGGTCTTTTTCGCGTTCTGGGCCATGAACACTCCGACGCAATGCTACCGGAATAAGAGCGGCGAGTATTATACAATGCGCGTTCGACCGCGCCCGATACTTGGAACCGGGTAT
>PMHK01000073.1:2697-46401 GCA_003156635.1 Acidobacteriota bacterium | reverse complement strand
CGCGATGCATGGAGAATCCAGGCGATTGCTCGCCGTCACGCAGCGTCGTGTCGAAAATATGAACTTGATCCAAGCAGGCTCCTTGGGACCCTCCCAGTATTTGGCCGTTACGGCAAGGAGGTCCAATTTATAAGAGTTGCATGTAGGATAAATCTCTCTTATACAATAGGTTCAGGCGTAGGGAGGGTTTTGTGGACCTGGCGGCATTACAGACGTTTCAGATGGTGGCCAACGAGAAGAGTTACTCGCGGGCGGCCGCGAAGCTGTTTCGCACCCAGCCGGCCATCAGCATCGCGATGCGCAAGCTGGAGGAGTGGGTCGGCGAGCCGCTGTTTGTCCCGGGCTCGGGAGCCAAGAACCTGACCGATTCGGGCGTTCTGCTGCTGGAGTACGCCGAGCGGATGCTGAACATGCGCGAAGAAATCCGCAAGGGATTGCAGGAGCTTCGCGGCCTGGAGCGCGGGCAGATCTCCGTGGGCGTGAACGAAAGCTCGATTCACGCGCTGCTGCCGTCGCTCGATCGCTACCGGAACATGCATCCGGGAATTCACCTGCGGGTGCACCGCGTTTTTTCGCGGGCAATTCCGCGCGAGTTGCTGAATCATCAGTTGGATATCGGCGTGATTTCCTATCTGCCGGAGGAGCGCGAGCTGACCGGCGTGGAGTTTTACCGCGATTCGCTGGTGTTGGTGGTCTGGCCGGAACACAAGCTAGCCAAAAAACGCGAAGTCGACATCACCGCGCTCGGCGACGAGATTTTTGTGGCGCACATCGTGGAATCGCCGTACCGGCACCGCGTGGTGCAGATGTTCGCGGAGCATCGCGTGCCACTGCGCATGGATGTGGAGTTGCCGACGATCGAAAGCATCAAGCGGTTCGTGGAAATGAAGAAAGGCGTGGCGATCGTGCCGCGCATGTGCGTGGTGGAGGAGCTCGAACGCGGCGACCTGCGTGAGCTGAAAATTCGGCAGATGAAAGTGGTGCGGAGGCTGTATCTTGTGTACCGGAAGGACCGGCCGCTGACCGCGGCGGCGCAATCGCTGGTGGACGTCATTCTGGCGCCGAAGAAAACACGCGGCGCCACGAAACGGACGGCGTAGCGCGGCGGTGTGATTTAGAATAGCGCACGATCGCGGGAGCGGCCCCCAGCTCAGCTCTTTCAATCGCTATAGGCTCGGTTGGAGGAACATTTGGGAGCGGTAAAGGCGCTTTTGCAGAAATTGGGCTTGGTGGCCGGCGGGAACGGACTCGGTTCTCTGCGCGACAAGCGCCGTGCGCAACGCTTGCCGATCACCATGCCGGTTTCGGTTTACGGATACGCGGGTGACGAGCCGTTCGCGGAAAATACCGAATCGCTGAATGTGAGCGCGCGCGGCGGGCTAGTGGCGATTTCCGGGAACATCAGCTGCTGGCAGAAAATCGTGCTGACCAATTTGCAGACCGAAGAGGATGTCGAGTGCCGGATCGTGCGGCTGATTCGCTCGGAGGGCGGCAAATTGTTGGCGGGCATTGAGTTTCGCGACGTCGCGCCGCGATTCTGGCGCACCGGGACCACGCCGTTGACGCCTTACGAAGAGATGTGAGATTTTTTTTCGAAACAAAAGCCCGCTCAGCCCGGCTGCGAATGAAAAAAACCGTATCGACATGGATGATCATTGCTGCTGTGCTGGCGAGTGGCAGCCCGGCCAGCACGCAGTCACAATCTCCCACCGACCGCACTGCAAAATACCTCGAATCTGCCCGCAATAGCCCCGTCGCTTTACTTGATTTTCTGGAACGTATGCCCAAGGGCGGCGATCTGCATCACCACTTAACCGGCGCCGTCTATGCGGAAAGCTATATCGACTACGCCGTAGAAGATGGTTTGTGCATCGACAAGGTGGCGGCGACATTATCCGCGCCGCCCTGCGACGCGGCAGCCGGGCGCGTGCCGGCCGCGCAGGCGCTGACCGATTTCCCGTTGCGCAATCATGTGATCGATTCGTGGTCCATCCGGAATTTCGTTCCGGCGCCGGACGATCGCGACGTGCGGCACCATTTTTTCGCGGCGTTCGGAAAATTCGATCCGGTCGCCAGCAAGCATTGGGGTGAAATGCTGGCGGAAGTGGTGCATCGCGCGAGCCTGCAGAATGAAATTTATCTGGAGACGATGCTGACGCCGGACCAGGGCGAAGCGACCAAGCTCGGCCGCACGCTCGAGTGGAATGACGATTTCGCGGCGATGAGGTCGCGGCTCTTGAGCGGCGGAATGAATCAGGTGGTCGCCGACGGGCGAAAAAATCTGGACGACGCCGAAACCAAAATGCGCGCGATTCTGGGCTGTGATGGGGCCGCGCCAGATATTGGATGCGGCGTCACGCTCCGCTTTCAGAATCAGGTGCTACGCGCGTTTCCGAAGGAAGAAGTGTTCGCGCAGATGCTGGCCGGTTTTGAAATCGCGAACGCCGACCCGCGGGTCGTGGCGGTGAACCTGGTGCAGTCGCAGGATGAATACCGGGCGCTACACGATTTCGACCTGCATATGAGGATGCTGGATTATTTCCACGGAATTTATCCCAACGTGCACATTGCGTTGCACGCGGGCGAATTGACGCCGGGCGAGGTGAAGCCGGAGGAGCTGTGGGCGTCACACATTCGCAAGTCCATAGAAATCGGGCATGCGGAGCGCATCGGCCACGGCCTCGACGTCATGTATGAAAAAGACGCGCCGGGATTACTGGCGGAAATGGCGCAGCGGCACATTTTGGTCGAAGACTGCGTGTACAGCCACGAATTGGTGCGCGGGATGACCGGCGAAGAAAATGTGCTGCCGATTTATTTGAAGGCCGGCGTGCCGGTATCGATCGCCACGGACGACGAAGGAATCGTGCGGTCGGAGTTGACCGGGTATTTTCGGCGCGCGGTTGAGGGTTATCACGTGGATTACCCGACGCTGAAACAGATGGTGCGCGCGAGTCTGGAGCATGCGTTTGTGTCGGGCGCGAGCCTGTGGGTCGCAGCGGACAATTTCACCGTTGTGCCGCCTTGCGCCCAGGATATGGCTAACCCAGCGGCACCGTCCAAGGCGTGTAGCGCTTTGCTGGCCTCGAGCGAAAAAGCGCGTCTGCAATGGAAAGAAGAAGCTGCGTTTGGCAAGTTTGAAGCGCAATTCTAAGAAAACTCGTTCCAGAGCAGTTCAGAAATTTCGCGGCGACTACTATTCGTAGTGAAGTGCGACCATGGGATCGACCCGCATGGCGCGGCGCGCGGGGATGTAACAGGCCAGCAGTGTGATGGCCAACAGCAGCGCGGAAACACCGGCAAAAACCAGCGGATCGCTGGGCTTCACCTCGAACAACATCGAGCTTAAGAGCCGAGTCACCGCAAACGACGCGGCTAGCCCCAAAATCACCCCGGCGATCGCCATTCGCGCGCCCTGGCCCACGATGAGACCGAGAATATTTCGCGGCTGCGCGCCCAGGGCCATGCGTATGCCGATCTCATGCGTGCGGCGCGCGGTGGCGTAAGCGATGACGCTGTAGACGCCGATCGTCACCAGGATCAATCCAACTCCGGCAAAAATTCCCATCAGCAAAAATCCGAAGCGCGGCTGCGAGTACGTGTAGGAATTCATGTAACTTTCGAGTGTGCCGGTCATGGTCAGTGCCACGCCGCGATCGACGGCCCAGATTTCGGTGCGCACCGCGTTCATCATCATCAATGGATCACCGGAAGTTCGAACCAGCAGGCCGCGACGCGCGGAGCCGGTGACGGTGTAGGGGATCCAAACTTCCGGCAGCGCCGGTTTCCGCGGACCTTGATTTTTCGCGTCCGCGACCACGCCAATGATTTCGAACCAGGCATCCGGCAACGGGTCCGTCCAGAGTTCCAGGATCGGCAAATGCAAGCGCTGCCCGATGGGATTGTCGGGCCCCAAATATTCGCGGGCAAACTTTTGATTCACCACCGCTACCTTGCGTGCGGCGTTTACTTCGGACCCGTTGAACGGACGCCCCTGCAAAAAAGAAATTCCCACCGTCGGGAAATATCCTTCGCTGCACAACTGAAAGAATGTTGACCATTTTTCCGGATGAGTTTTTCCGGAAACATCCACGTCGCCGGTGATACCACCGTAAAGCGGAAGCGTGCTGGTTTCTGCGGCGTCTACCACGCCGGGCAACGATTTGACGCGAAGCAGCAGCGGACGGAAAAACCCGCTCACCTGCACGGCGGTTTTGTAGCGCTCTTCGGGAAGCGGAAGCCGGACTACCAGGACGTGATCGGGCCGCAGACCCAGATGAACCTGGCGGAGGGCCAGGAAACTCTTCATCAGCAATCCGGCGCTGACCAGCAGGGTGAGCGAAAGCGCGACTTCTAGCGCTACGACTGCGTTGCGCAGGTTCAAGCGCTGCGAGCCGCCGCTTACGCCTTTGCCGCTATCGCGCAGCGGATCGTTCAAATCGCGGCGGGAAATTTGCAGGGCGGGAGCCAGACCAAAAATGAGTGCGGTGAGAATCGCCACGCCGAGTACGAACAGCAGGACCGGGGCGTTCATCTGAATCACGGCTTCTTGGGGAAGAATGTCCTGGGGGATCACGGCAATCAAGGCGTTCAGGCCGGCCGAAGCCATCACGCAACCCAGCACCCCGCCCGCGGACGCGAGCAAAAAACTTTCGATCAGCAACTGGCGTACCAGCCGGAAGCGGCTGGCGCCCAACGTCGCGCGAATGGCAAATTCCTTTTCGCGGGTGGTGGCCCGGGCGAGCAGCAGGCTGGCGACATTGCCGCAGGCAATCAAGAGCAAGACGCCGACGGACGCGAGCACAATGAAAAGCGTTTCGCGAAAATCTCCGACCGTTGCTTCGGTAAGCGAAATCACCTGAATGTTGAAATGTTTGGGATATTCCTCGGGATAAATCTTCGACACCCTCTGGGCCAAAGACGTGAGTTGCTCCTCCGCCTGATGAACCGAGATGCCGGGCTTCAACCGGCCGACCAGTTGCCAGTAGGCCGGGAACTGGCGGTCCATTAATTTCGTGGACTGATCCATGGGATCAGGAATCCAAAGATCCGCATTGCCCCAGGCGAAACGGGGCGGCATGACGCCAATTAGCGTTCGCGGAGTTCCGTTGAGCGTGAAGACCTGGTTCAGGATTTTCGGATCGCCGGCGAACCGTGAAATCCAGGTTTTGTACCGCATCACAAAAACCGGCGCCGCGCCTGGCTGGTAGTCGGCGGGCAGCATGGTGCGACCCAGCAGCGGAGCCACGCCCAGCAATTCGAAAGTGTTGGCGGTGACCAGGTGACCGTTGAAGCGCTGCGTTCCCTCCGGCGTGGTGTACAGCACATCGGTGCTGACATTGCCGATTACGGCATCGAACGCCTCGCTGTGCTGGTAGTAATCGCGGAATTCGGGAGTGCGAAAACTGGTGCGCGGGTCGGCCCCGGATTGATCCGTGTCTTCGATTTCGACCATCATCAGACGGTTCGCGTGCGCGTAAGGGAAAGGTTCGAGCAGGACGTGGTCGATCACGCTGAAAATGGCGGCGGACGCACCGATGCCGAGAGCCAAAGTAAGAATGGCGATGAGGGCGAAGCCGGGATTTTTTACCAGTGTCCGCCAGCCGTAAGAAAAATCTTGCCAGAGAGTTCCCATAGCCACCTTAGCGCCGGCAACCTTTTCAGTGAACGGACCTGAGGTTCGCGGGTAGCGGTTATGTGTCCGTGATTGCCCGCAGGTTCAGACGTTCAGCGAATGAAGGGGATAGCCGATGGTAGCAATCCCGGTAATTCTTGATTCCATCTCCGTGAGCATCGCGAGCTGGCTAAGCCCGGGACCGGTGGCCGGAAAAAGTAGTGGCTGGGGGCGTTCACGAGCGCAAAAAACGCACCGAAATCCTGCCGCAAAACGTCGCCATTTTCGGCTGTGGATATCCTCTGCATATCTCCGTCGCCTAACTGCAGACCAGGCCCGATACCCGTGCCCTGGCGGCATGAACCTACTCTTGTATCTAATTGAGCTATAAGGAGTTATTGTAATTTTGGGTCTTGCCTGAGCCTCTCGAATTGTTGCGTTTCTCGGCCAAGTTTTGAAGGCTTTTTTCGAGCTTCATGGGTGCTGAGCCCGGGTGTATAATGGGTTCTCCTGGCACCCAATTTAATAAAACACAGAGGCTCAACGTGAGCGTCGAGACTGAGAAGCAAAAGTACTCCGGAGTTCGTTGCTATTCCTGCGGCGAGGCGATTCCCCTTCCGGCGAAAACCGTGCAGAAAGTGAATGCACGCGCCGAGAAGGCAGATACCGCGCATGCGGAAACTCCGATCGTTTTTAACCTTCGTTGCAAGGCGTGCGAGAAAGAAAGCTTTTATGGCGTGAAGGACATTGTGCAGATTGAGGGAACTCCGCGCCAAACCCGTGCGGGAGCGCGTGCGAATACGAAACTGATGCGTCCGGCAATCGGCGGCCTGGCCCACGCTGCCAACGGCTAGATTCGCTAACCCAACGGACGAGCTTTGATTCGCCTGGAACGCAGCATCGATCGCGATGCTCCGAGCCGGGCGATTTTTTTTGATGATCGGATCTCAGCAGGTCAAGCTTGCGCAGCCAGGAAATTCACGACAGCTTCGTCGGCTGTCTTGGGTTGGTCGGCGGGAAAAATGTGGCTGGCGCGCGGGATTACGACCAGCTTGGCGTTCGGGATGCGTCCGGCGACCAGCTTTCCGTTGGCCGCCGGAATCAACTGATCGGATTCGCCGTGGATAACCAGAGTGGGCGCTGCGATTTGCGGTAGGCGGCTGTACGCTTCCCAGGCCATGATTCCCTGCAGCTGGCTCAAGTAGCCGTCGGCGGTGGGATACCATTCGATGCGAAGTTTCCGATCCTCGGCAATCCATTCCGGCGAAGTTCCCGGGTAGTAGATGAACGGATCAATGGCGTCGATCGCTTCTTCGGGTTTCATTCCCCTGCGGATTAAAACTTGGAGCACTTCGGCCGCCGGCTGAATGGCCGTGGGACCTCCCGCTGCGGTGCACCCGAGGATTAAGGATTTAACCCGTTCCGGATACTGCAGCGTAAATTCCTGGCCGATCATTCCTCCCATGGAGATGCCGTAAACGTGCGCGGACTTGACGCCAGCGGCGTCGAGGACCGCGGCGGCGTCGGCGGCCATGGTGGAAATCGGATACGGTCCTGGCGGAACATCACTGCGCCCGACGCCGCGATTATCGAAAGTGATGACTCGATATTTTTTGGCCAGCAGCGCGCGAGTGCGGTGCCACATTTGCGAAACCCAACCGAGGCCCATGATCAGCAGGATCGGTTCGCCTTTTCCCGTTTCTTCCCAAAAGATCTTTACTCCGTCATTTTCGGCGAATGGCATGGTGGTCCCTTTTGAGAATTGAAATGAAACTCGTTTTTTCAGCGATGAGCGCCGGATTTCTTATTTGTCGTCAGCGATTTTCAAGACGAGCTTGCCGGTGTTCTCGCCTTTGAAGAGCTGCAGCAAGGTATCCGGGAAGGTCTCGAGGCCCTCGACAATGTGCTCGCGCGTTTTCAATTTGCCCGCCGCCATCCATCCGGCCATCTCGCGGCCGGCCACGGCGTAGCGATCCGCGTAATCGAAAACGACCATGCCGGTCATGCTGGCGCGATTGACCAGCAGGGATAGGTAGTTGGAAGGACCCTTTACTGGGCCGGTGGCGCAGTATTGCGAGATAGCGCCACAAATCACGATGCGCGCGCCGCGGGCGAGATTGGCGAGCGCCGCTTCCAGAATATCGCCGCCGACATTGTCGAAATACACGTTGATGCCGTCGGGGCAATGCGTGTGCAAGGATTTTCGTACGTCTTCGGCTTTGTAATCGATGGCCGCGTCGAAACCAAGATCTCGGACGACGTACTGGCATTTTTCCTGGCCGCCGGCGATGCCGACCACGCGGCAACCCTTAATTTTTGCGATTTGACCCACGACCATACCGACCGCTCCGGCGGCGCCAGAAACGACTACCGTGTCGCCCTCCTTGGGTTTGCCGATATCGAGCAGGCCAAAATACGCCGTCATTCCGGGCATACCGAGCGTGCCGAGATACACCGGGAGCGGCGCGAGCTTGGGGTCGACCTTGGTGAGACCTTTGCCTAGGTTCACCGCAAATTGTTGGACGCCGAGCATGCCGTAGACATGATCGCCGACGGCGAACGCCGGATTTTTCGATTGCACCACGCGACCGAGGCCGCCCGCGCGCATCACCTCGCCGATTCCGATGGGTGGCACGTAGGATTTTCCTTCGTTCATCCAGCCGCGCATCGCCGGGTCGAGCGAAACGTAGAGTATTTTGATCAGCAACTGGCCGTCGGCGAGATCCGGGATCGGCTCTGCGGCGTAATTCCAGTCGCTGCGTTTGGGCATGCCGACGGGACGCGCGGCGAGCGTGAACCGGTGATTGAGTTCGGTCATTTGAAAATTCCTCCAGTGGTGTCGAACCGGTTTTAGGGCAACCTGGCCCGCGCCACAATTATGATAGTCGCTTAAATGTGAAAGTGACTAACGCCCGGAGCATTGTATATAATCACCGGCATCATGCCAAACCAGGAAACGATCTATCAGGTTGCCGACCACGTCGCGACAATTACCCTGAACCGTCCGGACAAATTGAACGCCTGGACCGCGATCATGGAGCAGGAAGTTCGCGCGGCGTTTGAACAAGCCGATGCCGACGAGAATGTCCGCATCATTATATTGACTGGTGCTGGCCGCGGATTTTGCGCCGGCGCGGACATGTCGCTGCTCAGATCTGTTGCCGATCAAGGGCTCGACGAGGCTGGGCGCGCGTATGCGGTGCGCAACGCGGGCAACGGCGGGATTTCGGGTGCGCGGCCGGACTTCCAGAAAAAATATTCGTATTTCCCGGCGATTTCGAAACCGGTGATTGCGGCGATCAACGGGCCGGTAGTGGGACTGGGCCTGGTCATCGCGTTGTACTGCGATATTCGCTTCGCCTCGGACAGCGCGAAATTCAGCACCGCGTTCGCGCGGCGCGGACTGATCGCCGAGTACGGACTGGCCTGGATGCTGCCGCGGTTGATCGGGCACGCTAACGCGCTCGATCTGCTTTTTTCGGCGCGCATGGTGGATGCCGCCGAGGCGTTTCGCATGGGGCTGGCGAACCAGGTGTTCGCGCAGGACGTATTTTCAGCCAAGGTTTACGAGTACGCGAAAGAGCTCGCGTCGAACGTAAGCCCGCGTTCGTTGCGGGTGATCAAGAAACAAGTATATGAGGCGATGTTCCAGCCGTTAGGCGAGGCGTTTACGGTGGCCGAGCACGAAATGCTGGAAAGTTTGAAGTCGCAGGATTTCAAAGAGGGCGTCGCGCACTTCTTACAGAAGCGGCCGCCGGTTTTTACCGGGAAATAACGAGATCATGAGCTTCGAGCTAAACGAAAAAACTAAAATTCTGCAGGGTCGCCTGCAAAAATTCATGGACGCGCACATTTATCCGAACGAGCAGCGTTTTCATGAAGAGCTCGAGCGCGACCGTTGGAAACCGACCAGGATCATCGAGGAATTGAAGGTCAAGGCGCGCGCGGAAGGTTTGTGGAATTTATTTCTGCCAAACGACGAGCGTGGCGCGGGCTTGACCAACCTGGAATACGCGCCGCTGTGCGAGATCATGGGCCGCAGCCACCTGGCTCCGGAAGTTTTCAATTGTTCCGCGCCGGATACCGGAAACATGGAAGTGCTGGCGCGCTACGGCACGCCGGAGCAAAAGGAAAAATGGCTGACGCCGCTGCTGGCCGGCGAGATTCGATCCTGTTTTTCGATGACCGAGCCGGACGTAGCGTCGTCCGATGCGACCAACATCGGAGCCAGCATCACCAAAGATGGCAACGAGTACGTGATCAACGGGCGTAAGTGGTGGTCGTCCGGCGCGGGCGATCCGCGGTGCAGGATTTCGATCTTCATGGGCCAGACCGATCCCAAGGCGCCAACTCATCAGCAACAATCGATGATTTTGGTGCCGATGGATGCTCCGGGATTGAAAATCGTGCGGCTGCTCTCGGTCTTTGGGTATGATCACGCCCCGCACGGGCACGCCGAAATTGATTTTAAAAATGTGCGCGTGCCAGTTTCCAATATGCTGCTCGGCGAAGGGCGCGGATTCGAAATTGCGCAGGGACGCCTGGGGCCCGGGCGAATTCATCATTGCATGCGCTGTATCGGCGCGGCCGAGCGCGCGCTGGAACTTATGTGTGCGCGGGTGCAGTCGCGAGTCGCTTTCGGCAAGCCGCTCGCGGAGCAAGGAACCATTCGCGCGGACATCGCCGCGTCGCGGATGGAGATCGAGCAAGCGCGCCTCTTGACGCTGAAGGCCGCTCACATGATGGACACGGTGGGCAACAAGGCGGCGCGCGCGGAAATCGCCATGATCAAAGTGGTGGCGCCGAATGTGGCCCTGCGCGTGATCGACCGCGCGATTCAGGCTCATGGCGGCGCGGGCGTCTCGCAGGACACATTTTTGGCGAGTGCTTGGGCCGCGATTCGCACCTTGCGCCTGGCGGATGGCCCCGACGAAGTTCATGTGGAATCCATTGCGAAGCTGGAGCTGGCGAAGTCCGGCAAGAGCAAGTCGGTAGCGGCCGTTTCCGATTCACACCAAAATTAGGCTCAACCCATTACGAAAGACAGGAGAGTTTTTATGGCCCAAGCCACTCAGGACGCAGCCCGGATCCCCGGACCGCCGCAATTCGCCACGCCGGCCGAAGAACGCAAATACCGCAAGCAAAGGCTGGCTGCCGCTTTCCGGCTCTTCTCGAAATTCGGATTCGACGAAGGCGTCGCCGGGCACATCACGGCGCGAGATCCGGAAAAGCTCGATCATTTCTGGGTGAATCCATTCGGCATGCATTTCGGACAGATTCGCGCCTCGGATTTAATCCTGGTAAACCATCGCGGCGAGGTCGTGGAAGGAAAATATCCAGTGAACGGCGCGGCGTTCGCGATTCATTCGCAAGTGCACGCCGCGCGGCCGGACGTGGTGGCGGCGGCCCACGCGCATTCGATGTACGGAAAATCGTGGGCGACGCTGGGGCGATTGCTCGATCCGATCACCCAGGATGCCTGCGCGTTCTATGAAGATCACGGATTGTTCGCCGATTTTACCGGAGTGGTGTACGAAACCTCGGAAGGCGAGCGTATCGCGAAGGCGCTGGGAACCGGCAAAGCCGCGATTCTGCGCAATCATGGACTTCTGACCGTGGGCCATAACGTGGACGAAGCCGCCTGGTGGTTCATCACCATGGACCGCAGTTGCCATGCGCAGTTGCTGGCGGAAGCTGCGGGCGAGCCGATCAAGATCGAGCACGCGCACGCGCTGGCCACGCGCGCGCAAATTGGGAATCCGATGGCGGGATGGTTTCAGTTTCAACCGCTCTTCGCGCAGATCGTTCGCGAGCAACCGGATTTGCTGGAATAGCTGGCGGACGGAGACTCCATGGCGGCGACGATACTCGAATCAGTGGGCGCGACGAAAGATTTCGTCGGCCGCGAAATCGCGGTGACCGATTGGCTGACGGTTACCCAGGAACGCATCAATCTATTCGCCGAAGCTACGGAAGACCGGCAATGGATTCACCTCGATCGCGAGCGCGCTGCAAAAGAATCCCCATTTAAAACCACGATTGCGCACGGCTTTCTGACGCTTTCGCTCGTTGCGCATTTCATGCAGCAAGCCATCAAAGTGCAGGGCGGGCTCCGCCTGGCGGTGAATTATGGATTGAACCGCGTGCGGTTCACCGCGCCAGTGCGCAGCGGCGCGCGGATTCGCGCGCGGATTGTGGTGCTCTCGTTCAAGGAAATCGGGGGAGATGCCGCCGAAGTGAACTACACGGTGACCATTGAAGCTGAGGGATCGGAGAAACCGTGTTGCGTGGCCGAGTCGATTGTTCGCTACTACCGCTGACCGAAATTAGATTTTCCCCGTTTGTGCGCAACCCAGCGACGCCCGCAACAAGATCTGGATCAGCTTGGGCATCGAAGCGAACCGCTGATCTTTGGTCAGCCCCTGATGAAAGCGGAAGTAGATCTGCTGAACGATCACCGCCAGCTTGAATCGCGCAAACGTCAGATAGAACGCGATATTCGAAATGTCTCGCCCTGTTTTTTCAGCATAGCGCTCGACAATCTGCGAACGCGTGAAACTTCCCGGAAAGTTGGTGGGTCCCCAACGAATTGCCTGCAGTTCCTCAGAGTCGTTGGTCTCCACCCAATACGCAAGAGCGGTACCTAGATCGGTCAGCGGGTCACCGATCGTGGACATTTCCCAATCCAGCAGCCCAACGATTTTGGCGATATCGTCGGAAGCGAGCACCGCATTATCGTATTTGTAGTCGTTGTGAATTAGCGCGGCGCTTTGCGTCGCGGGAATGTGTTGCGTCATCCACTTCGCGATTCCTTTCACTTCCGGATATTCCTGCGTTTGCGAACCCGTGTAACGCTCGAGCCATCCGGTGACCTGGCGCTGCAGATAGCCTTCCGGCTTGCCGAGATCGGCGAGCCCGATCGCCTGATAATCCAACCCATGCAGGACGGCGAGATTATCGATAAACGATTCGCTGAGGCGGCGAGCGACGGCCGGAGAAAAATCCAACCCAGCCGGCGGATCGCGATGCAGAATAATTCCCCAGATCGGCTTCATCAAGTAGAAGGGCGCACCGAGAACCGACAGGTCGTCGCAAAACAGCACAACTTCGGGTGCGCGCGGATAGGACGCATGAAGTTTCGACAGCACGCGAAATTCGCGGCTCATGTCGTGTGCGGATTTCACTTTGCTGCCGAAGGGCGGGCGGCGCAGGACGAATTGCTTTTCGCCGAAGTGAATAGCGTAGGTGAGATTCGAATGGCCGTTGGGAAATTGTTCGACGCG
Organism: Acidobacteriota bacterium; assembly: GCA_003156635.1. Lineage (GTDB taxonomy): Bacteria > Acidobacteriota > Terriglobia > Acidiferrales > UBA7541 > Palsa-295. The sequence goes on along the minus strand of PMHK01000073.1, from coordinate 33,504 downwards.
CATCGCGCCGGCTTCATTCGGGAAATGGCCGCGAACGAACAGTTCGAGTTTGGCGACGTCAAGTTCTTCGCCGAGTCGAACAGCGGTGGGACGATCTTGAAAATCGGCCATGCGCCCTCCTATACTGGCGCGCTTCTTTAACGATAGGTCTGCAGTGCCGGATCGTCGAGATGCGGCACCGCGTTGAAACTGCTCAACGTGAAGCGGTCGCTGGAAAACAAAAACTCACTGAACGAAGAATTCTGGGCCATCCAGGAAACGCGCAGCGCGTTTTGCGCGGAGAGATCGAGTGCGCGCTGCACCGCCAGGCCGATGGGGCCCCCAGAAGTAAATATTGCGACGCGCTCGTTGGATTCACCGCCGGCAAGAAACTTCGTCAATCCTTGGTTAACACGCACGGCAAAATCGCGCCAGGGTTCGACGCTGTTTGAAGGAATTTTCTCCTCGACCCATCTGCCGATCACCGCCTCGAAGAGTTTCTGGAAAGTCTTACGACGAGCCCGCGGTTCGGTCGACGATTGAAAGGCGGAGTGAAGAGCGGCAATTTCGCGGTCGGATTCGATCAGCGCCGGCAAACTGCGCTCCATGACCACCTCGCCCTGATATTCGTCGAATTCGGGCAGCTCCAGAAGTTCCGGGAAGGCGAGATTCATCTGGCGATAGGCGGCAGCGACGATCGCCGCCGTGTCTTTCTGGCGGACGCATGGCCCGGAGCAGACCCGATCAAAATGCAATTTGTGGCGCGCCCAGAATTCTCCGAGTAGCCGCGACTGCGTTTCGCCCAGCGCCGACAACTTGTCGTAGGTCTGCTCGAGGAACGAGGCCTGCGCGTGACGCACGAGAAGAAGGCGGCTCATCTAGGCTCGTCGCGGGTCAGGCGGCCGCGCCGTGGTCGGCGTTGAAGTCCGCGAATCCTTTGCCCTGTTCGGCGAGTTTTTTCAATAGAGGCGCGGGTTCCCAGAGTTCGCCGTGATGTTTTTGGAAGTCGAGGATGCGTTCGTACACTTTTTTCAATCCGACGGTATCCGCGTACCACATCGGGCCGCCGCGAGACGCCGGGAAGCCGTAGCCGTTGAGATAAATGATGTCGATATCGACGGCGCGCAGTGCGTACCCTTCTTCCAGAATGCGCGCGCCTTCGTTGACCAAAGCGTAGATGCAGCGATCCACGATTTCCTGGTCAGAAATGGGCCGCTGCGAAATTCCGGCGGCAGTCGTCCACTCTTTCAGAAGCTTTCCTACAACTGGATCGAGCGATGCCTGGCGTTGGTCGTCATATTTATACCAGCCGGCGCCGGTTTTTTGGCCGAAGCGGCCGAGTTCGCAGAGACTATCTTCCGCGAAGGGCTGGCGCACGCCGGGTTTTTCGAGATGCTTGTATTCCTTGCGGATGCGCCAGCCGACATCGAGGCCGGCGAGATCGCCGGTGGCCAGCGGGCCCATGGCCATGCCGAAATCGAAGAGCGCCTTGTCCACGGCGTCGATGCTCGCGCCTTCTTCCACCACGAATTGCGCTTCGCGGCGATACGGGCCGAACATGCGATTGCCGACGAAGCCGCGGCAATTGCCAACCAGCACGCCAATTTTGGCGATGGTCTTCGATAGTTGCATGCAAGTGGCGATCACGTCCTTGCCGGTTTTCTTGCCGCGCACGATTTCGAGCAGGCGCATCACGTTGGCCGGGCTGAAAAAGTGCGTGCCGATCACCGATTCAGGACGCGAAGTGGTGGCGGCAATTTCGTCGATGCTCAGCGTGGAAGTATTCGAAGCGAGAATCGCTCCCGGTTTGCACACCCGGTCGAGCTCGGCGAAGATTTCTTTTTTGAGTGCCATGCCTTCAAAGACCGCTTCGATGGCCATATCGACCGCTGCGAAACCGTCGAAGCTTAGGGTGGGCTCGATGCGCTTCAAACACTCGTCGACGAATTCCTGGGTGAAGCGGCCGCGCTTAACGGAATTGGCGTAATTTTTCTGAATCGTTGCCATGCCGCGATCGAGAGCAGCCTGGTCGGCTTCCTTCAGCAGCACCGGAATTCCGGCGTTGGCGAAAACCATGGTGATGCCGCCGCCCATGGTGCCGGCGCCGACCACCGCGAGGCGCCTGACCGGAATGAGCGGAGTGTCCTTGGGGATGTCCGGAATTTTGGCGACTTCGCGTTCGCCGAAGAAAACGTGAATCAGCGCCTTCGATTGATCGGACATCAGGCACTTGATGAAAAGTTCTTGCTCGACCTTGCAGCCTTCTTCGAACGGCAATTTCGTGGCGGCTTCGACGGCGTCGATCGCTGCCACTGGCGCCAGCAGGCCGCGCTGCTTTTTGCGCGCGTTCTCGCGGGCGGCGGTGAAAATCGGCGCATTTTGTTCCGGGGTGCCAAGTTTTCCGTTTCGTTCACGTGTTTTCGGCGCGGGTTTAGACGCAACTTCACGAGCGAAGGCAATGGCCCCGGCCAGAAGATCGCCGTCGACCAATTTATCGATGATGCCGAGTGCCAGAGCTTTTTCCGCCGAGACCGGTTTGCCGTCGGCGCACATTTCGACCGCGGCGGCCACACCCGCAAGGCGGGGCAGACGTTGCGTGCCAGCCGCGCCCGGAATGATGCCGAGTTTTACTTCGGGCTGGCCGACTTGTGCCGAAGGAACGGCGACGCGATAGTGGCCGGACATGGCGAGTTCCAGGCCGCCGCCAAAAGCGGTGCCGTGAATCGCAACGACGATGGGTTTTCGACTGTCTTCGACACGCAAAAGAAACGGCAGCATTCCGGCGCCGCGCGGCGCCTTGCCGGAAGCCATCTTGCCGAATTCCTTGATGTCCGCGCCGGCCACGAACGTGCGGCCACCGCCAATCAACACCGCCGCCATGATTTCAGGATCGTTGCTAATGCGCTCAATCGCTTCGGAAATTCCCTCGGGCACGCCGGGGCTGAGGGCGTTCACCGGCGGATTATTGATGGTGATGACGGCGATTTCATTGTCTTTCGCAAATTGGACCAGGTCGCTCATTTCAGTAGGCTCGCTCGTTTTAAATTTTTAGGCGCTCTTCGCGGAAAGTGTTTCGTGATCGATCACTTGTTGGGCGACGCGCTCACGATGGAAAGTCGAATCGCCGAATGCGGCTTCGGATGCTTTGGCGCGGCGGTAGAAGAGATGCACGTCATTTTCCCACGTGAAACCCATGCCGCCGTGGACCTGGATGCCGCGATTGCCGACGGTGCGTCCGGCGTCGCTGGCATAAACCTTGGCGATGGAGACTGCGACGGAAGCTTCCGGCACATTTTCCTCGAGGGCCCAGGCCGCATAGTAGGCCGCGGAGCGCGAACTTTCTGTCTCGAGGTACATGTCGGCGCAGTGGTGCTGGACGGCTTGAAACATGCCGATGGGTTTGCCGAATTGCTTGCGCATTTTCGCGTATTCGACGGTGATATCCAGGGTCCGCTGCATACCGCCGACCATTTCGCCGACCAGGGCAGCGGTGGCGATGTCGAACGCCTTCGAGAGATTTGCGGTTGAGCCAATTTTTTCCGCGGGCGTGTCTTTAAATTTTACGGCGTAGATCTTGCGGGTCAGGTCCATCCCGGCCATGGGAGCGATGGAGATACCGGGTGCTTTCGGGTCGACCGCGTAGACGCCGTCTTGGGCCACGACGAGAATAAAGTTCGCCACCGCGGCGTCGGTGACGAAAAGCTTTTCGCCGTTAATCTTGGAACCAGTCGCGGAAATTTTCAACGCATCCAAATTCCAGTTCGCTCCTGCCTCCAGGATCGCGACAGTGGAACGAGCTTTCCCCTCGCAGATCGGTTCGAGGTATTTCTTTCTATGTTCGGTGCTGGCGACGGCATCGATCACCGCGCCGGCTAGCGGGACAGTGGAGAAGAATGGTCCAGGCACCAGCGCTCGGCCGGCTTCTTCCATCAGTAGGATCAATTCGACCTTCCCCAGGCCCACCCCGCCGAATTCTTCGGGGAAAATAATCCCGGTGTAACCCTGCTCCGCCAATTTGGCCCAGAGTTTTTCGTCGTAGCCGGTTTCCGTTTCCATCAGCCGCCGAACTTCCTCCATGGGACATTCACCGGCGAAGAATTTGCGCGCGCTGTCTTTCAGAATTTCCTGGCTCTCGCTCAATCCAAATTCCATTGCGTTCCCCTTGAATGTGGTGCGATCAGTAGCTTCTGGGCAGACCCAAAACGAAATGCCCGATGATGTTGCGCTGCACTTCGGAAGTGCCGGCCTCGATGGTGTTGCCGCGGGTGCGCAGGTAGCCGTAGGACCACGCTCCGTTATCGACGGCGTATGGATCGTCGCCGAGCAATTGTCCATAGGGGCCGAGAATTTCCTGGGCGATTTGCTGCAGGCGTTGATTCAGCTCGCTCCAGAAAAGTTTCTGGATGGAACCTTCCGGCCCCGGGACGCCAGTAGCAGTCATGCGGCTGAAAGCCCGCATCTGATTGAGCCGCATGATTTCGATTTCGGCGTAACACTGCGCGAGTTTCTGGCGGACGATCAGATCTTCGGACGCAGGTTTGCCGTTGCGCTGGAATTTCTTGGATAGCTCGATCAGTCGGCCGATGGAGCGCTTGAAGATGAGGTGCAGACGCGCGCCGTAGGAACCGCGTTCGTACATCAGCGTGCTGATCGCGACGTTCCAGCCGTCATTCACTTTGCCCAGCACGTTTTCTTTCGGGACGCGCACGTCACGGAAGAAAATTTCGTTAAACTCGCTTTCGCCGGTCATTTGTTTCAGGGGACGAACTTCCACGCCAGGCGTTTTCATGTCGACGAGCAGAACGGTCAAGCCTTTATGCTTCGCTGCGGCAGAATCGGTGCGCGTCACCACTTCACACCAGTCGCCGATCCAGCCGTAACTGGTCCAGACTTTTTGGCCGTTGACGATGTAATGGTCGCCATCGAGAACTGCAGCCGTTTGCAAATTCGCGAGATCGGAACCCGCGTTGGGTTCCGAAAATCCCTGGCACCAGATTTCTTCGGCGCTCAGAATTTTCGGCACGAAGCGTTTCTTCTGCGCTTCCGTACCATAGGCGATGATCGTGGGGCCGATCAGGCCGAGGCCGAGTGAATTGGCCATCGGCGGCGCTTCGGCGCGCGCCATCTCTTCCCAGAAAATGGACTGTTGCATCAGCGAGGCGCTGCGGCCACCGAATTCCTTGGGCCAGGAAACCGCAGCCCAGCCGGCTTCGTAGAGCTTGCGCTGCCAGGCCCGAAGATACGGATACGATTCTTCGAGCGGCTTGTTCTGCCACGCCGGCCAGTCTTTCGGAGCGTTCGCGGCGAGCCAGGAACGCAATTCGTCGCGAAAAAGTTTTTCGTCCGCGGTTAAGTTCAAATCCATTCAAAACTCCTTGTCTGAATCCGAGTTCGGAAGCTCCGGTCAGGCGGGCTTGCCCGATTCTTTGGCCGTCTTGAAATCGGCACGAAGCGTCTCTTGCCCCTGCCAGTATTTCTTGCGCAAATCTTTTTTCAGAATTTTGCCGGTTCCGGTCTTGGGCAGGCTCTCGACAAAATCGACCGCGCGAGGACATTTATAATGCGCGAGATGCGAGCGGCTGAATTCAAGCAGCTCGGCTTCGGTCAGTTGCGCTTCCGGTTTCAGCACAATGAGCGCGCGCGCCACTTCGCCCCATTTCTGATCGGGAACTGGAATCACGCAGGCTTCGAGCACCGCGGGATGCGCCAGCAAAATCTTTTCCAGCTCGAGCGAAGAAATATTTTCGCCGCCGCTGACGATGATGTCTTTTTTCCGATCGACGATAAGGAAGCAGCCGTCTTTGTCTACGGTGGCCATGTCGCCGGTATGAAACCACCCGCCACGCAGAGCTTCCGCGGAAGATTCCGGCTGATTCCAATAGCCTTTCATGATGCCGTCGCCGCGGGCGATGAGTTCGCCAATGGATTTTCCGTCATGCGGAACATCTTGGTCATTGGGGTCGACGACCCGCATTTCCACGCCGAGAATCGGGTAGCCGGTCATCGCTTCGCGGACGTAGCGNNCCGAGTTTTTCTTCTACTTCGCGAATGAGCGTGGGCGAAGAGGCCGCGCCGCCGATGGTGGCGCGCTTCAGACTGCTCAAATTGTATTTAGTGCGCTCCGGGCAGTTCACCAGGACGGTAGCCATGATCGGAACCAGGCTGCAGGTCTGCGCGCCTTCTTTTTCGATCAGCCGAAACACTTCGATGGGGTCGAAGCGATGAATCATCACGTGCTTGCCGCCGAGAAAAGTGAGCGAGTGCGCGACGCCCCAACCATTGGCGTGGAATAGAGGGATGGTATGCAGTTCGACGGGATTCGGTTCGGCATGAATCGAAATGCAGGCGTTGAGCGCGTGCAGATAAATATTGCGGTGAGTGAGCATCACGCCTTTGGGGTTGGCGCTGGTGCCGCTGGTATAAAAAAGTTCGGCCACCGCATTTTCGTCGACAGTCGTGATGTCGATTTTCACGGGCCGGGCCGCGGCAATCATCTTTTCGTAGTTCTGTAGAGCAAGCCAGGATTCCTGGGGCTCGGCGTCCAGCAGAACGAATTGCTTTACGGTCGAAAGTTTTGAGCGAAACGATTCGACGATCGGTAGAAAGCCTTTCTCGATAAACAAGATGGTCGCGCCCGCATCGTTCAGGATGTAGGCGAGTTCGTCGGAAGAAAGCCGAATGTTCAGTGGCAGCAGCACCGCGTCAGCTTCGAGCACGCCGTAATACGCTTCGAGCAGACGATGGCAATTGGTACTGAGAAACGCGACGCGCTCGCCGGCTCGAATCCCCGCATTTTGCAACGCACCGGCCAGGCGGGTGGCCCGGCTCGCGAATTCCGCGTACGTAAATCGGTCGTCACCGCAGACCACCGCCGTCTTCGGCGCGTACTGTTCACCGGCATGGCGCAGGAATCGAATGGGCGTTAGAGGAATGTTCATAGGCTTGTCGCGGTTAAGCGGTTTGACCTCCGTCGACGGCCAGAATCTGTCCCGTGACGTAATTCGAAGCATCGGACGAAAGAAAAACAGCTGCGCCTTTCAAGTCATCGTCGCTGCCAAAGCGGCCCAGCGGAATGCGGCTCAGGAAATATTCTTTGTTTCTTTCGATCACGACCGCGGACATATCGGTGGGGAACCAGCCGGGCGCCACGGCATTCACCTGAATATTATGGACTCCCCACTTGCAGGCCAGATCCTTGGTGAAGGAAATCACTCCGCCTTTACTGGCGTGGTAGCCGATGGCTTGAAATTGCGGCGGCGCCCCGTGAATCCCGGCGACCGACGAGATGTTGATGATCTTGCCGCGCCGCGCCGGAACCATCACTTTGCCTACGGCCTGCGCAAACAGAAACGTTCCGGTCAAATTTGTCTCGATGACTTTATTCCAATGCTCCAGTTTCATTTCTTCCACGGGCGCGCCCCAGGAGGTGCCGGCGTTATTGATGAGGATGTCGATCCTGCCGAACTTCGCGGCCGCGGCGTCCACGACCGCCTGAACATTCGCGGGATTTTTCACATCGCACGCGAGGGCGACGGTTTTCGCGCCCAACTCTTCCAGTTCGGCCGCGGCTTTTTCACAGCGCTCGATTTTTCGGGCGCACAGCACCAGATTCGCGCCCATTTCGGCGAGGCCAATCGCCATTTGCAGGCCCAAGCCGGTGGAACCGCCGGTCACGATGGCGACACGTCCGCTCAAATCAAAAAGCTTCTTGGTATTCATTCCCAAATTAGACGGCTGCGCCCCAGTTTACGATTAGCAAGAATTTCTGAAGTTCTGAATATCTGAGCGAAAGCAAAATCCCGGGCGCGAATCGGTCACGAATCGCGCCCGGGTTTAGTGCTAATACGAATTTCCTCCATGGCCATCGTCGCCCCAGCCGCCATCGCCCCAACCTGGGCCACGCTGATCGTTGCCCAGGTCAAACGGCCGCAGATACGGCCCGGGAATGAAATCGATAAACGCCGGAGGAGTGGCCACAATCGCGCCGCTCGACGACGCAAAAATATTGAACGCCGGGCCGAGAGCCGCCGCGGAAGCGTTCAATTCTGCCGCGGTGGGTTCGTGCCAGCGCCCGGTATTCAGGCGGTCCAGCAATTTTTCCACCGCGGCAATCGTTTCCGCCGGGGTAAAGGCGCAGTGCCCGGCGCGATCGATGAAATCGCGGCGCAACAAATCGCCGTTGCCTTCCTCGTCCACCACATGCCGGTAGGCCGATTCGTTCTCCACCACGACGAGTCCGTCGCCCTTGGTGTGCAGCGTGAGAACCGGAAAATTGATCTGGCCGTTATAGACGATATTGTTTTTCAGATACTCGAATGCCGGGGGATCGGCGGAAATCCGAGCCGCACGGTTGAGAGTTTCCAGGTCGGAATTCAGGTCCAGGCCGGCGGCCTCATACAGCGCGACCACTTCCGGCAGGTCGAGCGATTTTGCCAACTGCTGGCGGAAATCTACTCCGGTGTTCCACGAAGGATTGCCGGTCGCGCGCGCTTCGAGTTCGGCGCGAAACGCGAAGACAAACGGGAAGTCGACTTGCTGGTCCCACAGAAACTGATTCTCTTCTTGCGAAGCGTAGTCGGTCGCTGCGGGTTCCGGCGACAAAGGAGTGAACCATCCCGGCGTATCACCGAGGGCTGCGCCGAGCGCGATGCGGGCGCGACCTTGCGCCGTACCCTGCGCCGCGGCCAGGTATTCTTCAGAGAGATCCAGGTTCTGAGTCGGGTTAGCGATATTGACGACCTGCAATCCACTGCCGGGAGCGAGCAGAGTCTTGAAGGCGAACGCGGCATCCAAAGCCGTGTTCCAAGTGGCTACGCCGCCGGAAAGGACGCCGCACATCGGCAGGGCCGCGTCAAATTTTTGCGGATAGCGTTGAATCAATCCGGCCGTGATCATCCCGCCGAGCGAATGTCCCCAGGCGATGGTGCGGTGAGGATGGCCGACAATCCGGCTGAAAATTTCGAGGACCTCGATTTGATCCGGGAGCGCCTGCTGAACGGCCCAGCCGGTGGTGGCGTACGACGAACCCGCCAGCGCGAAACCGCTCTCCAGCATGAAAGCGCGCGTGGCCGGATCGCCGACGTCGGTGGCGGGATTCGCCGCGCCGGGCGTGACGTAGCCGTGACTGTACAGAAAAAGCGTCCCATTCCAGTTGGCCGGCACTTCGATCAGATACGTTGCGCCGTCCGCGAGCACGTCGCTATGCATGGTGATGCCGGCCTGCGCCGAAACGCCCGGCGAGAAAAACAGCAGGGCCGTAAATACGAGTAGCACGGTTGCAAACGTCGTGGTTCGCCCCATGGTCATCCTCCTAACAGAGTTGAAGCTACATCGAGGCTCGCGAGCGCGAGCCAGGAACTGTGGATGCCGGGAACACAGCACGCAATTTGAGAGTTTCGAGCTGACAGCGAAGAGCAAAAATCGCCGTCAGCTTTGAATCATGAATCGGCGGCAAATCCAGGGCGGGGGCCTGAGGTATCGCGCGTCGATCTTCTCAAAAAATCTAGATTTCGCGTGGACGACTCATGACGATGAGCCACCCACGCGAACTTTCATCACGAACTAAAACGTGAACCGCGCTCCCAGCTGAATCTGGCGCTTCGGAAAAGCCGAAGTAAACGCCAGCGGAGTGCTCGGCGTCGCCACGCTACCGTCCGGCAGAACCGTTCCGGGACGGATACCATGCACGTTGAACGAAGTGTTGCCGGTCGCGCACTGGCCGGAGATGGAGCATAGCCCGTTGGTATCGATGCCGAACAACGGGTTCACTTCGTTATTCACGCTCGCGAAATTCGTATGATTCGCGATGTTGAATCCCTCCGCCGTGAACGTGAGAGTTCCCTTCTCGCCGACCTTGTGCCGCCAGCTCAAGCGCATATCGAAATTGGTGTAGTTCGGGCCCAGACCGGTGTCGCGGGGCGAACCAATCGGCCGCTGGTTGGTGGTGTGGTTGTTGCCGTTGACTTCGCCGCCGGCTAGCAAATTAAATGGCAAGCCGCTGTGATAGCTGAAAATGGGCGAGAGCTGGAACCCCGACAGAATCGCATTCTTCCAGGGACTGTCGAACACGCCGGCCAGGACCACCTTGTGGCGCTCGTCGAATTCCGAAAGCCCACGATCGGCGGCGAGGTCGGTCGGATCCTGCGGCGAGTAATCGGTGTTGTAATCGGTCGAGGTGTCGAAGCCCTTGCTGTAGGTGTAATTTCCGAAGGCGGTGAAGTGATCGCTGAATCGTTTTTTCGCTTCCAGGATTAAGCCTTCGTACAAAGCGGACGACGCCGACGTGTACTGGTTGTTTTGAATAATCAGCGGATTCACAAAGCAAGCGAATGGCGCGTTCGGATTTCCCGCCGTCGGAGCGCACGGGAGCCCCTCGGTGCCACCCAACGGATCGGTGGCCGCAGAAGTGTTCCAGTTGCGGTAGCTGAAGCTCTTGCCGCTCGCCAGGGTCACGGTACTCATCGGCGTCGACGGGAACAAGTTGGTGTCGATGGCCACCGGCAGGCGCAAGGTATGCGAGTAAATTGCGCTGATGCCGACCGAGAAACCGGACGAAATTTGGCGTTCAATTCCGAAGGAAGCTTGCTGTGCTTGCGGCGGCCGGTAGTTCGGGGGATTGCTGAACAGCACGGTCAAGGGCGACAACTGGCCGCTATTGGCTGGAAATATTCCGGAGCCGAACGGATTCGGAAACAGGCCGCCTGCTGCAATCGGACCGAGCGATTGCGGAGTGATGCAGGCGTTGTTTCCCGGCGTTGGTGTGGTGCACTGGATCAGCCCGCCGGCGAAGAGGGTTTGGAACACGACGCCCGAATTGGCGATCGGCAGCCCGGTTGCGGTGAGTGGGTCCACATAGATCGAAATGAACCGCGTGCAGGGGCTGCTTCCGGTGCCGGGGAAAATCGGTGCCCCCGGGAATCCTACGCCGCAGGTATTCACCACGTTGTTGACCTGATCGGGAACTTGCGACGTGTTCTTCTGGTTTTCCACCGTGGTGCGATTCTTGTTCAGCACCCCCAGGCTCAAGTCCACGCCAGGAATTTGCGCATCGACCGGTCCGTAAAATATTCCGTAACCGCCGCGAACGACCGTCTTGTGATCCTTGAAAGGATCCCAGGCGAAGGACACGCGCGGGCCGAAATCCTTGTAGTAGGTGTTCAGCGGGTTGTATTCCGAATCGATGTCGTAACGCAGTCCGTAATTCAGGGTGAAGTTGGAGGCAATCTTCCAGGAATCCTGAAGATAGAAGCCGGTGAGCGGCCGGGTATAAGCCGGATAATCCGCGTTGCCGAACCCTTGTTGATACACCTGCGGCAATCCGAGCGAAGCGGACTGCAGCGGATTGATGGAGGGGCCATCCGTCGCAACTCCGCAAGGATTTGCGCCGGGGGTGGCGGAAGGAACAAAGCACGGGCTCAACGCTTCTCCGGGGAGCGATCCGAAAACGAAGCGGCCAGGGAGAAAGGTGTGCGATTCGGTATGGTTGCCGCGCAAGAGTTCGCTGAATCCGAACTGAATGGTGTGCCGGCCGCGAATGGTAGTGAAGTTATCGGCAATTTCAAAGCGGCGTAGAATCGTCAAGTCCGGCAGGAAAATGTTGGTTCCCAAATTGTTGATGAACCCGGGGATCTGGATTCCCACCTGGCCCGGTTCGTTCGGAATCACATTGAAGCCGTTGTAATCGTACTGCAGGCGAAGTTCGTTTTGGGTGGTCGGGCTGAACTGGTGAAACCAGGCGCCGAGCAGGTTGTGATCCACGTCTTGCGTGGAACTGCCGGCCGAGAATGCGGTCAAAGACTGCACATCCGGATTTTCTTCCACGTCGTGCGCGAAGCGATAACTCAAGAACACCTGATTATTGGCGTCGATGCGGTGATCGATGCGCGCGGATGCTAGATAGCTCCGGGAGCTGTAGTTGAAAAGTCCACCCTGGGTCTGGAACTGGTTGATGAAGTAGCTGTTCAGCGCGGTCTGGCCCGGCGTCAACCCGGTCAACTGACTTACCGTTAGCGCCGATCCAAGTGCTCCGGCACAGGTCGCGGCAGGCAACGGGGTGATCGTGCCGTTCGGGTTGTTAATGCATGGCACCGTGGGATTGCCCGGAAGTGTCGCCAGTGCGCCGAGGACCGAATTTTGATCATTGGTCGTGCGGAAAATGTTGGTGTCGGTGAGCAGGGGTACTGCGTTTTGCGCGTCCTGCCGCAGCCCTTCGAACGAGAAAAATGCGAAGGTTTTGTCGCGCTGGATCGGCATGCCCGCGGAACCGCCGAATTGATAGCGCTGCAGGGAATTCTTCACCGGCGTTCCCACGGAATCAGGATCGGCGGGATTGAAGATCTGTCCGGGCTGCAGGGCCTGATTGAACGCAAACGGATCGCGCGCGTCCAGCCCGTCGTTGCGGAAAAAACCGAACAGGCTGCCATGGATATCATTGGTGCCGCTTTTGGACACGATGTTAATCGACGCGCCGTTGGCGCCGCCTAATTCGGATTGATAATTGCTCCGGTTGACCTGAAATTCCTGCACCCCATCCTGACTGAGCGTGGGACGCACGCCGCCGGCGTCGTCTTGCACTTCGCCGCCATCGACCGTCACGCTGTTACCGCGTCCATTGCTCCCATAAAAGGAAAGTCCGCTTTGCGGGGTCTGCTTCACCCGAAAATCCTGGTCATCCGTGATGCGGGTGGAATCCGATACGCCGGGTAAGAGCAGCGTAAACGTCAGGTAATCGCGGCGGTCGATCGGCAGATCCTCAATATAGCGTTGGGTTACGGTATCGGCCTGGCTGCCGCGTTCGGTTTCGACCACCGGTGGTTCCGCAGTGACCGTCACTTGCGTCGCGGAGGTGGCCACTTTCAAATGAAAATCCATTATGGCGACTTGCCCGATGGTGACGACCAGGCCCGTTTGGGTCTCGGTCTGGAACCCTGTGATTTGCGCGGTGATGTTATAGGTCGAAGGCGGCAGCGCGGCAAATTGATACTGCCCATTGGCGTCGCTCGCGGAGTCGTAGGTCTGCCCGCGATTCACATCCAGCGCCTGAACCGAGGCCTTGGTAATCACTGCGCCGGTCGCGTCGGTCACGGTTCCGCGCACACTGCCGGAGGCACCGACGCCCTGCGCCTGTGACGAAGGGGTGGCCAGGAAACACAGCAGCACCGCCACAATTAACGCCAGAAACGTTGACCTCATAAATCCTCCCAAGAGCAGGCCGCCGCAGACCATCCGGCAAAGCGCTATCCTTCGCGATGCGATTCTGAGAATGCTGACTTTTTTAGGCCCGGACCTGAACCGTGCTTCTTGAAACGGAAACGCCACCCATAGAAAAATCTGATAGTAACTATCATGTTCTGTCGAGTGACGTCAAGTTCTAACATGTAAACTCTGAGTAAATTGGGACGAGCGGCGAACCGCCGCGCAGGAAGCGGGCCAAAAGGGCCTTGGTGGACCAGGGCTTCGGGTATGGTTGGGACTAACCAGGCGTGAGGACGACCCGGCCGGCAATACGCCCGTGGCGCAGGTCCTCGAGGACGGCGTTCGCGTCAGCCAGAGGGCGCGAAGTGACTTGGCAGCGGACTTTTCCGGCAGCGGCCATATCGAGCACCTCGCGCAAATCTTGACGGGTACCCACGGCCGAGGCCTGGATCCGGATTTCGGTGCCGGCCATCGAAATAGGCGAAAAACAAAGCGAATCGGCGGGCAGGCCGACCACTAAAAGGATACCGGCAGGCCTGACGCAGGGGACCGCGGCATCGTAGGCGGCTTTCGCGGCGGAGGTCACCAGCACGGCGTGAGCGCCGCCGCGTTTCCGGAAATCCTTTCCTACGTCTACCGACGTAGAATTCAGCGTGTGCGCAGCGCCGAGCGATTTTGCATACGCCAGTTTTTCTTCCGATACATCTATAGCGATCACTTCTGCGCCCAAGCCCACTCCGATCTGCACCGCGAGATGCCCGAGCCCGCCGACGCCGAAAACGGCGAGGCGCTGGCCGGGTTGCAGTTGCCCTTTTTTCAGTGCTCGATACACCGTAACGCCGGCGCAAAAAAGCGGTGCCGCCTCAACGGAAGAAAGCGCGTCGGGGATTTTAGTGGCATGACGCGCCGGCGCTTTAACGAATTCGGCGTAGCCGCCGTCCACGCTCACCCCGGTGATTTGCTGTTTGCCGCAGAGGTTTTCGTTTCCTTCGCGGCACATTTCACACTCGCCGCAACTCGAGAAAATCCACGGCACGCCCACGCGGTCGCCGACTTGGTGATCGTTGACCGCTTCGCCTTTTTCCACCACCCGGCCGGCAATTTCGTGCCCCAGGATCAGCGGCTTCTTGACGATCTTCGCGAGTTGCGGCCAGTCGCCGTCGGCGACGTGCAGATCCGAATGGCAAACTCCGCAGGCTTCCACTTCGACCAGAACTTCATCGGGGCCGGGGACGGGACGTGCGACATCTTCGAGTGCGAGCGGCGTTTTGAAATTATGCAGGACCGCGGCTTTCATGGATTAAGGCTTCGCGCCGCGCAGAAAAAATTCCACGGCATTGGCGGCGCGGTCCACCAATTTGTGCGGGCCATGCAGATCCACCGCCCACTGCCGGACCACGGTGTTGAACAAGCCTTCCATGAATTCCGTCAAGTGGACCACCGGGAAGGCGCGGGTGATGTCGCCACGTTCCTGTCCCTGGGCCAGAATTTCGCGGAGCAGGTCCACCGCGGCTTCTTCCGGTCCGCGCAACTCGGGTGACCGAACTGGATCCATCGCGCCGGCCAGGATCACCGCCTGCCACAGCGGCCGCCCTTCTTCCGTGATTTTTGCCAGGCTTTCAAAAAAGCGACGCAGTCTTTCGCCAGTGGAGGCTTTGCTGGAAAGTTCGGTGCGCAGGATTTCGGCCTGGCGGGCAAACGCGCGGCGGCCGATTTCGCGCAGCACCGCGTCCTTGCTGGGGAAGTAGCGAAAAAATGTGGGTTGGCTGACGTCGAGGACGTTGACGATATCGTCGATGCGGGTGTTCTCGTACCCGCGCTCGAGGAAAAGCCGCTGCGAAGTCTTAACAATTTCTTGCCGGAGTTTGGCTTTCTTGCGTTCGCGCAGGCCAGGAGCTTCTGGGGCCGCTGCCGCCACCGGCGGTGCGTCGTTTCGTTTTCGCAAGCCGTGCCGGTTGCGCTCGCCGGCCGATGAGTCGGTGGAAGATTCTCGCGGCTTGCTCTTGGCGCGCGCCATTTCCGAAGAAAACTCCTCACCCTCAAACCATCGACCCAATTACGACGGTCACTCTAACATTTTAGTCACACACGTCAAGCTGCGTGCACCGGATCACCAGCAGGCCGCTGCGAGCCGAGTCTGGCCACGGAGGCTCCCGCGAGGACGAACCACAGCCTCGCGGGTCGAACTCCCGCAAAACGCCAGTCGACAATTCGTTGTTGCTTAAAATTCTCCTTGCTAATAAAACGAACGGTCGTGCTATTATCTCGGTAATGAAGATGCGCCCTCCCAAAACCAAAGTCAAGCGCACCCGCGGCCTGAAAACCCGCGATTCGATTTTGCGCACCGCCGTCTCCATCGCCTCGGTCGAGGGGTTGGAAGGATTGACCATCGGCAAGCTGGCCACCGAACTGGGCATCAGCAAGAGTGGCCTGTTCGCGCATTTCGGATCGAAAGAAGAATTGCAGCTGGCGGTGGTCGATACCGCGCGGCAGCTCTTTATCGAACGCGTGATCTTCCCGGCCCAGGACGAAAAGGGCATGAAGCGTTTGCGGACCCTCTACGAAAATTGGATTTCCTACGCGGATGGAAAAACCTTTCCGGGCGGCTGCTTTTTTTCGGCGGTCTCGCTCGAATTTGACGACCGGCCGGGAAAGGTGCGCGACCAGGTGATGCTGCTGATGAAATCCTGGCTCGGCAAGCTCGAGCACACGGCGCGCGCAGCGCAAGAAGCCAACGAGATGCGGAAAGATGTGGACCCGCATCAACTCGCGTTTGAGATGCACGCGCTGGCCACTGCGGCGAACTGGAGTTCGCGTCTGTTCAAAGACAAAACGGCTTTTCGCACCGCGCGGAACGCCGTGTTGCAGCGACTGGAGCAAGTCAGCACCAAGAACAGTTGAGGCCCCATGAAACTCCGCTGGAATGGTTTGATCGCGGCGTTCGCCACACTTGCTGTGGTGCTCGGCATCGCCGGGAGTGCTTGCGCGCAGCAAATCCCGTCCTCCGAGATTCCGCTGGAGCGCTGCGATCGTCTCCCGGTGGTCGTGGTGCAAGCCGACAAGATCGAAATGCATTTTCTGGTGGATACCGCCGCCACTTCGATGTTGAACGTCAAATCATTCCCCGCCGGGCGCTCCAAGCAAGTTGAGATCTCTTCCTGGAATGGAACCAAAGCGGCCACGGCACGCGAAGTTTCGATTTCCGAACTACGGCTCGGCAATCGCCGCCTGCTGGATGTAAAACTTCCCGCCGTGGACCTGAGCGCCATCGCCAAAGCCTGCGGAGGTCCGATCGACGGAATTCTTGGCGTGGACCTGCTCGAACAGCTGAACGTGACCATCGACCTGAAGCGCAGCGTGGCTCGTCTCGGCCTGGCCGCTCCCGACCCGGCGGAACTGGCGATGATTCGCGACATGCAGAAATCGATGGAGCTCTGCTCCGAGGCATTTAACGAAGCGAATGCCGACCAGCTCGCGAAATGCCTCGATCCGGACTTCGTGCTGATTAGTCCCAGCGGCGAATATCACGGCCGCGCTAGCGCCACTGATCATTTTCGCCGCGCATATTTTTCTTCGAATCCTCCCGCGCGCATGTCGATGACCATGAAAGATCAACAGGCCGTCGGCGACGTCGTCTGGACTTCGTACGATTACACGCTGGAATCCCCGTCGGTGCATTCCGCGGGGCACGGCATGATGCTCTGCCGCAAAGCCGAAGACCGCTGGTACATCCTCAGCATTCACGAATCAGCAGCGGATTCCGGAACAGTCCACTCCCGCTGACCGCCGGCCTTTCGGTCAGGCTAATTCATAGGTGACCGGTCCATTCCCTTCGGTTGTCTGATCCCCGCGACGGCGGTAAGCTCGCGAAAAGCGCGCATGCAGTGCAGGAAGCGCGTGAGGCGCCTGCGGTACCCGAGGTGAACGATGCGAGGCTTGGGAAGCTTAGTCGGATTATTAGTCGTCGCGCTGATCGCCGTGATGGCCTACAAAAATTATTTTCAGAAGGTGGAGTCGACCAGCGGCTTGACGCCCACGCAAACCATCAACATGGTCGGCGTAAAGAACGATCTGCTGGGAATCGCGCAAGCCGAACGCACGTACCAGGCCGAACACGGAGCGTATGTCTCGCTGGCTGAGTTAACTTCGAGCGGCGCCCTGGCCCTCGCCCCTACCGGTCGCGATGGCTATGTGTACGACGTCGATCTTTCCGGCGGCGGGTTCCGCGTCTTCACCCATTGCCCGGCGACCACGAATCCTGGCTGCCAGAACTATTCGGTGGATCAGACGATGGAAGTGCAGACCACCCAGTAGCGAGCCATTCATCCCTGGATCTCCTGCGCGCGATCCGCCGGCTCAACCGATTGGATTCGGCGCGGGCCCAACTCCCGGCAGTTTCGTTCCACATTGCGGGCAATTCGCCCAACCGATTTCGACCGCCTTGCCGCAGTTCGAACAAGTCGGCCGCAGCGAAGTGCCGCAGTGCGGGCAGAAGGTGAAGCCCGGCCGCACGATCAGCGAGCAACCCGGGCACGGCTTCATCAGCGGATCCCGCAGGATGAAATACAGAATGATGCCGATCGCGTTGGGAATGAACATGGCCAGCAGCGTCCACATCACGTAACGCATGCCGCGCCGCCGGGCGTCCCCGTTCACGTAGCCGATCAGCAAAACGTAGCAAGCCAGTATCACTCCCGGCAGCAAGACCACTGCGATCTTTCCCGCTTCCGGGAGGCTTTGCATTTCCCGGTCGTGCGAGAACAGGAACATCAGGATCCAGAACACCACTGCCGCGACATAGGCGAATCCCGCGATGATTCGCGCGGTCTTGGGAATTATTTTCAATTCTTCAGTGAAGCGACTCATGCCAAGCTCCTTTCGCGCCGTTGCTGCATCGACAGCAGAATTGCGGCCGCGCCTCCACCTGCCCACACCAAAGTCGTGAACACGCAAAACACCAGCCAGGTATGGCTAAACTGCGGGTCGAGCATGCTGAGAAATCCGCCGCTGATAAATCGAAATACGGGCCAGCTCAGCAGCGTCAGAATCCAGGCGAAGGCGATCAGGCCGGTCATCACTCCGCGATTCCACTGGTGCTCGAGGTGTTCGGTCAGGCGAATCTGCGCCATGGCTCGCGCGCGTTCCACCACCACGCCACGCGGTTGCGGTGTCGGCAGCCGGCGCAGACCGCCGGCCAGCAAGCGCCATTCTTCGAGTTGCGCGGCGCACACGCTGCATGTGCGCAGATGCTCTGCGAGCAGCCGCTCTTCCTGCTGGTCCAGAACTTCGGCGGCCGCCAGCGGCAATAGTTCGCGAATTTTGTCGTGGTCGCTCATTGCCAGTTTTCCCCAGGGAATTGCGATTCCAGATTTCCGCGCAGACGATCCAGCGCGCGGCGCAGGCGCGTCTTCACCGTGGAAAGCGGCGCGCCCAGAATTTCCGCGATTTCTTCCAACTTCAATTCTTCTTCGAAGCGCAACGTGAGAACTTCGCGTTGGATCACCGGCAGCGTTTCCATGGCGTCGGCCAGGCGGCTGGTGCGTTCGCGCGCCAGCACCCGATCGAGTGCCGGCGTTTCGCGCGAGACTAGCCGCGCCGCCGCGGATTCTCCGCCGGCGTGGTCACCGACCGGCTCATCCAGACTTTCTGGACGCAGCCGGCGCAGATGATCGATGGCCAGGTTGCGCGCCAGAGTGAACAGCCACGCATCGAAATTACGGTTTTGATCGTAGTTGTGAATTTTCTCGGCCACGCGCAGCCAGGTTTGCTGGAACAGATCTTCCGCTTCGGCCGGCTGGCGCACCATCCGCAGCAGATAACGATACAACCGGTTCTGATATCGCGTCAGCAGCGTGGACAGCGCATCCAAATCGCCACGCCGAAGCTGGGCAATTTCAGTCTCCAGACCCACGCCCGCCTCCCAGATCGCTGTCGCTGAGTTGTTGTGACTTCCGCCGAAGATCGCCGCGCCCAGCATCATATCCGTAATACGGGTGGCCGCCGGAAAAAGACTCACCGCTTGCGGCTGAACCGGAGGGTGCGAAGTCTCGTGTTATAAGTGGTTTCTGGCCGTATCCGGCGTACACGGCCGTCGAACGACCCGCCCGCGGCAATGTGTTAGAATGCCCGCATCGTGATGAAAATCCTTCAGGACCTGCTCGAACTGCAGAGCGTCGACACGCGGCTACAGGCGGTGCGCGCGCGGCTGGCCAGTTTTCCGAAACGCAGCGCCGATGCCGAGAAATACATCACCGCCGCGAAAGCGGAACTGGACGCGGCCAAAGCCGCGCAAGTTGCCGTGGTGCGCGATCGAAAAAAGTACGAACTCGATGTGGAGCAGTGGAAGGAACGAGTCCGCAAATATAAGGACCAGACCTCGCAGGTCAAAACCAACGAGGCGTTCAAAGCCTTGCAGCACGAAGTGGACAACGGCGAGAAAGAGATCGCCGATGCCGAAGACCGGTTGCTGGAACAAATGGTCGCGGGCGAGCAGTACGAACGGCAGATCAAAGAATCCGAAAAAGTGGTGAAGGCCGCGGAAGACGTGGCGAAAGTCGAGCGCGCCAAGATTGACGGGGAAAAGAAAGCAGCCGAACACGAATTGGCGCAATTGAACACCGAACGCGAGCGCGCCGTCACCGAAATTCCGGAAAGCATGATGGATCATTACGATCGCATCATGAAAAAACACGATAACCTGGCCCTGGCTGAAATTCGCGAAGAGAAATGCAGCGCCTGCGGCATGCGGATGAGGCCGCAGGTGATTCAGGCCATCCGACGCTCCACCACGGACGAAATGTTTCACTGTGAAACGTGCACCCGCATCCTTTATTACACCGAACCCACTGCCGCGGCGGCCGTGGCCAATGCCCAGCCTGCCCCTCCCGCTCCTAACTCCACTTCCACCCATCGCGAGAACTGAAAATCTTGGCGCGGCCCACTAAGACCAGCCCACCCGGAAGCGCGCGGCTTTTCGCGGATTCGCAGGCGTCCGTTCCGGCGGGTGTGCACGTCGCCAATATTGATGGCGCGTCGCGCGGCAATCCCGGCCCGGCTTCGTACGGAGTGGTGCTGCGCGATCCCGACGGAAAAATCGTTTTGGAACTCGCCAAAAATATCGGACGCGAGACGAATAATGTTGCGGAATATTTCGCGCTGCTAGCGGCGCTCGATTACGCCACGATCCACCGGATTTCGTCGCTGCGCATTCGCAGCGATTCCGAATTGCTGGTGCGGCAGATGCAAGGCGTTTACAAAGTGAAGAGTCCGGATCTGAAGCCGCTGCAGGAACGCGCCGCCAAACTTTCCCGCCAGCTGCAGTACTTCGCGATTGAGCATGTCCGCCGCGAATTGAATAAGGATGCGGATGCGTTGGCCAATGTGGCGCTCGATGCCGGGGGAACGGCGAAGATCGAAAATCGACGACCCGCGACTGCGGAAAGCAAGCCCGCCGCGGAAGCATCGACGCCGGAAAACCCGCAGGTGAAATTGCCGCGCGCGCTGCGCGCTCGTTATATCTCAGGCGCGCTGGTGATTAATGAGCCGCTGGACCTACCGGAAGGAACCGAAGTCGTCCTCGAAGTGACCCTGCCACCGAAGTTCTAAGACGAAACGGAAAAGAAAATCTACGCTGCGATGGGCTTCCAAGCGTAAGAACGATAAAGCGTGTCACGCTGCGCCGGAATGTAGCCCGCGTCGGAGATGATGCGGCGCAATTCCTGTTCGTTGGTGCGATTGCGCACGCCCGCGGCGTAGACCACATTTTCTTCAATCAAAATGCTGCCCACATCGTCGGCGCCAAACTGCAAACCGAGCTGGCAGATTTTAATTCCGGGCGTAAGCCAGCTGGACTGAATGTGGTCGATGTTGTCGAGATACAGCCGGCTGATGGCCAGCGTCTTCAGATAATCAAAAGCAGTCGCTTCGGGAATTTTCTTGCCCAACGGAGTATTCTCCGGCGCAAAAAACCAGGGAATAAACGACGTGAAGCCGCCGGTATCTTCCTGAATCTGGCGCACGGTTTCGAAATGGTTGACGCGGTGGCGATATTCTTCGCCGCAGCCGAACATCATGGTGGCCGTTGTGCGCATGCCCAGGCTATGCGCGTCGCGATGCATGTTGACCCACTCGTCAGACCGGCACTTCAGCCGCGAAATTTTCGCGCGAATTTCGTCGTCGAGAATTTCCGCCCCGCCGCCCGGGATGGAATCCAGCCCCGCATCGCGCAGGCGCGCGATCGTGTCCCGCACCGACAATCCCGAAACTTCGGAGATGCAGTTAATCTCCGGCGCCGAAAAGCAGTGCAAATGCACGTGTGGGAATTTTGCCTTAATCGACCGCAGCATGTTTTCGTAGAACTCGATGCGCAGGTCCGGATGCAGGCCGCCCTGCAGTAAAACTCCGTTACCGCCCAGCTCGATCATTTCCTGGATTTTGTCGTAAATCGTTTCGAGCGGCAAAATGTAGCCGTCCTTCGCGCCAATAGGCCGGTAGAACGCGCAGAACGAACAATATTCGGTGCAGAAATTCGTGTAATTAATGTTGCGGTCGATCTGATACGTCGCCACGCGCGGGTCGGTTTTGCGGCGGCGCACTTCGTTCGCGGCCATGCCGATGCCGATCAGGTCGTCGGAGTTAAAAAGATCGAGCGCTTCTTGTTTGGAGATTCCCATAGTTGTTTTGCTTCAGACCTCTGCGCTTGCCGAAATATCGATTCTTACTGCATCGCCTTGGCGCTGGCTGGCCCGCGAACCGTGGTGCCCGCAAACTGCAAAGGCTTGTTGCGCGGAATGAGCCCCAGCGCCGCGGCTTTTTCGTAATACCAGCCCAAGCCTTCGAGATATTCCGGCTCCAGCCCGAAGTGAATGTTCTCACTCAAGTATCGCTCAAGCTCGCGCGCTGGCATATCGAGTTTTATCGCGGCCGCCTCGCCAATGTCGCGCAAATGCGACACGCCGAACTGCTTAGACGCCTCGAAATCAGCGACGACTTCCGGCGTCATAACCTCCGGACGCCCGGCCCAGATCGCCAGCACGCACGGCTTGCCGGTCATCTCGCGCCACTGGTAAGCGACGTCGTAGACAAATGTGGTTTCAAATCCGGGGACCGGCATATCTTCCGGGTCGCCCTTGCAGCAATCTTCTCCGCTGGCCACTTTCGCCGCGAGAGCTTCCATCTTCATCGCAATGCGCAGCGCCGGGTCGCCGATGATCAACGCCGCATCGGCGGATTGCAGCATTTCGCTCGCGTCCGGCGGCGCGTCCACGAATTCCGGTTTGATTCCCCACAGGCCGTCGGCCAGTATTTTCACCAAGGCCTGCGACGCGCGCGAACTGGTGTCGAGCGCGATGCGTTTCGCCAGCTCGATCGGCTTTTTCGCCACCACCAGGATGCTGCGCACTTCGTCTTTGGCCGCGACTGCCATGTCCGGCAGCACGACGATATTTTCGATGCGTTGATACTCGATGGAAGGAATGATGGCCACGTCGACATCACCGCGGCGGAGCGCTTCGGCGCACTGCGAGGGAACGGTAAACGAAAGCTCGTACTTCCCCGCCAGCGGCCCGTCGGTGAATCCCCAAACCAGCGGCGCGGTGTTCAGGTACTCGACAATCGAAATTCGAAGTTTGCGCATGCGAACGCCCATCCATACCCTACGAATGACGCCTCATAAATATAACATATGGCTCGCGCCGCCTTTCGGCGTCTGAAATTCCGAATCGTTCGCAGATTTCAGCCGATTTGGCCCGTAAATGGCCGCCTGAATGCGTTTTTGGCCTGCTCCGTTCGGACCCTACGGCGTTTCGAGTGAGAAGCGGCTGATCGTCCCATTTGCGCCGACGGCCCACGCTTCATGCAGATCCAAAGCCGCGAGCGCATTCAGATTGAGCGTACTATTCGGTTTCCAATGCACGCCGCCATCGGTGCTGATTTCTTCGCCGCTTGGTCCAGCGGTAGCAATTGTGCGATCGTCCAGCCATGCAACGGCCGAGCGATATCCGGCGGGAGACTGCGTCGCCAATTTCCAGGTCCGCCCGGCATCATGCGAGTAGGCCGCGACACGCTCGCGCCGGCCAGGATTTTTATAGTCGCCGCCGACCACCACCATATTCTTGCCGTGGCGAGCCACCGAAAAAGCACCGGCCGCAGGATTGCCGCTCGCAATCGGCAGCGGAATCGCCGACCATCTGCGCCCCAGATCCGGCGAATGAAAAAGTCGCGCTGCCGGTCCGCCGGTCACAAAATAAATATTGTTTCCGTATAACGCCAGGCAAGTTCCACTCGCCGCAAACGCTCCTTCATCTTTCAGCGCCAGCGGCATGGCCAGTTGATCCAGCGGCAGCCACTTTTCGCCGTCGTAGGTGGAAATGATGAGAAATCGGCCGTCGACCGGATCGCTCAGCGCCAGGCAATGCTTCGGCGAATCGCAAACCAGCGCGTCCAGAAAAAACGTCGGGCGCGATCCGGTGAATTGCAGCGCCCAGGTCTGGCCTCCGTCGGTGGTTTTGTAGATGCGGGATTTCTCGCCTTCACCGCTGGACATCACGTAAGCCGTCTTCTCGTCGAAGGCCCGCATGCTGCGAAAATCCAGCGTTTCGCCGCCGGCTACGTGCAGCCGGGTCCACTCTTTGCCCGTGCGAGGCGACCTCAAAATCACGCCATTGGAGCCGGAGGCCCAGACCACGGAAGTGGGCGCGCCACTAGAATCCGAAAAATGCGCGACGCTGACCCCGCGCAAATTTGTATCGATCCCCGACGTTTGCACCACCCAAACGGGCATGGGCGACATCGCCGAGGCCAGAAGAAAAACGGCAACCAGGAGCATTCGCATGGCGCGCATTCTACCAATTTTGCGGATAAACCCAGCGAGCTTCCGCATCACCTGAGTTGAGGCCGTCCGAACTTTTGCGGCTCTCGTGACGTATCGCTATTCCTGAAACTGCGGTAATTTGTGGAATCGTGCCGGCGTGGCGGAGGACAAAGTGAGATTGTTTCTCAGTGTGGTTTGTGCGGCTCTAGTGATGAGTGTCGGGCTCGTACCTGCCCAGGGCCAAAACCCTTCCTCCGACGATCAAATATTAATTCTGCAAGACGCCAAAATTTATACCTCGCCCACGGCTCCGCCGATCGAACACGGTTCGGTAACGATCCGCGGCGGAAAGATCGTCGCGGTTCAGGCCGACCGAGCGTCCGCCGACCCGAGCATTCCCCGGCTCATCGTTATCAATTGCGCGGGAAAGGTGATCACCGCCGGCTTCCAGAATAGTCACGTTCATTTCACCGAAACGAAATGGGACGACGCCGAGCACCAGCCTGCCGCGAAACTCACCCAGCAGATGCGCGACATGCTTACGCGCTACGGCGTCACCACCGCCGTCGATTTGTCATCGTATCTCGCCAACACCGTGGCCATTCGCACCCGCGTGAATTCGGGAGAGGTTCCTGGTCCGCGGATACTCACGGCGGGCGCCGGGTTGTACCCGCCCAATGGACTGCCGTTTTATGTGCGCGAATCGCTGCCGCTGGAGATTCAACGAATACTTCCGCAGCCCTCTACTCCCGAGGAGGCGGTGAAAATCGTCCGCGAAGAATTCGCCGGCGGTTCGGATCTGGTGAAACTTTTCACCGGCTCGCTGGTCGAGCGGGATAAAGTGAAGCCGATGCCGGTGGACGTCGCGCGCGCCGCCGTGGACGAAGCGCATCGCAACAACAAACTGGTTTTCACTCATCCTTCAAATTTCGTGGGAATCCAGGTGGCGCTGGATGCCCATGTGGACGTGCTGGCGCACACCACGCCGATCGTCGGCCTGTGGGACGACGCGCTCATCGCCAAAATGCTGGCGATCCACATGTCGCTGGTGCCCACTTTGAAATTATGGGAATTTGAGGCGGCCAAGGAAAATGCGACATTCGAGGAACAGCGCGCCTTCGCCGAAAAAGGCGC
This sequence comes from Acidobacteriota bacterium, assembly GCA_003156635.1. Classification (GTDB taxonomy): domain Bacteria; phylum Acidobacteriota; class Terriglobia; order Acidiferrales; family UBA7541; genus Palsa-295. Next base: position 8,387 of record PMHK01000073.1, on the reverse strand, counting down.
TCGGCAGCTGGCCGCATTTTCGAAAGCCGGCGGCCAGGTCTTGTTCGGGACCGATGTCGGCTATATGACCGATTACGATCCCCTCGAGGAATTCATACTGATGAAAGATGCGGGCCTGACGCCGATGCAGATTCTGGCCAGTCTGACCACCGCGCCGGCGGCACGCTTCAAGGAATCCGAAAAGCGCGGGACGATTGCGCCGGGCATGGCAGCGGACCTCGTCGTCCTGAACGCCGATCCAGCCGAAGACGTGACTAACTTCGCGAACGTCCGATTCACCATTCGCGGCGGACGAATTATTTTCCAACCTGGAAAAAGATAATTCGGTTCGTCGGCCGGCTTCTTCAGTTTTCGGAAATCTTTCCGCGGATCACGGTCACCGATGCTGCCGGCAATTCGAACGAAGTTTCTTTGCCCGCTGTTGTGTCCGTGCGCTTGATCGGTCCGTCCGGGTCGGCGAATCCCTTGGTGTTGGTCACCACCGGCCGTTCGCCGGCGTGTTCGGAGTGGGCCATGAAGCGAGTCTCGGCGGGCTGCCAGTGATATTGCGCGCTGCCGAAAGTAAGAACCTGCACGGCGCCGGCGAACCAAGCCGCGCCCTGCTTGGTCTGATCTTGAAACGAAATGTGGACCTGGTGCGAATTGTGCTGGTCGCGATTCACAATCAGTAGCGCGGTCTGTCCGTCGGGACGCTGCAAGGCGTAAGCCGTCACCAAGGCATGACCCGCGCCGTCATCCACGTCGCCCTTCGCCGGAAACACGCGATGTTCCCCGCTTCCCGGTTGCGCCCATTCCAGATTGATCAGTTGCGCCACAAAAAATTGCGCCAGCGGCTGCTGAATCTTGTAATCCGCATCCACCGTGAACATGCCGAATGTTCCGGGAGAATCGTTGCAGCCGTGCTCCATCTGCAGCGGCAAATAATGGAAGTAATACAGTCCGTTGCCGCCGGCGTTCAAAAACGAGCCGACATAATCGGCCAGCCACAGGCCGGAGAAAAGATCCATGTACGTCTCGCTCGAAGCCGATGAAAGATTTCCTTCGGTGATGAACATCGGAACATTGGCCGGCACTCCATCCTCGCGCCAGACTTGCATGATGTGATTCACCAGGTCCGGCTCGTCGTACAGGCTGCCCCAGGGAATCCGGCACGGGTCGTAGGGATAGTGCTCGAAGGAAAAAAACGCGAGATCGTTCATCCGCTGGTGCTGCTTCAAATAATCCAGGAAGCGCGCGGTCCAGGAAACCTTACCATTCGCGTCGGGCCAAACCTCGATGTCTTTATTTACGCCCTGAAACGATGGACCGCCCAGTTTCAGATTTGGATTCAACCGATGCAGTGCCGTGGCCCACTCGACGTACAGCGCGGCGTAATCTTCGGGCAGCATGTATTGCCCATCGGCTTCTTCACCCATCTCGACGTACGAAATTGGATATCCGCGCTTCTGCAAATAAGTGAGCTCAGCGGCAGCGTTGTCGGGAGTGTCGTAGAGCAGCGCCACCGGAATCATGCCGGGCAGTCCGCGTGTAACTCCGCTGGTGAAAAATAAATCGAATCCCACCTGCGCTTGTGCCGTGGAATGCAGGTCGGACGGCTCGTGCCAGGGATCGACCGACGAGCAATACGTCGTGGTCTGCTCCTGATCCGCGGTGTGCCGCACCACGTCGTGAAATTGTCCGTCGGCGGTCGTCGTCCCGATGTACAGCTCGTCGATGGCGTAGCCCACGCAGTTCCGAGGATCGCTCGCCCCGTGCGAATCGCAGGTGTTCGACGATTCCGTCATCAAAATGCGCAAAAAACGAACGGGCAAAGGCGCGCTCGCCAATTGCAAAATTGCCAGACCGCCCTTGCCTTCGGCGTTCGTGCCGCCCGGAAAAGTTTGCCAGATCCCGCGAGTGGGCGCCTTGATCGGATCATCGCCGGTCCAGTACTGGACGACGTAGCGAATCGCGAACGGGTCGGTCCACTTGAGTTGCATCGCGTCGATTTGCTGCAGTTGCGCCAGGTCCACCACGATCCATTGCGGATGCAATGAATCGCTTTCGCCGGTGAATCGTTGGGTCAGGTACGGATTGCTTTTCCAGTAGCTGCTCGGGTCGCCGTCGGTGATCCGGGAAAAACCGACGTTGTCGGTTCCATCGTTGCGCGTAAATCCGCGATGCGGCAGCGAGTACCCATACGAATAGCGAATCGATTCGGTTGGGTTCGCGGAGCCCGTGAAATATCCCTTTCCACTTCCGCTCGGATCGCTCCACGTTCCCTGCGGATTCCAGTGCCAGGCTTCCACCGCCAATTCCGTATTCTGGCGATACGTCACCGGCTGCCAGCCGGAACTCAAAGCCTGATCCAGCGCCGGCTGCGCCAGCCCCTTGTCGATGGCTTCCTGCGCAATGCGGTCGACGCCCGCGCCGAGCGTTTGATTGGGCACAAAATGATTGGTGGCGTGCGCCGGAGTGATATCGACCTGAATGTTTTGTGCCGAGGCCGGAATGGACCGCGCGAAGAATCCGAGCAGCGCAGCCAGAACGAATTGTGTCGTTTTCAAGGAACGTCTCCCGCGCAGAAACATGAGGTGTTTTGGCAGCGAAGAGTCTACACCGTGGCGGGCCGCTGCAAACCTGAACCGAAGCGGGAAAGTCGAGTAAAAGCTGCTCCATAATCCAGCCGGCCTGTCACCAACGGTGTCGATAACGCGTAGATGACTTGACAGGTTCTATAACATCCGCGTAGGCTCGCCCCAAGGCGGATGCACCCCGAACAATACTTGGGATGGTTGGCGCTCACGTTGACCCCGGGCCTCGGCGCACGCATGGCCGGAAAGCTGCTGCGGGAGATGGGCAGCCCGGACGCGATTTTCAACGCCTCGCTGACCGAATTGGAAGCGCAGCGCCTGCCCGCCGCGGTGGCGCAGGCGCTCCATACCCGGCAGCCGCTGAGCGCTGCCGCGAAAGAATTGGCCCAGGCCCAGGCCGCCGGTGTTCGGCTGCTCACCTGGGACGAACCCGAGTATCCGCGGCGCCTGCGCGAAATTTACGATCCTCCGCCTCTCCTCTATGTGCGCGGAAACGTTGAACTTCTGAACCGTCATTTGATTTCTATCGTGGGTTCGCGTCGTCCGACGCCCTACGGGAATCAAATGGCGGAGAAACTGGCCAAGGATTTGGCCGATCGCGGTCTGGTGATCGTCAGTGGGCTCGCGCGGGGCATCGATTCCAGCGCGCATAAAGGAGCCCTGGCTTCTTCGTCCGGCGCGACGATCGGCGTCCTCGGCTGCGGGATCGATGTGAGCTATCCAAGGAGAACAAAAAAATCTTCGCGGAGATGGAAAAACGCGGCGCGATAATTTCCGAATTCGCCATGGGCACGTTCCCGGGGCCGCAGAATTTTCCGATTCGCAATCGCATCATCTCCGGCATGGCGGTGGGCGTGGTAGTGGTTGAAGGAGCGCAGTACTCGGGATCGTTGATTACCGCACGGCTGGCCATGGAATTTGGCCGCGAAGTGTACGCTGTGCCGGGCAACGCGACCCAGCTCACGAGTTTCGGTCCGAACCAACTGATCAAACAGGGCGCCAAGCTGGTCACCAGTTGGGAAGACGTGATCGAAGAGCTCCCCACGCCGATTCGCGCCGAGCTTTTGCCGGTGGAATCGGCCAACAGCGAGCAAAGAACCATGCTCGTTGAGCAAGGTTTGGAGCCCAACGAAAGGATTTTGTACGATCTTCTGACCCCGGATGAAGCCCGCTTGGTGGACGATTTGGTCGAGAATTCCGGGCTGACCTCCTCCGAAGTGCTGGCCAGCCTATTTGACCTGGAGCTCAAAGGCGTGGTACGTCAGTTACCAGGCAAGCAATTCCTTAAAGCCATGTTGTAACAGCCCGAGGAAATTGCAGTTAGGATGGTAGGCCATGGGGATGTGGCAGTTCGCCCTTTACCAAGCCGTAGGAAATCTGCTCCATATTAAGGTTAGAACGGTGGCGGCAACGATGATTTGGGCCGCCGGTGAAATCAGCAGCTAGCGGTGTGTTGCACCGAAATTGGACCGTGCAGCATCCCTGTATTGAGGAGAAGAGGCACTAGCGCATGGCAAGATCACTCGTAATCGTCGAATCGCCGGCTAAGGCGAAGACTATCAACAAATACCTGGGCAAGAATTACCTGGTCAAGGCTTCGTACGGCCACGTGATGGACCTGCCCAAGAAAAACATCGGGATACTTCTGCCCGCCGACCCGAACGGCAAGCCCAAGAAAAAGAAACGCAAGACCAAGGCCAAGGCGGGCGCTCCGGAAAAGAAAATTCCCAAGCCGGTGGTGGTCACCTCCGAAAATATTTTTGAGCCGACCTACGAAGTCATTCCCAACAAGATCAAGGTCATTACCGATCTGCAGAAAGCGGCGCGCGGCGTGGAAGCCATCTACCTGGCGGGCGACCCGGATCGCGAAGGTGAGGCGATTTGCGCGCATCTGGCGGAAATTTTCGGCCGGCCCAAAAAATACGCGGAAATGATCGCCAAGGTCCAGGGAGAACAAAAGGGCGAAGCCAAAGAAGGCGAGGAAGCCAAGCCGAAGGCCCAAAAGAAAGTCGTGGCGCCCGCGAACGGCGCTCCTCCCAAAATTTATCGCGTGATGTTCAACGAAATCACGCAGAAGGCCATCAAGGCCGCGTTCGAGAACCCGGCGCAGGTGAACGAAGATCTAGTTGACGCGCAGCAGGCCCGCCGCGTCCTGGATCGCATCGTCGGATACAAAGTTTCGCCCCTGCTCTGGAACAAAGTGCGCCGCGGCCTTTCCGCCGGCCGCGTGCAAACCGTGGCCCTGCGTCTCATCGTCGAACGCGAGCTCGAAATTCGCGCGTTCGTGCCGGTGGAGTATTGGACCATCCACGCCATGCTCGACGCCGGCACTCCTCCGGTTTTCGAAGCCAAGCTGCACAAGTTCAAAGGCGAAGACCTCGAAGTTGCAAATCAGGCCGCGGCCGACGCCGTTCTGGCAGCCGTTGAAAAAGCAAAATGGGAAGTGGCTTCGGTCACGCAGAAGGAAAAGCGCCGCAACCCACCGCCGCCGTTTACGACTTCCAAGCTGCAGCAGGCTTCCTATAACCGCTTGCGCTATACCGCGAAGCGCACCATGGGAATCGCCCAGAAATTATACGAAGGCGTCGAACTCGGCAGCGAAGGCTCGATCGCGCTGATCACCTACATGCGTACCGATTCCGTGCGCGTCTCAAACGACGCCCTCGATCAGGTCCGCACCATGATTCCGGAGCGCTTCGGCTCGAATTACCTGCCCGAAAAACCGAATTTCTTTAAATCGAAGAAGGACGCGCAGGAAGCGCACGAAGCGATTCGCCCGACCGATGTCACCCGCACGCCCGAAGACGTGCGGCCGTATCTCGAAGACGACCTTTTCAAGCTGTACCAGCTGATCTGGCAGCGCTTCGTGGCCTCGCAGATGCTCCCGGCTATTTTCGACCAGACCACCATCGATATTTCCGCCGGCGACTACACTTTCCGCGCCACCGGCACGGTCCAGAAATTCGACGGCTACCTCCGCGTGTATCAAATGCCGGTCGCCGCGGCCGATCGCGAAGACGACGAGAAGGACGATGACGGCGAAGGCCGCTCGCTGCCCCAGGTGCGCGAAGGCCAGGTGCTCCGCCTCGAATCCATTCGTCCCGATCAGCATTTCAC
>PMHK01000073.1:0-2651 GCA_003156635.1 Acidobacteriota bacterium | reverse complement strand
CCGCGCGCCTGGAAGAAGAGCTGGACGAAATCGAAGAAGGAAAACTCGGCTGGCGCGCCGCGGTGCAGGAATTCTGGGACCGCTTCATCGTCGACCTGGATAAAGCCGACGACGAAATGCTTTCCTACAAGGCCGGCATCCCCACCGGACAGAAATGCGAAAAGTGCGGCGAAGGAGAATTGCTCGAGCGCATCANNCCACGGATTTTTCCTGGGCTGCAATCGCTACCCGGATTGCGATTACATCAAGGATTTGTCGCCCGAGCTTCCAGCCGAAGCGGATGGCACGCCCAAAATCGAGTACTGCGACAATTGCGGCAAGGAAATGGTCATCAAGCGCGGGCGCTTTGGCGTGTTCCTCGCCTGCAAAGGTTATCCGGATTGCAAGACGACCCGGCGACTGGTGGAAGGCACGCGCATCGCGCGCCAGCCCGACGTCCCGCTCGATGAAAAATGCCCGCTGGATGACGCGCAGCTACTGCGCCGCGCTGGACGCTTCGGCGATTTCATCGGTTGTACCAACTATCCGAAATGCAAGTACACCCGCCCGATCACCCTGGGCATCAAGTGCCCGAAATGCGACGAAGGCGAATTCGTGCGCCGCGGAATTTCGCGCGGCCGCGGCGCGGGCCGCATTTTCTACGGCTGCAGCCGCTACCCGGATTGCGATTTCACCACGCCGCACGAGCCGATTAACGAGCCGTGCCCGAAATGCCACGCGCCGTTCATCGTCGAGAAGCGCACCAAGCAGGGCAATTTCCGCAGCTGCATCAAAGAGGGCTGCGACTGGGAAATCGAAGCCCCAGCGCCCGTCGAGGCTGGCGCGGGTCCGGCTCCCACGGAGGCGCCGCCATCGACCAATGGCACTACACCCGTTTCCGCGCCAATCGAGCAGGCCAAGCCGAAATTCGTGCATCCGCAGGAACCGGTCGAAGTCGCGGCCGGACCCGGAAGCAAATCCTGATTTCGCGTTCGTGCCCTGCCACGCTCAACCGGGACCGGTACCAATCCGTTGGCCTATTGAAAATCGAATGACCACGCCCTCCGTGCCGCAGGTCTATAATTTCCGCAGCACTCGACTCCGATGAAACCGGTCATCGACAAATTCATCAACTACCTGCGCTACGAGCGCAACTCTTCGCCCGCGACCATCGAGGACTATTACGGCGATTTGAAACTCTTTCAGGAATTTCTCACTCCGCCGGGCGAAAAGACCCTGCCCATCGGCCAGGTCGATCATCGCGTGGTTCGCGAATTCGTGGCCTGGCTTTACGACCGCAAATTGCAGAAACCCACCATCGCGCGGAAACTGGCCGCGCTGCGCACGTTTTTTAAATTTTGCGTGCGCGAGCAATACGTGAAGCAGAATCCAGCGCGACTGGTCAGCACTCCCAAATTGCCCCGGCGAATTCCCCGGATCCAGACCGCGGAAGAAATTAACACTTTCCTGGATGGCCTTCCCGGCGGCGCAAACGCCGCGAAGCCAAAGCTTCCCCAAAAATCGAAACGCACCGTGGAAAAAAGTTTCGGTAAATCCGACAAACGCACCGAAAAACTGGTGCCGCGCCGCGACCGCGCCATTTTCGAATTGCTCTATGCCTCCGGACTACGGGTCAGCGAGCTGGTCGGTCTCAGCCTCGGCGACATGGACAAAACCGGGCAGATGCTGCGCGTGCTGGGGAAAGGCCGCAAAGAACGCGTGGTGCCTTACGGCGCGAAAGCGCAGACCGCCTTCGACGAATACTGGCCGATTCGCCAGGAAATTCTGGAAGCCGCCGCCAAACCGGAAGTGGAAGCGGTGTTCGTTAACTGGCGCGGCCGCCGCCTCACCGATCGTTCGGTGCGCTACATCGTCACCAAATATTGCAAGCTGGCCAAAGTGGATTGGAATCTGCATCCGCATTCCCTGCGCCATGCTTTCGCCACGCATCTGCTGAACGACGGCGCCGACCTCCGCGCAATTCAGGAATTGCTCGGCCACGTTTCGCTTTCCACCACCCAGCGTTACACCCAGGCCAGCATCCAGCAGCTCATGGCCGTGTACGACAAAACCCACCCGCACGCCTGAATTACCGCATGACTATTCCATGAACGCCGCGCAACTCTCGCGTAACTAGCGCATCCAATTACGAGTGCGTTCGCGTACCTCAGCTTCCGTCCTTTAATCGATTTTTGAGAGGAATGCATTCATGAAGACCCTTGAGCTCAACCAGCCCGCTCCGGTAAATGGCTCGAATCCCGCGCCGGAGAAGTCCAAACCCGGCATTCAGATGTATCTGGATACTTTGTGCTACCAGACCCGCGAACGTCTTGAGCTGATTAATATTTCGAAAGATTTGAACGAAGTGATTCGCAAGAATGGAATGAAAGCGGGTCTTATTCTGGTGCAGTCCCTGCATACCACGACCGCGGTTTTCATCAATGAATTCCAGCAGGCCTTGATGGACGACATCAAATCGTTTCTCGAACGCCTGGTCGGGCGCATGGATTACTGGCGCCACAATGATCCGAAACTCTCCGAATGCAGCCGGCAGAATGCCGACGCGCATTTGCGCGCCATGGTTCTGGGCCACACGATTTCGGTTCCGGTGAGAAATGGCGAGATGGCGCTGGGCGGGTGGCAATCGATTCTGCTGGCCGAACTCGATGGCC
>PMHK01000161.1 GCA_003156635.1 Acidobacteriota bacterium | reverse complement strand
CCGGAACCAAGTTTGGGTGCGGACAAGCTTTGTGCGGGGCGCGCACGGCCGCCGGTACCGCCCGATGAGCGCATCGTCTCCCAATTTCGCTAATAAGGTATCGCGCCGCGATTTCCTGAAAACCAGCTCGGTTGGCGGCGCCGGACTGCTCGTCGCGTTCCACATGACGAATGGTTTTTCGCAAGCAGGCGCCGCCGAGGCCGATTTTGTGCCGAACGCGTTCGTCGCGATTTCTCCTGAAGNNTCTCTGCCCATGATTCTGGCCGAAGAGCTGGACGCGGATTGGTCCAGCGTGAAAATCGAGCAAGCCGACTGCGACGCGAAATACGGCGACATGACCACTGGTGGCAGTATGAGCATCCGGAGCAGTTGGGATCCGCTGCGGAAAGCCGGAGCCTCGGCGCGAGACATGTTGCTCACCGCGGCCGCGGAAACTTGGAACGTGCCGAAAACAGAATGCACGACCACTGGCACCAACTTTGTGGAGCACAAAAAATCCGGCAAGAAACTTGGTTATGGCGCGCTGGCGACAAAGGCGAGCAGTGTTCCGGTTCCCAAAGAAGTTCCGCTCAAAGATCCCAAGGACTACCGCATCGTCGGCACCAAACGGAAACGGATCGATGGCCAGCACATCATCATCGGCGAAGCGCACTATGGCATCGACACTAGAGTTCCGGGGATGCTGATTGCCGTCGTGGCCCGGCCGCCGGTCGTTGGCGGCAAGGTGAAACACTTTGACGCGTCGAAAGCTCTAGCTGTTCCTGGCGTCAAAAAAGTGTTCGAAGTTCCCGCAGTGGAAATGCCTCCTCTGTTTGGCGAGGAGCGCAAAGAAGGTTCCGGGCATCAGCATTATTTGTGGGGAGGCGTGGCTGTGGTCGCCGATTCCACCTGGCAAGCCATCGCCGGACGCAAAGCCCTCATCATCGAATGGGACAACGGTCCGGGCGCCGACGAATCATCGGAAACGCAAAGCGCGCAACTGGCCGAGCTGCTTAAATCACCGGGCAAAGAATTGAAGAAGATTGGTGAGCCGGAGTCGGCATTCGCTGCGGCTTCGAAAAAAATCGAAGCGACTTACGACACTCCGTTTCTGGCGCATATGGCCATGGAGCCGCTGAACTGCACCGCTTCGGTGACCGAGGGGAAATGCGAGGTCTGGGCGCCGACGCAAAACCCCAACGGCATGGCCACCGCATTGGCCAGCGCCTTGAAAATGCCTCCAGAGGCGCTGACCATTCACATCACTTTAATCGGCGGCGGGTTCGGGCGGCGTCTGTGCATCGATTACGGCGTCGAAGCCGCTTTGGTTTCACGCGCTGCCGGCGCGCCGGTGAAAGTTATCTGGACGCGTGACGACGACATCAAGCATGACTACTATCGTCCCATCAGCCGGCACCACATGCAGGCCGGTCTCGACGCCAACGGGCAAGTGACTTCCTGGTTGCATCACATTGCAGCAGCGTCCACCGACAGCACTTTTCTGGGCGGCGACCTCCCCGACACGGGCGGCACCGAAATTGCCGGTACCGGATTGCCCGCCGGATCCGTGCCCAATTATTTTCTACAGCAAAGTTTCTTGCACACGTCGCTGCGCCGGGGCTACTGGCGCGCGGTAGATATGAACTGGAATCATTTCGCGGTGCAGAGCTTCATCGATGAGATCGCCGCAGCGAGCGGCAAGGATCCACTGGAACTCCATCGCGAGTTGATCACCACCACGCAGAAACCTTCCGGCGAAAGCGACAACGAGAGCGACGCGCCGGTAAATCCAGAACGCCTGTTGGCCGTACTGAATCTCGCGGCGGAAAAATCGGACTGGGGCCAGAAGCTGCCGGTGGGAAGCGGCCGCGGCATCGCGGGGCTCTACGGATTTGGCAGCTACGTCGCGCACGTGGCGGAAGTGACGGTGGCGAAAGACGGCACGCTAAAAATCGATCGCATCGTGGTCGCCGTCGATTGCGGCCAAGTCATTAATCCCGACATGCTCGAAGCCCAGGTCCAGGGCGGAGTGGTGTTCGGTTTGACTTCGGCGCTTTTCGACGAAATCACCATCGCGAATGGCCAAGTGCAGCAAAGCAATTTCGATAATTATCCGGTGATTCGCATCAACGACGCGCCCCACGTCGAAGTGCACATCATTTCCAGCCACGAACCCCCGGGCGGAATCGGCGAGCCAGGTGTTCCGTCGACGGCTCCGGCCGTGGCCAACGCCATCTTCGCGGCGACCGGCAAACGTCTTCGCCGCTTGCCGTTCAGGACCAAAGAACTCGCCCAGTCCTAATGTATTGCCACCTGTAGCGGCCGCCTTTCAGTTGGGCAGGTTTAGATGCGTGCCAAGCGCGATGGCCATCAAGGCACTATCGTGATGAGTGTAGTAGCCCAGGCGATCGTAAAACATCGGCCATCCGTGCGACCTGGGCCATGTCCGCTACGTCGTGCACGCGCACAATATGCGCGCCCTGCAAGATGCCTGCTGTAACCGTCGCCGCAGTTCCCCAAACCCGATCCTTGCTGTCGCCCTGATTCAGCGCCGTTCCTAAAAAACTCTTCCGCGACGTCCCCAGCATGAGCGGAAATCCCAATTTCGCTAACTCGGGCAACCGCTGAATAATTTCGCAATTTTGTTCGTGGCTTTTGCCAAAGCCGATTCCGGGATCGATCACGATTTGCCGCTTAGCGACGCCGGCATTCAAAGCTTCCGCAATTGAATCCCGCAGGCCCGTCGTGACGTCTCGAATCACGTTTCGCGCAAACGGAGCTTGCTGCATGGTCTGCGGCGTGCCGCGCAGGTGCATCAAGATGAGCCCAAGTTTTTGGCGCTGCGCCACCTCCGCGATCCGGGGATCGTTCCGCAAACCGGTGACGTCGTTCAGAATTTCAGCTCCGGCATCCGCGGCTGCTTCAGCGACTTCGGCCTTACTGGTGTCCACCGAAATTGGAATATGAATTCTGCCGCGCAAGTTTTCCAACACGGGAAGGATTCGCCTGAGCTCTTCATTCGCGGAAACGCCGGCGGAGCCAGGCCGGGTCGATTCACCCCCAATATCGATGATGTGTGCGCCGGCGGCTTCCATGGCGATTGCCTGTGCTACTGCGGCTTCGGTATCCAGATAGAGTCCGCCGTCCGAAAAACTATCCGGCGTCACATTCAGAATTCCCATTACCAGGGTGTATTCACCGAGCGCGAGCGATCGCCGTGGGAGCCGCAGCCGGAAATTGTTTCGTGGTGGGAACATGGTCCGCTATTGAACCTCGCTTTTGGACGGCACGTAGTAAGACGCGCGCGCGGTTACCGTAGCATTCGGATGCCCGATCACTTCCACGCGCAATTGGTGCCAGCCGGCACGGGGCGTTCGCGCCGTGCCGGCGGTCGTGGGAGAAAAGCCGACGGTGTATTCAGCGCGGATCTTCACGGCGATTTGATGAAAAGTGTCCGCGAGCGTTTCCGCTTCGCGCAGAAAATAAAGCTGCCCGCCCGACCGCCGCACCATTTCCGCCAGGTACAGTGTGTACGCGGGAATTGCTCCATCGCGCGCCGATTCGGTCAGCAAAGTCTGGCCGGCATGCGTGGCCAGAAAATCCGCAGTCATGATTTTCGGACGGCTTTCGGTCGAGACCGCGAAAACCTGCACATCCTGAGTCGAAAGTTCGCGCAGCACATCTTCGAAGGTCAGCTGATTAGTAGGCAAGCCGGGCCGCGGTCTTGACGTGGCTGGATCGAGGGTCAAACCCAGCCCGCTGTCCTGCCCGTCGGTCAGCAGCACGATGGCTTTGCGTCCGGTTCGCCCGGCAAAAAGTTCTTTCGTCGCTATAAATATTGCCTGGTAGATGTTGGTGCCGCCGGTGTCTCCCAGCAACTGCTTGGCGTCCACGCGGCCTACCGCTTTTCGAATCGCGCCCCAGTCAACGGAAAAGGGAATCTGCAAATAGGTGTGCGCGGAGAAATCGACCACAGCGGTTTGATCCGAAGAGCCCAGCGCATCCACCAGAGCACGCGCTGCATTTTTCATTTCATCGGATTCGCGCAGCACGCTGGGGCTGGCGTCGAGCAGGATGGCCACGCTGGCGGGTTGGCTCGAAGCGTCAAAATAAACGATAGGCTGATCCGCGCCATCGTCGAACACACGGAAATCTTTTTGCTGCAGGTTTTGAATGGCCACGCCGTCGGCTCCCACCACGCTGCAGGTGATGGGAACCACTTGGGTCACGACCGAGATCGAATGCGAAGTACTCGCGTTCTCGGCCGCATTGGCCTCGTGGCCCGGACCCGAAAGAACCGCGGTGAGTTCGCCCGTCGCCGGATCCCGTTTCCACGTGATTCCGTCGTCCAGCCGCCGTGGTCGGGGCAATGCTGCGGTTTGCTTGTGCTGGGCGTTAATCCGGAGTGGGACGCAGACGCACACCAGCAGGAAAAGTGCACCAAGAACAAAGGATCTTGCAAATATGCTTCGGCCTAAGCCGACCTCGGGATGTGCCAGCCGCGACCGCATCGTGGGGCTAGTCCAGATCGAAATCGCGCAGCGGCTTTTCGATGGGACCGTCTTTCGCTTTCTTCAGTCCCTCCGCAAATTTTCGCGCCAGCAAATCTTCTTTGGTTTTTTCGGCTTCCACCGACGCGCGAAACTTGGCCTCCACTGCGTCGACCTGCTTCTGTAGCAAACTTGCGGTGTTATCCAGGTCCACGGAGGATGGCGGCCTAGGCGGGGCGACGTGGGAAAGAACCGCGCCGATTTCGCCGTCGATCGTGAGCTTGGCCTGGCAGCACGGGCAACTGACTTCGAAATTCCTTGCCGATTGTTTCGACATGGGTTCATTTTACGCCAAATCGGGAGGAAGCGAGTGCATCTCGATTCACAATGGAACAGAGCTGAACCGCCGTCGGTGCGGACTATTGTGCTAAAGAAAATAAGCGTCTCGCCGATAGAGAATTCCAGTAGCGCCCGAAGCGCCACAGACTGAGCGTTTTTATACAACCGGAGAGGCCAGCACCCGATGAGTCCTCAACTCGAAATCGTTGATAAGCCCCACATCCCGGAAGGTCACGCCGCTGGAACGCCGGAAGGTCGCGAACGCCGAAAATGGGCGCGGGCCATGGTCTCGGTCAGTGCGCGGATTTGCGGCGGGGTGGGTACGCTGGAATGTTTTGAAGAGATCGTAACGTGCCTGGATATTTCACGCGAGGGCATCCGGGTGCCGACCATGCGTGCAGGCTATATCGCCGATCAGCACCTGGAAGTGACCTGCCCCTTCTGGGATAATCCCACCGCGATCAATACGCCGCGGGCCGCGAAAGTAATTCGCTGCTCGGTCATTCCCAATCACGGTTACGAAGTGGCCATTCAATTTCTGTCGAACAAGCCGGAGGAATCCTTCGTACTCCGGCAAGCCGCGGCAGCGTTCGCGAGTCAGGTCCGTGTGCTGGTGGTGGAATCGTATGTGCGCGTGGGCCGGGCGGTGCAGGAACTCCTGGAGAAAGACGGCTATCAGGTGGTCACGGTGGAGAAGCCGCGCCAGGCGCTGGAAATCATCCAGACCGAAACTCCCCACGTCATAATCGCAGCCGCGGAAGCAGAGGGCACGGACATTTCTGGCCACGATCTTTGCGCGGTGATTAAAGGGACGCCACGCCTGCAACATATTCCGGTCATCTTGATCACCACCTCCGCGAAGCCTGCCGACTACGCGGCCAGCCATCACGTGGGCGCGGTGGTCTGCCTGGCCAAGCCTTATAAAGTTGAAAGCGTGCGGCAAGCCGTCCGATTGGTCGCGATGCCTCCATCGCAGTGTTCTGGGTACAGTTCGGGGTGTAACATCTCCACGTTCGTCCGCAATTCGTAAACATCGGTTCGAAATGCTCGGGCCCAAAAAAAAGGCCTCGCGATATCGCGAGGCCTTTTGTCGATAGCAATTGAATTTTCGATTCTCAGGCTGGCGCGGGTTTCTCTCCATTGGTGAGTCCGGGAATGGTGCGCGGTTCCGGACGCAGTGAAAGTTGGGGTTCCTTCGCCGAAACGCGCGGCTCCGGCGGAGGAGGCGGCAGTTTTTCCGGCAAGGGCTGGCCGGCCATCAAGAGCTTCAATTCGACGGCGTCCAGAACTTCGCGTTCCAGCAAAGCTTGCGCGATTCGTTCGAGCAACTCTTTCTGCGTTTCCAGGATGTTGCGAGCATTGCTGTATCCGGTGGTCACGATGCTGCGAACTTCGCCGTCGATCTTGATCGCCGTGTCTTCCGAATAATCGCGATGCTGTGCGATTTCGCGGCCCAGAAAAATCGCTTCTTCCTTCTTGCCGAAAGTCAGCGGTCCCAGAACGCTCATACCCCATTCGCAAACCATCTGCCGGGCGATTTCGGTCGCGCGCTCGATATCGTTGCCCGCTCCGGTAGTGATGTGGTGCAGGAAGATTTCCTCGGCAGCGCGGCCGCCCATCAAGACGGCGAGTTGCGCTTCCAGGAATTCCTTGGTGTAAGTGTGCTTGTCGTCGATGGGCAATTGCATGGTTACGCCCAACGCCATACCGCGCGGGATGATCGTCACTTTGTGCAGCGGGTCAGCCCCGGGAGTCATGGCTGCGACCAGGGCGTGGCCAGCCTCGTGGTAGGCGGTGTTACGCTTTTCCTCGTCGGACAAAATCATCGAACGGCGTTCGACGCCCATCAAGACTTTATCCTTGGACATTTCAAAGTCGACCATCGCGACGAACTTGCGATTTTGGCGCGCGGCCCACAGAGCGGATTCGTTCACCAGGTTCGCCAGATCAGCGCCGGAAAAGCCTGGCGTACCGCGCGCGATCACCGAAAGATCCACATCTTCCGAGAGAGGCACTTTGCGGGTGTGCACCCGAAGAATTTCCTCGCGGCCTTTTACATCGGGGCGCGGCACAACCACGCGGCGGTCAAAGCGCCCTGGACGCAACAACGCTGGATCGAGAACGTCCGGACGGTTCGTTGCGGCGATCAAAATCACGCCTTCGTTAGATTCAAATCCGTCCATTTCCACGAGCAGCGCGTTCAGTGTCTGTTCGCGCTCGTCGTGTCCGCCACCCAGACCGGCGCCACGATGGCGACCGACTGCGTCAATTTCATCGATGAAAATAATGCACGGCGCGTTCTTCTTGCCCTGCTCAAACAAATCGCGGACGCGGCTGGCGCCGACGCCGACGAACATCTCGACGAAGTCCGATCCGGAAATGGAGAAGAACGGTACATTCGCTTCGCCGGCGATAGCGCGCGCCAGCAAAGTTTTGCCCGTTCCTGGAGGCCCGACCAGCAGCACGCCCTTGGGAATGCGTCCGCCCAGCTTCTGGAACTTCTGCGCNNCGCCGAGCTTCTGGAATTTTTGCGGATCTTTGAGGAAGTCGATGATTTCGTAGAGCTCTTCTTTAGGCTCGTCGATTCCCGCTACGTCCTTGAAAGTCGCTTTTTTCTGCTGCGCGGTCAGCAAGCGCGCGCGGGACTTTCCGAAG
>PMHK01000132.1:37114-48028 GCA_003156635.1 Acidobacteriota bacterium | reverse complement strand
CATTTTGCGCGCCCAGAACGATCTCGTAGATTTCGCGCTGGCGCGGCGTGAATTTTCCGTTGGCCGGCAGGGTGCGGGTGATATCCGCCGCGTATCCGCCGTATTCTCCGCCGACGTCAATTACCACCACATCGCCATCCATAATCTGATCGGTCAACGCGCTGTAGTGCAGCACCGTGGAATTCAATCCGGTGCCGACAATCGGCGCATAGGCTTCGCGTTCGCATCCGCCCATTTCGTGGACTTCTTTCATGTGTGCCGCAATTTGATATTCGTACAAGCCGGGCCGCATATCGCGCATCGCGGCGAAGTGAGCGTCGACCGAAAGATCGACAGCCTTTTGCAGCAGCGCGATTTCGCCTGGAGACTTTACCTGGCGCATGGCGTAAATCGAGGGTGCCGCGTCTTTTATATTGGCCGCCGGCATTGCGGAATGCACGAACGCGAGCGCGTCGGTAAAATGCGGATATCCATCTTCAACTTTTGGCGGAAGAATGGTGTAAACCGTTTTGTAGGCTTTCGCCAGCGTTTCCAGATCCGTTTTCAGTTGGGCGTAGGGACGAACGGTTTCGAATCCGGTCTTCTGCGCAATGCCCGGATCGTCCGGGCCCATTTTCGGGCCATCCCATTTTTCCAGGCGTAGATCGCGCGGCGGCAGGTAAAGGATTTCGCGCGGCCCTTTCGCCTCGCCGGGCTGCGCGGAATCCGGAAGCAGGACGATGGCCGCGTCCGGCTCGGAATCACCGGTCAAATAATAGAAATTGGGTTCTTGGAAAAATACCGCGAATTCGGAGGAGTCTTCGCGGCTGGTGTAAGCGAAGAGCACCAGCGGTCCGTCCAGTTGGGTGCGAAGCTTGGTCCGGCGGGCTTGATATTCCGCGTTGGGTTGCGGGAATCGCGCCTCCGCAAAAAAAGACAGCAGCGAAAACGCGATTACGAGTGCGGCGCAACGCGCAGTCACAGTCCGAAATTTCACGGTGATTTCCTTTGTTCAGGGATAGGAACGACTTGCTCCGGATAGACGCGCAGGACGCGCGCGCGTTAGCCGCGAGGCCCAGAAACGCCGGCCAGAACTAGAATCCCGGCGCGCCAGTCGACGCGGGACGAACTTCTCCCGATTCCACTACGCCAAATCGCAAACGTTCGAGATAGGTCTGCGCTAGAGACATCAGGCCGGTGTAGAGGTAGCCCCACACGAAAAGCAGCAAGAAGGGAACGGTGGCGTAGTTTTCATTTTGCAGGGCATAGAAAACCGCGCCCGCGAAATAGAGCCCGAGCCCTACTTCGGCAAACGGCATCCAGCCCGCGCTCTTGTGGTATTTCTTTTTGGCCCATGCGTCGGCGCCCTGAGCCCGGCCTTCCACTCGATATTTCGGCGTGCGCACAAATTCCGATTTGACCCCGGCGATCGCTTCAATCACCGCCATCGCATTGCGCACCGAAAGTCCAATGCCCACGGCCATGACGAAAGGCAGATACAAAAAGGTGCGCTTCCAGGTCTTCGGATACAACGCGCGTTCCGCCGCCAGATAGAACGATGAAATCGAACAGGTGGAAGCGAGAAACAGCGGCAGGTCGATAATCAGCACCTGCACCCAACCCTGATAGAACCGCACGATCATGGCCGGCAGCAGAATAATCGACATGAAAACCATCAGCGGATAACTGATGTTCGCGGTCAAGTGAAAAACAGCCTCCGCCTTCACCGCCGCGGGCACTTCCGAACGCAGCACGCGGGGCAGGATTTTCTTTGCCGTCTGCATCAAACCCTTGGCCCAACGCGCCTGCTGTGATTTGAACGCGCTCATCTCGACTGGCAATTCCGAAGGGCAATCGATCTCTGGCAGATAAATGAAGTGCCAGCCGCACAGTTGCGCCCGGTAGGAAAGGTCGGTGTCTTCGGTCAGCGTGTCGTGTTGCCAGCCGCCGGCGTCTTCAATGGCGATCCGCCGCCAGATTCCAGCGGTCCCATTGAAATTAAAAAACAGCCCGGTGCGGAACCGCGAGGAATGTTCGATTACGAAATGCCCATCGAGCAGAATCGCTTCCACTTCGGTCAGCGCGGAGTAGTGCCGGTTGATGTAGCTCCAGCGGGTCTGCACCATCGCCAGTTTCTGATCTATAAAATAGGGCACCGTGCGGCGCAGAAAATCGGCAGGCGGAATGAAATCCGCGTCGAAAATGGCCACGAATTCGCCGCGGGCCGACTTCAAACCTTCTTGCAGCGCACCGGCCTTGAATCCTTCGCGATTATCGCGATGAATGTGGCTGATCGGCACGCCCAATTGCCGGTAGCGCTCCACGCAGTTGGCCGCGACTTCCCGCGTTTCGTCGGTCGAATCGTCGAGCACCTGAATATCGAGCAGTTCGCGGGGATAATCGAACGCGGCAATCGCCTCCACCAGGCGTTCGATGACGTATTTCTCATTGTAAATCGGAAGCTGAACCGTGACCTGCGGCCACGCGGAAATTTCGGGCGGCGGACCCGCGATGCGTTTGCGATTTTTGTAGTAGTTGTAAACCAGCGCGTAGCGATGAATGCCGTACACTGCCAGAATCGTCATCACCAGGAAATACGGAATCATAATGGCGACGTCGAAACCGTTGATGGCGTACAGGCCGCGAAAGGGATTCAGGCTCGCATCCGTATTTCGCCGCCAATAATTCGAAAACGGATTGTCGGCCGTCGAGGCTAGCGCGGCGACACTGATTCCCGCATCCGTCAATGAGTTGTAGAGCCAGATCACTGCGTTATTTGTCTCCCGAAACCGACAAAACCGGGCCGATCTTGCGGTCGGCGCTGTCGCGCTAAACAACTGATTATACGGCTCTAAGTCGCCCTGTCAACGGAGTTGACGTTCCACTCCGGGTGCAATGCATAAGTTGACTTGTACTCAGCCGACTTCTACCATGCCTGCAACGCGCCGGGCTAGCCCCGCGCGAATCACGGAGAATTTAGAGATGAATTCGCGCCATGTCCGCCTGACGCTCTTACTGCTCGCCATCCTGCTGGCATCAACTGCCGTGGGCTTTGTTGCCGCCCGTCTACTCGCACTGAACGAGGGCCAGACCGCGCATGCCGCCAGCGCGACGCCGGCTCCGGGAGCGCAAAAAGGTTCCGATGACCCGCGCTTGGCGAAAAGCTATCGCTTCGATCGCGGCGGNNTGGCCGACGAAATTGCCGATGCATTTTCGGCGGTCAACCTGGAGATGACGCACACTACCGACCGCGACTGGGAATTTTTCCGCCGCGCTTCGCGCCAGATGCTCTGGCCGAAGATCGATCCCGAATATCAAGCCGAGCTGCAAGGCATCGTCGACGGTCTGCAAGCGCGCCGAGTCAAACTCGATCTCGACGATATCGTCGCGATGAATGCGTTCATGGAGTTGCCCGATTACTACGTGCCCTGGCTGAATGAACAGACCAAAGCGGCGCGGCCGCCAAAATCCGGCGGCGATCATTGCAGCGCCTTCGTCGCCACCGGCAGCTACACCAAAGACCACCAAATCGTCATGGCCCACAACAACTGGACCAGCTATCTGCAGGGCGCGCGCTGGAAAATTATCTTCGACATTGTTCCGCAAAAAGGTTTCAGCATGTTGATGGACGGCTTTCCCGGAGTGATCGCCAGCGACGACGATTTTGGCGTCAACTCCGCCGGCATGATGATCACTGAAACCACCATCACCGATTTCCATGGCTGGGACGTCAACGGAAAACCGGAATTCGTGCGGGCGCGCAAAGCCATGCAATATGGCGATTCCATCGACACCTACGTCAAAATCATGCTCGACGGAAACAATGGCGGCTACGCCAACGACTGGTTGCTGGCCGACCGCAAAACCGGCGAGATCGCGCGCTTTGAATTAGGTCTGCGGCACACCAAAGTCTGGAAATCGACAGATGGCTATTTTGTCGGCTCGAATTTCGCCAGCGATCCGGATGTCCTGCGAAACGAAACCACCTTCGATTCCTCCAACCTGGCCGCGTCGGCAAACGCGCGCCATGTCCGCTGGGATGAGCTAATGGCGGCGCACAAAGGAAAAATCGACACCACGCTGGCCGAATCTTTTCTCGCCGATCATTACGATTCCTACACCAAGAAAACTGGAGCGAACCGCCGCACCCTGTGCGGCCACGGGGACAACCCCACCGAAGCGGACCCCGGTTTTGTGCACCAACCTTTCAATCCGTCTGGCGCGGTGCAGGGCAAAGTGATGGACAGCGACATGGCCGGCAAGATGACTTTCATCGCCCGCATCGGCCATCCGTGTGGCAGCGACTTTAAGGCTCAGGCGTTTCTCGACGCGCATCCCGACTACAACTGGCAGTCTCCTGCGCTAGTCGATATGGACGCCGGTCCCTGGACCCAATATCGCGCCGGCGAAAAACCGCCCGCCGAAGCTGCATCTGCCGCGTCGACCTCCGGCTCGACCACCGGCCACTAACTTACCGGCGCATTCAAAGCGGCAACCAGCTCGACGAAGCTCTGTGCGTTCAGCGTTTGCTCGATGGCTTCTTTGCGGCTGAACAATTCTCCGGCGTTCCGCAGCAGATCGTGCTGCGATTGATTGTCGCCGGTCAGAATCATCACAATCAGCCGCGCCACCCGCCCGTCACGCGCATCGAAATCAATTCCGTTGTTCACCCGAGCGACCACCACGATCGGGTGTGGCAAACCGTTCACGCGGGCGTGCGGAACCGCCAGGCCGTTCTCCCACCCGCTGGGCACGATGGCTTCGCGCTCCAGGATTAGCCGCAAAAATCTCTCCGGAGCGTTATTCACGGTGTTGGCCGCGGCCGCGCACATTTGCTCCAGCGCCTCCAGCTTGGTGTGCGCCTTCAATTCGGGAAGAAATAGCTTGGTTGTGATGGTTTCTTTCAGCGTGATTTCGCGGCGGCTGCGAATCAGAAAATGCATGGCCGGCGCGGAAATCAAAGAAGTAAACAGGGCCATCACCACCAGCGCGACGAACATCTTTTCCTGGATCAAGCCGGCTTGCAGCGCGATCAGGCCCAGAATCATTTCCATCGCGCCGCGCGCGTTCATCGCCAGGCCTACGCCCCACGAGGTGCGGCGATCCATCCCGCCCAGACGCGCGCCGAGTCCCGCTCCCACGAGCTTGCCCACGCAAGCGACCACGATCACCGTCACCGTAATCGGTAAGCTGAAATTGGCCACGAAATTGGTACGCAGGCCGATGCTGGCGAAAAAAAATGGCGCGAACACGTTGGTCACGATGCCGTGAATCAGTTCCGACGTTCGTTTGCGCAGGTGCGTCGATTCTCCGACCGCGATGCCCACGATGAATGCGCCGAAAACCGCGTGAATTCCCGCAAATTCGGCAAAGGCCGCTGAAGCCAAGGTCAAAGTGAAAATGAAACCCAGCACGCCGCCGGGCCAACTGGTGTGCGCCTGAATTCTGGGGAGAATCTTGTCGATCAGCCAGCGCACCACGGTTAACGACAGGACCACAAATCCGATCACCAAAACGATGGTTCGTTTCACTTGGCTGAACGACGAATCTCCGCCGTGCATCATTCCCAGAATCATCGAGAACAGAATCCATCCAACCAGATCGTCGAACATAGCGGACGACATAACCACCGTGCCCATTTCGCTGCGCAGCAAATTCAAATCCATCAGGATTTTCGCAATCACCGGCAGCGCGGAGATGGACAGCGCCGTGCCGACGAACAGCGCAAAAATACGTGTGTTCGCCCCGGTCTCCGCGCCCAAGAATTGCGGAGACCACTCGGCGGCGCTGAAACCCAGGGCAAAAGGAATGATCACGCCAAGGAAACTCACCAACAGCGCACTTCGTCCCTGGCGATAAATGCTTCTTAAATCGATTTCGAGTCCGGCGGTCAGCAGGAAGAAAACCACGCCCAGCGTAGTCACGGTTTCGAGCACAATGGGCAGATTCCCGGTGGCCGGAAAAATGAACGCGTACAGGCCTGGCTTGAAATGGCCCAGTACCGTGGGGCCCAACAAGATTCCCGCCATGATCTCGCCCAGCACCGAAGGCTGGTCGAGCTTCTGCATGATTTCGCCGGCGAGCTTGGCGGCGCCAAGCAAGACCGCCAGCGCGACGAACATGGTCATTACATCGTGTGCAGCCAGATGGGGCATAGGGCTCGCGAGAAATCAGGATTGCAAAACGGCTGGGACAAAATTCTTAGCACGAGCGGCGGAATGCCGCAAGTCGTTAGCCGCAAATACGTTGCATCATGAATCCGTATTTCTACCAAGTTCCGAATCGTTGCCTGGTACCCACCGCAAATCTTCCACTACGCCATCCTGATACGAGTTTGCTGCTATCTAATTGAGCGCAACACGCTTACCAACGCTGGTAATAGCCGCAGGGAGATGCTACAAAACAAAGGAGTCGCTACAGGTGTGTCGTGTCTGAAAATTGCACTGCCAAAGGCTGCAAAATCAACGTCCCGGCCGGCCTCGCCGCCGAACACCTCTGCATTATGCATTTCACGCTTTTTGTCGAAAGCGAATGTGCCGAAATTCGCCGTGAAACCGCACTGGCCAAAACCAGTCACGAACGCCAGGTGGAATTCATTACCAAGATCGCCAGCCGCGGGGAGGCGCTGGTGCACGTGGCCACCAGCGGTTTTCCGATGTCAGATGAATTAAAAGCGCGCGTCCTCAGTACTTTGCTTACTCTGATGAACACCCGCGAGAATATTGATCGCGCGGCGATGCGCCAATCCGCTTTACGCCGCTTTGTCGGCTAACCTTCCACTACGATTAATCACGAAACCTGAATTTACGATCCGATGTACCGCGAATACAGCGACCGCGCCACCGCCGGATCTTTCGTTCCTTTTATTACGGCTCGGCCGTCCGCGAAAACCGTCATTTCGTAGGGGTCAACCTGAAAACGCAGCAGGAATTCGTTGTTGCGGACCTTGCCATTCACGTCGGACGAGAGCCTCCGGCCCAGCGCACCCAGATCGAGCTTGCGTCCCCGTTCGTGGATTTGTACCGAATTCCGGCCGCACATCGTGATTTCCGGTTGCGCGCTTCCGTCCAGATAAACAAATTCGTGCCGGCCGCACGCGCGGCAATCGGGATTGCGCCGGATTCCAACCGACTGAAATTTTCCTTTCCACACGTCGCAGCAAACTAGCTTTCTGTTCAGCGCCTCTGGTTTTCCGGCAAGCAACTTCATCGCTTCCGCCGCTTCGATGGACGCGACTACGCCCACCGCAGCGCCCAGGACTCCGATCGTATCGCAGGTGTCTTCTAAACCTGATTCGGTGACGTTTTCACGATCCTCGAGCAGGCACGCTAAACAGGCGGTCCCGCCCGGTCTCACCGTCATCGTGACGCCGTAACTTCCGACGGCCGCCGCATAAATCCATGGAATATTCATCGAGATGGCGGCGTCGTTCACCAACAACCGCGTCTCGAAATTGTCGGTGCCATCGAGAATCACCGAAAATCCGCTCAGCATTTCCGTCGCGTTTTCCGGCGTCAAATCGGCCACGATTCCTTCCACGGCGACGTCCGAATTGATGGCCCGCAAGCGACGCTCCGCTGCAACCGCCTTGGGCAGCGCGTCCTTCGCGTCCTGTTCCTCAAAAAGTGTCTGCCGCTGCAAATTGGAATGCTCGACAAAATCGCGATCGATGATGCGGATTCTTCCCACGCCCGCCCGCACCAGCAAACCCGCTGCTACCGTCCCCAACGCTCCGCATCCGACGATCACCGCGCTTCCGGAAAGCAGCCGCTCTTGGCCGGATTCGCCGATTTCGCCAAACAATATCTGGCGGGAGTATTTTTCTAGTTGCGCAGGGTTCATATGGCGATCGGCCTGCCGACGAAGCGCTTCGGTTCGTTCGGTTGGTGAATCGAATCAACATGATAGCGCCTTTTCACCGCAGGCAGGCAACGCGCCTGTGCTAACCTTTGCTCTTATCTTCTGGGCGAATGACAATTCGACGCAAACAAATGAAATCTCGGGTGTTCCGTTCGCGAGGCGCCGGGATTCTCGCAAGTGTATGGTTTATCGGAGCGTTCGCTTCCTTTCTCCTGGTATCGCCAGTGGTTTGTGCGCAGGAGCGGGCTATCGAGGGTCAGCCGATCGCGGCCATCTCGATTGTTGACTCCTCCGGAAAACCGGTATCGCAAGAGAACTTATCGATGCCTCTGGCGGTCGGCCAGCCCTTCGATTATTCCAACGAACGTGACGCCATTCGGGTCTTGTATCGTACCGGCGATTTCGCGGACATTCAGGTCCACGCAGATGACTCGGCGGGCGGCCTGCACCTGCAGTTCATAGTAACTCGCAATTTCTATAACAACGTGGTGCGCGTCGAAGGCCTGAAAGCGCCACCCACGGAGGCAGCAGCGTTGGCCGCCATGCGGCTCAGCCTCGGTGAACCCTTCCGCGAAAGCGCCTTGCAGGAAGCGGTCGACCGTTTGAAGGACACTCTGCGCGCCGAAGGCCTGTTCCAGGCCGACGTGAAATGGATTTTGACCCCGCATCCGGAAACCCGGCAAATGGACGTGCGGGTGATTGTCACGCCCGGACCGCGGGCCACGATGGGCAATATCGTATTCAAGAATCAAACTCCGTTCGCCGACGCTGAGCTGATCCGCCGCTCTGGAGTCAAACCCAAAAACACCTTCACGTCGGCGCGCATCACGCGTGCATCGCAGAAGCTGAAAAAATATCTGGTCAACCAGGGATACCTGGGAGCTGGCATCCTGATCACTTCCGGTGAATACGATGCGCAGACCAACCTCGTTCCTCTCACTTACAGTGTTACGACCGGGCCTAAAATCAATGTCAGCCTATCGGGAGCGCGGCTCAAAACCGGCAAACTTCGGCAATTACTCCCCATTTACGCCGAGGGTGCGGTCGACCAGGACTTACTCCAGGAAGGCCGCCGCAACATTCGCGATTATTTCCAGCGCCAGGGTTATTTTGATGCGGACGTCCAAGTCAGCTCGCACGACGACGCGGCCACCGGCCAACGCGTCATTGCTTACGAAATCGGGCGAGGAGACAAATTCCGCCTGGCTGGAATCGGCTTTAAAGGAAATAAGTACTTTGGCAAGGATTTGCTGGAAGGTCGCCTGGGACTGCAAGCCGCGTCGTTCGCCTCCAGCGGACGATTCAGCCAGTCGCTGGTACGCGATGACGGCGATTCGATCGTCGCGCTTTATCAATCGAACGGGTTTTTGGACGCCAAAGTGACTTCCACGGTGGATTCCAATTACCAGGGGAAGAAAAATAACCTTTACGTGTCTTTTGACATCCTCGAAGGCCCGCAAACCAGGGTCGAATCGCTGGTCATCGAAGGCAATCACAAGCTCATCACCGACTCGCTGCTGGCGGTGGTGGGCTCTTCGCCGGGTCAACCGTATTCCGCTGCCGCCGTCGCCAGCGACCGCAATAACATTCTGGCGATGTATTACAACGAAGGCTTTCCCGAAGCGCATCTGGATGAAAAAATCTCGCCGGGTTCCAAGCCGGAAGAAGTTCAAGTGCTGTACCAGATCACCGAAGGCCAGCAGATCGACGTCGCTCAAGTTTTGCTGACCGGCTATCAATTTACGCGCCCGACCGTGATCACCCGCCAGGTCACCATCGAGCCCGAAGGGCCACTGCGCGAAGGCGACGTGGTCGAAACCCAGCGGCGGCTCTACAACCTCGGCGTTTTTACCCGCGTTCAAATCGCGCCACAAAATCCCGCGGGCACCGACCCGGACAAGACCATGGTCGTGGATGTTCAGGAAGGTGGCCGTTATACCTTCGGTTATGGTTTCGGATTTGAGGTGCTGAGCATCGGCACCAACTGCCCGGCCAACCCGCCGCCTCCTCCTCCGGGCAAGAAAGCCTGCGATCCGAACGGCACCCAGCTGGCCGCCAGCCCGCGCGGCATCATCGAGCTTTCGCGTGCGAATATGTTCGGGCGCGCCCAAACGCTGAGCTTTAAGGCCCGGGCCAGCACGCTGCAATATCGGTCGCTGGTGTCCTACTCCGCCGACGATTTCTTGGGGCATCGTTCCCTGAGCGCCGCCCTAACTGGACTTGCCGACAAGAGCCAAGACGTCCAGACCTTCACCTCGACTCGTTACGAGGGCCAGTTCCAAATTTCGGAGAAGCTCAGCCCTTCCAGTTCGATCTTGTATCGATATTTTTTCCGCCGGGTGGTGGCGTCCGCGTTGCGTGTGGCGCAGGACGAAATTCCGCTGTATAACCAGCCCACTCTCGTCGCGGGCGTCGGCATCACCTACGCCCGCGACCACCGTGATAATCCCAGCGACCCGCGGCGCGGAACTTTTAACACTGTGGACATTAGCTTGGCCGCGAAAACGCTCGGCTCGGACAGCAGCTTTGTGCGCAGCTTCTTTCAGAATTCCTCCTACCATTCTTTCGGCCGGGATTTCGTTTTTGCCCGTTCCACCAGGTTCGGCATGGAGAATACCCTGGGAGATACCGTCAACGGCTCACCGACCGTTTGCAATCCGAATCAAACTTTCTCTACGGACATCATTCAACTCCCCGAGCGCTTTTTTGCCGGCGGTGGCCAATCGCTCCGCGGCTTCAGCCTCAATCAGGCCGGACCGCGAGATCCGTGCAGCGGATTTCCCATTGGCGGCCTCGCCATTTTGATTTTCAATCAGGAACTGCGCTTTCCGATGAGGCTGCCCTTCGTCGGCAATCGCTTGGGCGGCACGGTTTTCTATGACGGCGGCAACGTGTATCGCGACGTGTCGCACATCAATTTCGACTGGAAATCCTCGTCGATTACCAACCTGAATTATTTTTCGCATACCATCGGTTTTGGTCTGCGCTATCCCACGCCGATCGGCCCGGTCCGAGTGGACATTGGCTATCAATTGAATCCGGCGCAGTATCAGGTGGTTCCCAGCGGAACCACGA
>PMHK01000132.1:19656-37016 GCA_003156635.1 Acidobacteriota bacterium | reverse complement strand
GTGGCCGCGCGAATCGAAGACGACATCATTACGGAAAGCGAAGTTCGCGAGCTCTCCGCCTTTCAGCAACTGGTCGACGGCCAACCCAAATCTCGCGCCGAGGTTCTTCGTGACCTGGCCGATCAGTGGCTGATTCGCGGCGAGGCCAGCACCGCGCGGTATGGGCAACCTTCCTCCGCCGATGTGGATCGCGCCTACAACGAATTCGTGAAGCAATTTCCCTCGCCAAAAATTTTCGAGCAGCGCTGCGCCGATGCCGGCCTTTCGGGAGCGGCCGTCCGGCGCATGATTCAGCAGCAGCTCTACCTTGCCCGATTCATCGACTATCGTTTTCGTCCCGCGGCGCAAGTTACCGACCAGCAGGTGGCGGATTACTACCGCGACGATTTCGTCCCGCAACTCAAGGCTCGTAAAGCCGAAATCCCCGCGCTGGATGACGTGGAGGACACCATCCGCGAGGTCCTGATTCAGCGCGCCATCACCGACCGTGAAGAAAAGTGGCTGGACGAAAGTCGTCCGCGCTTGCGCATCGATATCGTTTCGAAAGCAGGCGGCTCGTGAAGAGCAAATGGCTGCGTTTCGTCGCGAGCTTGATCGGGGTGCCGGCTGCGATCGTTCTGCTGGTGTTTTTGATATTTGAAACGGGCTTCGCGGAAAAGTGGGTTCGCAATCAGGTGGTAAAGCAACTGGAACTGCGTACCGGTGCGCGCGTGGAACTTGCTGGTTTCCACCTTCACGCGCTGCGCTTGCGATCCGAACTGGATGGCCTGACCCTGCATGGACTTGAGCCCGCGACCGCGAAACCCTTGTTTCACGCGGACCGCGTCGATGTCGGCATTACCGTTCTCTCGTTCTTCGGCAAGGAATTCAAAGTCGACGAATTGATCGCCGAGCACCCGGAAGTCTCGGTGCGTTTTGACAAGACCGGCGCCAGCAACATCCCCAAACCGAAAATTGCCGCGAGCGACCGGCCCTGGCAGGAAACCCTCTTTAACTTAAAGATCGGGCGGCTGGAGCTGCGCAACGGCGGCGCCGACATTAACGACCAGAAAATCCCGCTCGATGTGCAGGGTGAGAATCTGGCGTTTCTCCTGCAATACGTCGCCCAGGGCCTGAATGACCACGCCTACGTTGGCAATTTGCACTGGGATCAAGTCAACGTCGCGCTCGCCAAAGATCTGCCTTTTCGTTTCACGCTTTCGGCAAAATTCACCTTGCATCCCAACGCGTTCGAACTGAATGAATTGGTTTGGACGCTGCCTCATTCCGAATTGAATCTGCGCGCCGAGCTGGCGAATTTCTCCAAGACCGACTGGATCGTCCACTATCGCGGACGCCTGGCGCTCCAGGATATCCGCACGATTTTTCGCGAGCCGCTGACGCCCGACCTGATCGCTGATTTTTCCGGAGATGCCCGCGATAACGCAGGAGATTGGACCGGCACCGGTCACTTCGATGGGCACGACGTGAAAATGCCCTACCAGTGGTTTCATGACAATGCCATCGAGACCCGGGGAGACTTCAAGATTTCGCGCGAAAAGCTTGTGGTCGAAAACCTGGCCATTCGCGCCCTGGAAGGCGCGCTCGATGGCCGTCTGGAAATGGATCTGAAAACCTTGGCCTTCCGTACTCAGACCCATTTCCATCACGCGAGCCTGGCTGATGCCCTGACCGCGGTGGCCAATGAAAGTTTTCCGGTGAAGACGCTGCATTGGGACGGCGGTATGGACATCGACTCGACCAATTCGTGGGTGGCCAACTTCAAACATTTTCGTACCGCGGGGGAGGCGCGCTGGTCGCCGCCCGTCACGCAAGTTCCCGGAATTATCCCGGTCACCGCGCACATTATTTTCGACTATTCCGAAGATACCCAGATTTTTGCGATCAAGAACAGCGAGATCACCACACCCGATACTCAAATCAATTTCGATGGCTCCCTGGCCGGAGTCGATGGCGCTCTCGAGATTTCGCTGCAAGCCAACGACCTGACCAAATGGGACGACCTGATCAACACCATTCGCGGCAAAGATGCGCCGCCCACCGTCACCGCCGGTGCTCTAGCTTTTCGCGGACGAATTCTAGGACCGCTTGGCGGGCCCACCTTTAGCGGCCAGGCCCACGTGACCGGCGCGCGCTACGACACTTATTCATGGGACGAGATTGATGGCACCTTGGATTACTCTCCCGACGATTTTCGATTTTCCAAAGCTACGGCCCGCCATGGCGAGGCCAAAGTCGGTCTCGAAGTGGCCCTGAACCTCGATCACGATTGGGGCTTCGGTCCCGGCAATGCGTGGACCGTGGAAGCGCAGACTCGGCACGCGCCCTCGCCGGACGTGCAAGCCATGTTCGGCGTGAACTATCCCATCTCCGCGGATATCAGTGGGGTGTTTCAAGGCAGCGGTACCAGCGACGCGCCCGTGCTGGACGCCAACTTCACCCTGACCGACATTCTGGCCAAGGGATTTCGCTTCGATCGCCTCACCGGCCGGTTGCACTTGGCCAACGACGAGATGCGACTAAGCGAAGCCCAACTCATCCGTGACGCAGGCACCGTGACCGGCGATGCGCTGTA
Organism: Acidobacteriota bacterium; assembly: GCA_003156635.1. GTDB lineage: Bacteria > Acidobacteriota > Terriglobia > Acidiferrales > UBA7541 > Palsa-295. Next base: position 34,441 of record PMHK01000132.1, on the reverse strand, counting down.
CCGTCCCCAGGAAAAAACCACGGAATTTCACCTGGCTGGCGCGGGCATTCCCCTGGAGAAAATCAAAGAGCTCCAGAATTCTTCTCTGGCGCTCGCGGGCCAATTGGACTTTGACGTTCGCGGCAGCGGCCCGATCCGCTCGCCATCTGGCCAGGGAGATTTTCGGGTGGTGGGTCTGAAAGTCGGCACTGACGATGAGGGGGACTATCGCGGGCGCCTGACCTCCGATGGTGAGAATGTCCATCTGGCGCTGAATTCGGAGCGCTCCAATGGCCAATTGCGTGGCCAGTTGAATCTCGCGCTCTCCGGCGATGAACCGGTCACCGGCAAACTCTCGGTCACGAACTTTGATCTCGACCCGCTGCTCACCAACGGATTGCGCCTCAAAAACCTGACTACCCACAGCCTGGTCGACGGTGAATTCACCCTCAGCGGCGCGCTGCGCAAGCCCGACACGATTGAAATGAGCGCGGATATTTCCCACATCACCTTCGGTTATCTTTTTATCTCCCTCGAAAATTCGGGACCAGTTCAATTTGCCTACCGCCACAATGAAGTGCGCATTACCCAGGCGCGCTTTCAGGGCCCCAACACGAATTTTGAAGTGTCTGGCTCCGCTCGATTCGATCGCGACCGCCCCATCCACTTGAATCTGGTCGGTGAAGTGAATCTTGGCTTGGTGAAGGGAATTCTTCCGGATCTAAACGCTCAAGGAAAAGCTGACGTAAACGTCGATGCCCAGGGAACCATGTCGCGGCCCCGCATCGTCGGGCGCGCCACCGTTCGTGATGCCTCCGGAAATTATTCCGATTTTCCCGTTGGCCTCAGCCATTTAAATGGCGATCTGGTTTTCGATCGCAACCGGCTGTTGCTCGAAAGCGTCACCGCCGAATCGGGCGGCGGGCAACTGAATCTGGGCGGCACCTTGACTTACGGAGAAGAGGGCCCGATCCGTTACGAAATCACGGTCAGTACGCCCCAGGTTCGGGTCCGTTACCCGCAGGGCATGAGCTGGCTCATCGGTGGCACATTGCAGCTGGCGGGTACCAGCGACCGCGCAGTCCTCAGCGGCAATTTGGAGTTGAAGCGTCTGCTCTTCGCTGAAGGTTCCGACATCACCTCTTTTTTCTCGGGAGGAAGCTCGGCGGGCGCGAGCTCTTCTTCGGCGTTCATGCGCAACCTGACTTTCGACGTGGAGGCCCGCAGTAGCCCGGGAGCGCGCATTCAGTGGACTTCAGCGCAAGTGGAAATCGACAGCGATCTGCACCTTCGCGGAACCTGGGATCGGCCCATCATTCTTGGCCACATCCATTTGCTCGGCGGTCAGATGGCGTTTCGCGGAAATAATTTCACGTTAACCCGCGGCGATGTCAATTTCGCCAATCCGTTCCAAATCGATCCGGATTTGAATATTGAAGCGACCTCTACCATCAGCCAGTACGCCGTCACCATCAATTTTTCCGGCCGGGCTAGCAAGCTTTCACTCAGCTACCGTTCCGATCCGCCGCTGCCGGATACCGATATCATCGCGCTACTCGCCCTCGGCACCACCGGCCAGGAAAGCGCGTTACGCTCGGCGGGTGGAACCAATGGCCCCAGCCAGGGTGCGTCGGCGCTGCTTTCCGAAGCGGTCTCGACCGGATTGGGAGGAAGGATCGAACGGCTTTTCGGCATCAGCCATTTTCGCGTCGATCCGTTTTTGGCTGGCACCGCCACGGAATCGAGCGCGTCTGCGCGCGTGACCATCGAGCAGCAAGTCACCCGCGACTTGACCGTCACTTACTCTTCCAACGCCGCTTCTGATCAGCAGCAGCTGATTCAAGTCGAATACCACGTGAAGCGCGACCTCTCCATTATTTTCCTACGCGACATCAACGGCACTTACGGCCTCGACATCAAATTCGTAAAACATTTTCACTAGATTTCTCGCTCCAATCACTCCGGCATCAGAAACAGCAACTCCGGCGCGAGCCGAATGTGCCAGGGGAACGGTGCATGCTGGAAATGCTGCCATTTTTCTTTGAACACTTCGGCCTGCAGCAGCTCCTCGTTCGCGGAATCTTTGCGGGAATCAAGTGTCAGAAACAACGTGACTCGAAAGGGCGTTTCCGCTGACTGCGAAAGCCGGCACGGAAAAACATTTTCCGTCCCGGCGGAACCGTCTGTTCCTCCGACGAAGTCGATATGATGTGCGCGAATTCCTATGTACCGGGGCGGTTTCGCTATCGCCTGCGCTACGTTCACCCGGCAGCCCCAGTCCAGCGCATCGATGCTGCCCCCGGGATTCATTCTAACCCGCGAAATGTTTTTGCATCCGGTCAGCCGAGCCACTTCCGCCGTAGGCGGCCGCCGAAATATTTCTTCCTTAGCTCCGAATGCCGCAACCTTGCCGCGAGCGAGAACCAGCAACTGCTCGCCCAGCCGGTACGCTTCTTCCATGTTGTGGGTGACCAGGAGCGTGGGCCTTCGATACTCGGCGAACGTGTTTTGAAGTTCCAGCTCCACCTGAGAACGCAGGTGGGTGTCGAGCGCAGCCAGCGGCTCATCCAGCAGCAACGCTTCCGGCTCAGGTGCCAGCGCTCGAGCCAGCGCCACCCTTTGCTGCTCGCCACCCGACAATTTTCTCGGATAGCGCGATTCGAGCCCTCCGAGATGCAGCCGGTCGACGAGCGCGGCTACTTTCTGATCGCGAGCGGCGGACGCTTCACCGTCGATCCCGAAAGCCAGATTTTCCCGTACGGTGCGGTGTGGAAATAATGCGTAATTCTGGAACAGCATGCCCACTCGCCGTTCGCGCGCCGGCACGACAATGCGTTTTTCCGAATCGAACAAGATTCGATCGTTCAGCACGATCCGTCCGCGGTCTGGTTTCTCCAATCCGGCAATGCAGCGCAGAAGCATGCTCTTGCCTGCGCCGGACGCGCCCAACACCGCAAGCGGACCCTCCGAAATGCGGAGCGTTACATCCAACTCAAAGTCGGCTAGGACTTTTTCAATGTGAAGGTCCAGCGCCATCAGCGGTGTCCTCCGCCCCGGCCCAGCGGTCCCCGTCCTCGCGTCCAGAAATATAAGCCAGCCAGCAACACCAGCGAAATCCCCACGTCCACGCCGCACCACATCAGCGCCCGGCCAGTTTCGCCGCCTTCCACTGCGAAATAAATCGCGATCGGAATCGTTTCGGTTCTTCCCGGAATATTCCCGGCGACCATCAGCGTCGCGCCGAATTCTCCTAAGGCGCGCGCGAACGACAGAATCGTCCCGGCCAGAATTCCTGGCCACGCCAGCGGCAGCGCAATTTCCCGGAATACGCGCCATTCTGACGCGCCGAGGGTGCGAGCCGCTTGCAAGAAATTCGGATCGACTTGTTCTAGAGCCGCGCGCGCCGTCAGATACATCAACGGAAAGGCGACCACGGTAGCCGCGACCACCGTAGCCGGCCAAGCAAACACGATCATCATGCCCAACCGCCGCAACAACCCTCCGAGCGGTCCGTTGCGGCCAAAAAGCAGCAGGAGAATGAATCCAACCACGGTAGGGGGCAGTACCAGAGGCAGCAGAAAAATTCCGTCAACCAGCGCCGTCGCCAGTCCCGAACGCCGCTCNNCGCCAAACAGCCGCAGCCAGCCCGAGGACGAACGTGCAAATCGTGGCGGTGACGCTTGTCGCCAGCGAGATCCACAGAGGAGACCATTCCATCGCGGGGAAATTGTACTTGGATCAGTTCTTTCCGGCTTGATTTTCGGCGGGCAGAAAGCCGTACTTGGCGAATAATTCGCGGGCTTCGCTGCCTGAAAGAAACGCGAGAAAAGGCGCAGCGGCAGACGAATTTTTTGCGCCCTTCAAAATCGCGGCCGGATAAATGATCGGGTCGTGGGAATCGGCAGGCGCCACCGCAACGATGCGCACCTTCTGCGAGCCCTGCGCGTCCGTCTGGTACACCATCCCCGCATCGGCGTTTCCAGTTTCGACGTAGGTCAGTACCGCGCGCACATCTTTAGCCAGAACGACTTTCCGGTCCACCGAGCCCCACAGTCCCAGCCGCTCGAGACTCTGCCGCGCGTACGTTCCGGCCGGAACGGTCGAAGGCTCGCCCAGCGCTACAACTTTCACACTGGGACTCGATAATTCCTCGAAGGTATGTGTGATGGTGTTTGAGGCCGGAACGATGAGCACCAATTGGTTTCTCACGATATCCCGGCGAGTTCCGGCGTCGATCAGACCTTTCGTTTGCAGGTCGTCCATTTGTTTCTCAGCGGCCGAAAAAAATATATCCACCGGCGCGCCTTGCTCGATTTGCCGTTGCAAGGTTCCCGATCCGGCATAGTTGAACGAAATCTTCGCACCCGGATGCGCCTTCTCGTATAACTTGCCGATTTCGTCTAACGAATCCTTCAGACTGATCGCCGCCGAGACCGTGACTTCGTTGGTTGTCTGCGCCGCAGTCCGCCGCGCCGAAATTCCAACCAGCGCCGCGATCAAGAACGCGAGAAGGCTCGTGACCAAGAGCCTCCTCGATATCGATCTGGTCTGGCGATTACGCGACATCGATAAGACTCCCCTGTCTCGGTGCAAGCGCGATCAAACTACTTCTGTGGTGGCGTTGCCGGGGTCGTCGAGGGTGTGATCGACGGGGCCGGACTCAAGCGTGGCGGAGCAGTGGCCGGACCATTCGCCGGCATGGCAGGCGCTGCGTCGCTGGCTGGTGCCGACCGTTCCGCCGGGAGCATCTGTTTGATCTGCGGGTAGTCCGTCTCCATGCTGCGCAGCGCCGCCACCGCCAGCGGCTGATCGATGCGCGCACCCGCTGCCTGCGATTCTCCTACCACTTTGGGCATTACTTTAACGAGATGTTGACCCAGTGGCGATTCGTAAAATTTCGTCAGCTGCTGAATCTCTTCCATTGTGAAATTACGCGCGTAAATCGGAACCATCGCATCGGTCACCGGGCCGGTGGGCGCGCTGGCCGTGTACTTCTGCGAAAAAGTGTCCATGAACTTCGGAACCTGATCCTGGGGCAGCGCTTGCGAGATGAAATCATGGACTTGCCGGATAACTGCCGCATTCATGTTTTCGCCCAACCTCGATGTTTCGGTAATGTCCATCAAATGCCGGATCGCTGCCTCTTTCGCCGGATCCAATTTTTCCGCGGGCTTGTCCGCCGGCGTAGCTTCCGGGGCTTTTGCGCCGGTCTGCCCTGGAATGTGTTGGGGCGGAGGCGTAGCTGGAGTTCCGGGCTGCGTTTGGGACCAAGCGGGTGCGGCGGCACAAAAGATTGCGGCTATCAGGGCCATGCGAAGCATCATTTCCATCTCCTGTTTTTGGTCCGGGCTACTGGCTGCATGCTGCCCTGACAAACGAACCCAAGAATCGTATCGAAGGCCGGCAGCAGATGCAATTCACACCGATCATTTCCCCGGCGTAGCGGCTCCAGGCAAGTAGCAAGGTCGCGCGCCGTGTGATAGGTTTTCCTCGTGAATATATTTTCTTGCGGTATCGCCGTGCGACGGTAGATCTGACATGATCCGCGCCGCCAATTCGACGCTCAGCGAAACTATCCATTTCGAGTCCCAACGCCGCGAAATGGTTGCGCTCCAGATTCGGGACCGCGGCGTGCGCTCCGAACGCGTCCTGGCCGCCATGTCCGCCGTACCGCGCCACGAGTTTGTTCCGGCGAATCAAACAGCCGCGGCCTATTCCGATCACGCTCTGCCCATCGGCGAAGGGCAAACGATTTCGCAGCCCTATGTTGTCGCTGCGATGACCCAGGCCTTATCCCTCACCGGCTCGGAACGCGTGCTCGAAATTGGTGGCGGCTCGGGATATCAGGCGGCCGTCCTTTCGCTTCTTGCCAGCGAAGTCATCGCGATCGAATTCGTTCCGCACCTTGCTGACGCCGCCCGCGACCGCCTCGCACGTCTTGGTTATTCGAATGTGCAGGTCGAGCAGGGCGACGGTTCTATGGGCTGGCCGGCTGGCGCGCCATACGACGCCATTCTCGTTGCCGCCGCCGCGCCAGATATTCCTGCGCCGCTGGTTGAACAATTAACCGAGGGCGGACGACTCGTTATTCCGGTGGGCAGCGTGGAAGAGCAGAACCTACTGCGCGTGGTGAAACGCGGCAACCAGATTTTTTCGGAGACCTTATTTCCCTGTCGTTTCGTACCGCTGCGCGGCCATCATGGCTGGCCGCACGATCTCCAGGGAAAAATACCGGAATGAATTCCCAGGGCACCGCGACATCCAATTCCTCTTCCGCCGCCGTTGGCATCCCCGATCTTTCGATTGTAATTCCCGCCTACAACGAAGAGGCGCGCCTGCCTCGCGCGCTCGGCCGCATCCGCGACTATTTTTCCAATCCGCGGTCGCCATTTTCTCTCGATCGAATCGAAATACTGGTGGTGGACGATGGCTCCACGGATTGGACCCCGCGCATCGTCGAGGAATGGTCCCGGACCATGCCTTCGCTCCGCCTCGTATCCAATGGCGACAATCGCGGCAAAGGCTACAGCGTGCGCCATGGCATGCTCGAAGCCCGCGGTCGCCTGGCCCTGTTCACCGACGCCGATCTTTCTTCGCCCATCGAAGAACTCGAAAGACTTTTGATCGCGATTGAGATCGGCAATGACGCGGCCATCGGTTCGCGCGCGCTCGACCGCTCGCTCATCTTTGTCCGCCAGTCGCGCATGCGCGAACTCGCCGGGATGATCTTCAATGGTTTTGTGCGGGCCTTTACCGGCTTGCAGTTTCATGACACCCAGTGCGGTTTCAAGATTTTCGTCCGCGATCGTTCCCGCCGCGTCTTCGAGCAACAACGCATCGAAGGCTTCGGTTTCGACCCCGAAATTTTATTCCTCGCCCAGCGCCACGGCCTGCGCACCGCGGAAATTCCGGTGCGCTGGGCGCACGACGCCGCCACCAAAGTGCACGTCGTTCGCGATAGCCTGCTGATGTTTGGAGATTTGGTCTACATCCGCTGGAATTGGCTGGTGGGGCGCTACCCGAAAGGCGTCCGGGCCAATTCGCCGGACGCCATTGCGGACCGCTGAAGCCTTACTGACCGCTCTTGGCCTTTTCCGCAGTTGGTGGGATCAGTTTGTTCATCCGCAAATACATGGCCTCCGTTCCGTAGTGGTCCGCAAAACTGCTGACGTAGATGATCATCACCGCCGCCCGCGACAATTTGTGATCGCCGAAAAGAACCATCTGGTCGCCGAGGTTCGTGTCATCTAGTTTGGCCATGGCTTGCGTGCAGAAATCGAACGAAGCCTTCAGGGCCGGAACCAATTTGTCTTTCGGATCGGTCTCGGCCAGCTTCGGCCCATCGGGCGCCGCCGTGCCCGATAATTTCGAGCACACCAAATTGTTGAAGCCGGTGATGTGCACAACCAAATGGCCGAAAGTCATTTGCTCCGGCGTCGGACTGTAGCTGTACTTATCGGCCGGCATCTCTTCCGCCGCGGCAATGATGTTCTTCGAACTCCGAGCCAAGACCTGTTTCACCATGTTAGAGACCGGATTCGTCTCCGGTGGAGCAGCATCTTGGGCCGCGGCTGCTAACGGCAGCAAACCCAGAAACAGAATCGTCAATAGCATCTTCTTCATGATTTCCTCCTGGAATAATCCCGCAGCAGCATAGTCCCGTGCGACGCACCCCACAAGCAATTTGAGGTTTGGAAAATCCTAGCGCTGATTTGTTCGCTGCCGATGCGGTTATCGTGTGGACTAACTTTGTAGTACAAAGTACTTGACAGATGTCGACCGAATGCTATCCTCGATTCGTGGCTTTACCCGAACCAATCTCGCGGCGTTCCACCTCGCCCGTTTCCATCGACGATCACGCCCGCGATAATCTGCGCTTCATCCGCGAAACCATGGAGCGGGCTACTTCTTTCACCGCCGTCCCGGGCTGGGGTGGCGTGGCCATGGGCATCACCGCGCTGGGCGCGGCCTCCATCGCGGCGCGTCAAACTTCCCAATATGCCTGGCTTCTCACTTGGATCGCGGAGGCTTTTGTCGCGATCGGCATCGCCTGTTGGACCACCTATTCCAAAGCGAGGCGCGCGAATACTCCCTTGGTTACCGGCCCGGCGCGACGCTTTGCCTACAGTTTTGCGCCGCCTCTTTTCGTGGGCGCGCTCCTGACCATCGTGCATCTGCGTTCCCACGAAATCGGCATCATCCCTGGCCAGTGGTTGATGCTCTACGGCGCCGGAGTAGTGACCGGGGGCGCGTTCTCGATACGCGTCGTGCCGTTGATGGGCTTGTGCTTTATGGTATTGGGCGCGGTCGCGCTTTTTTCCCCGTGGACCTCGGGCAACGCATTTTTGGCCGCGGGCTTCGGGGCGTTACACATTATTTTTGGAGCAGTCATTGCGAGGAAATATGGCGGCTAAATCGGCAGCGTATCGTTCTGAGCAGCAACCGGGTGAGCGGGAAGAGCGTTCCAAGCGTGGGGCCGCAGCGCCGCCGCACGTTCCTGAATCCAGCGCCACGAATCTGGACCGGCTGATTCACGAGCGCACCCGCCTGGCCATTGTCAGCGCGCTAGCGGTGAATAAATCGCTGACCTTCAGCGAGCTGAAACAATTATTGCGCGCCACCGACGGCAATCTAAGCGTCCACGCCCGCAAGCTGGAAGACGCGGGCTATGTCTCCTGTACCAAATCGTTTGACGGCCGCATGCCCAAAACGGAATACAGCCTGAGCGCGGCGGGTCGCAAGGCGCTGGAAAAATATCTCAGCCACATGGAAGCTTTGATTCAAGCCACGCGGGAAAAATAAAACTTATATATTTTTTGCGAGAACACTCTATGAACAAAAGTACTTTGGAACTCGTCCCGCAAACTCAAATGCATGTCGCGATCCTTCTTGACGGCAACGGCCGCTGGGCTGCCTCTCACGGCCTTCGGCGATCTGAAGGCCACCGCGCCGGCGTTGAAGCCGTTCGCCGGGTAGTTCGCGCCGCGCCCGCGCTGGGCATCGGCACCCTCACGCTTTACGCTTTCTCGTCCGATAACTGGGGCCGGCCGCTGAGCGAAGTAAATGCGCTTCTGACTCTGCTCGAGGAATATTTTCGAACCGAAGCGGCCAAGTGCGCGGTGGAAAACGTCCGCCTGCGCGTCATCGGTCGCCGCGACCGCATCCCCCCGACGCTCGCCGACGCCATCCAAACGGCGGAGCGACTGACCGCAAATTGCCGCGGCTTACAACTGCGAATCGCCGTCGACTATTCTTCCCGCGACGCCATCCTTCGCGCCGCCTGCTGGATGCTTTCCAGCACCGAAGTTTCCGAGCGCGAATTCGCGAAACGCCTGGGCGAAGTGACCCACGCCACCGGCCCCGCGCTCGATGTCGATCTGCTGATTCGCACCGGCGGGGACCGGCGACTAAGCGACTTCATGCTGTGGGAATGTGCGTACGCTGAATTATTTTTCACGCCGCGCATGTGGCCGGATTTTGCGGCGGAGGATCTCGTCGCGGCCGTGGACGACTTCCGAGGGCGCGAACGCCGTTTCGGCCTGCTTCCGGAAGCCGCGGCAAGCTAGCTCCAGCGGCGTCACCGGGCTGAAGCGATTCGACGCAGCTACCGTCGGCGCGCCGCCATCTCAAATGCCCGTCGAATTACCCGGGTGGCAATCACCGTCAACTCGAATTTCTCCAATTCTTCCTCGCGCGCCCAGGCCACATCGATCACATCACTCGCCGCTCGCGCCTCACCGCTGACCATTTCGCACAAATAGTCGAGAATCACGAAGTGGTAACGCGTTCGTCCCCCCTCGCCCGGAATCACGCGTTCAAAGACCTCGATCAGGTCCAGCACACGCACCTCAATTCCAGTTTCCTCCGCCAATTCGCGTCGCACGCCTTCCTCGATCGTTTCGCCCAGTTCCAGCATTCCACCGGGAATGGACCACTGGCCTTCGAGCGGCGGCCCTCCGCGGCGAATCAATAGCGTGCGCCCGCCGGCGATGATCACCCCACCCACGCCGACCAGCGGACGTTCCGGATATTCACGCGGACTCGGCACGGTCTCCCGTCACTTTTTCCATCCTCGCTTCAGAACGAAAAATCCCATTGCGCGAAAGCCTACCACTCGCGGTATATAATAACCCCCGATCAGTCCTACTCCCAGGAAGGAGAGAACAGCCGTGACCCGATGTCCCAAATGTGACACTGAACTCGATCTCGACGAAGACGAAGTGGAAGAAGGCGAAATTGTGGCATGCACCGAGTGCGACGCGGAACTCGAAGTCACCCAGACGCATCCAATTCACCTCATCGTGATCTCCGACGACGAAGATGAAGACGAGGATGACGACGAAGCGGATTCTGTCGTCGGCAAAGAAGTCGAAGAAGATGACGAGGACGATGAAGACGAAGCGCTAGACGAGGAATCGGAAGAAGACGAGGAATAGCGCGATCCAGGTTGCGGTCGGAGTGGTGCGGGTCCGAACTCCGCGGACGCAACCGGTATCAAAAGGGAAATGATGAAGACCCCAGGGGTTGTTCGATTTTTCGTTTTGCTAATGTGGGCGTTGGTGATCGCTGTGCCCTCTCGCGCCCAGGAACAGACTAAAGAGCAGAAAAGAGCGGAAGCTCAACTGCGCGTCTTGCACGGCAGTGTGATCGACAAGGCCGAAAACCCCGTCGCTTCCAGTGTGGTGTATCTGAAGAACGTAAAATCGCAGGCGGTAAAAACCTATATCGCGGACGATTCCGGAAACTATCGCTTCAGTGGCCTGGATCCCAACGTGGACTACGAAATCCACGCCGAGCACGACGACCTCAGTTCACCCGTGCGCACCATCTCCAGCTTTGACAGCCGCCGCGACATCGAAGTGACCCTGAAACTTTCGCGCAAAAAAGGCGCCAGCTAGCTCGGCGCGACTCTTCCTTCCGGCGGCAATGATTTCGAGACGGCCCTTCCACCACTAATCCATCATCAATTCGTCCACGTAGCACCACTTCCAGCTTTCTCCCGGCTCGATCGAACGCATGATCGGATGTTTGGTCCCGTGAAAATGTTTGGTGGCGTGTTTATTCTTCGACGAATCGCAACAGCCGACGTGCCCGCATTCCAGGCACATCCGCAAATGCACCCAGGTGTCGCCCATCTTCAAACATTCCTCGCAGCCCTTCGCGCTCGGCTTTACGTTTCTGATCTGATTCAGGTGTGTGCAAGCTGAAGCCATGATTCCTCCGTTTCGCGATGACCCTACACTCGGCCCTTAGGCTCTGCCAACTTTCGATTCCCGTCAACGCCCTTCCGTCGCGTCCTATTTTCGGCGTTTGACGTGCGTCTGCGTTCGTCTTGAAGATTCGTCCGTGAAGTGTCATCCTACTCGCCGTTTCCATCGAGGAGAACGAGTTGCCCACCCGCCTTGCCAAGTTCGCCGTCGCGGTAGCTATACTTTCTGGCGCGATCCTGGGCGTCCGTCCCACTGCGGCGCAAAAAGAAACGCCCGCCCCTTGGAATTATTCCGGTGCCGCCGGTCCCGACCACTGGAGCGATCTCGAACCGGACTTTAAGGGCTGCGCCGTTGGCCAGCATCAATCACCCATCGATATCCGGAGCGCGGAGGAACAGCCCGACCTCGCGGCCATTCGTTTTGACTACAAGCTTTCCCCGCTGAAAATCATTAACAACGGCCACACCGTGCAAGTGAATTACGAACCGGGCAGCAGCATCGCCGTGAACGGAGTGTCCCTGGCCCTGAAACAGTTTCATTTCCACCATCCCAGTGAAACCGCGATCGATGGTCAGCACTACGATATGGAATTGCACTTGGTGCACGTCGACCCGGCGGCGAACCGCACCGCCGTGGTCTCCGTCTTGATCAAAAGTGGCGCGGAAAATCCCTTGCTGCACGTGCTCCTCGGAAATGTTCCGCAGACGATGGGCGAAGAAGTCACCCGCAAGAAGATTGTGATCAACGCCGCCAGCTTTTTGCCCGCCGATCAGAATTATTATATGTACGACGGTTCGCTAACCACTCCGCCTTGCACCGAGCCGGTGCGCTGGTATGTCATGAAAACTGTAATCGAAGCTTCGCCGACGCAAATCGCGGCCTTCGCCAAACTGTATCCTAACAATGCGCGTCCCGTGCAGCCTCTCGACGGCCGCACCATCGCCGTCAGCAATTTTCAGAAATAGCCTGCGCAGCCTTTCAAAGGGAAGCGAGAATTTACCCAATGACCGCCACTAAAATTTCGTTCGATGCCGGAGCGCCCACCGCTTCCATCGAGCTGATGCTCACCAAGCCGCAGCCCGATTACGATTTATTCGAAGTCGAAGCCCCCATTCCTCGCGACGTTGATCCCATGCTCGCTTCGCAGGGTTTTCTCGACCTGCTGGACGAAGTTCGCGCCGTTCTTCGCCGCGACGCCGACAAACATCATCTCGAGGTTGTGCAACTCACCGGCGCGATCTGCCATGACGGTCCCATTCATCGTCCCGGCATCTGGATTGTCCTGCGGGAAAAAGGTCAAACCAAAGAAATGTCGCCGCAAGCTCGCGAGGCCGTTGCTCTCATCGCCGAGGACATCGTCTGCACTTTCTTTCTGTCCTAATCGCCGGCCCGCCGTTCTTACTTCGCGCCTTCCGCGATGTCCACGGACGCGCGCGTCGTTTCCCAATCCATATGCAGCGTGCAGCCGCTCGCCGTCTTGTCCAAGCCAATCGTGAAATTTTCGAGCGGTGGTGAAGGCAGCGGGGAAACTTTCATGTCCGTGCGCAGTAGTTCGCTCGCTTCTCCGGGATACGGCACGCCCCACTCACCCGTCTTCTTCTGGATAATCAGCGTCCACTTGTCCTTGTTGGGAATGACAAAGATCGTATAGCTTCCCGCCGGAACCGCTTTACCCCCGACCATCAGATCAGTGTTGGTGACGAAGGTCGTCGCTTCATTTGCTCCCGCGCGCCAGATCTGTCCGTAGGGCACCAGTCCGCCGTACACCGTGCGCCCCTTCGCGCGTGGACTCGAATAATCCACGATCACCGTTTTGCCATCGCCAAACTGATATTCAGCGTGCGCCGCCGGACTGGGACGCTTCGATTTGTCCGTCGCTTGTACCGGCGAGGTCTTCAATCCCTCGTGCGAATACACGATCCCCGCACTCGCCAAAACCAACGTAACCGCCGCGAAAAATTTCCTCATTCTCATAATTTCTCCTCGCCTCATCCGGAAACGCAAAACCGCAACATAGTAACTGACTTTTCGACCCTCGGTTGCAGGCGAAATGCGCAAAAAAACTCGACCCGATTCTACGCCGTTGCTGAGAGTCTCATTGTGAGACTGTCGCGCCACCCATTGTCGGCCATCCCACTGATTCGCAACGTCTTGCCAACGGCAAACTCGGGGCCGGTAACTCATTCGGGTACAGGATTTACGGTATTACAAATCTATTACAAAACACGTTCGCGCCCGCTGCTAATCTGGTTGGGCTATGAGCGCCATAACTATCCAGACTGAGGGCCCCATGAACCCAGTGGCTAATCCTGTTGCGGATCAAGCGACCGCAGAGCGCGTGATTCCGTGTCTCGAAATACTGAAGAAGAAGCAAAAAGCAAAAACGGAAGTGAACTGGGTCACCGCGATTTTCATGGGACTGTTTCATATCGGCGCGATCGCCGCGCTGTTTTTCTTTTCGTGGAAAGCGCTCATCGTCGCCACCGTTCTTTGGTGGGTGGCCACCAGCTTGGGAATCGGCATGTGCTATCACCGCCTGCTGACCCACCGTGGCTACAAAGTTCCGCGCTGGCTGGAATACACGCTCACCGTTTTTGCCACGCTGGCTCTCGAAGGCGGTCCGATTTTCTGGGTAGCGACGCACCGCATCCATCACAAGTTCTCCGATCGCGAAGGCGATCCCCATTCTCCTATCGACGGTACGTGGTGGTCGCACATGGGCTGGATCCTCACCGGAAAGTCGATGCATCACGACACCTCAACTCTTTCGCGCTACGTTCCGGATCTCGCCCAGGATAAGTTTTATGTTTGGATCACCAAGTATCACTACGTGCCGATGATCGTCGTCGGCCTGGCTCTTCTCGCTGTCGGCGGCATCCCGCTGGTTTTGTGGGGAATTTTCCTGCGCACGGTTGTCGGCCTGCACGCCACCTGGTTGGTCAATTCTGCCACCCATTCCTGGGGTTCGCGGCGCTTCAAGACCCGCGATCTTTCTACCAACAGCTGGTGGGTCGCGCTGCTCACCTGGGGCGAAGGCTGGCACANNCTGGCACAACAATCATCACGCCCATCCGGTTTCCGCGCGCCACGGTTTAACTTGGTACGAAATTGATACCAACTGGTACGTGATTTGGACGCTGCAGAAATTCGGTCTCGCCAAGAAGGTCTACACTGCCAAGATTGAGGCCAAACAATCCACCGAATCCTCGATCGTCGGCCGCACGCTGACTCCGGAAGTGCAACGAGATCTCGCCGCCGTAGAAATGTAAATTCGAACTCGACCCAACTTCACCACGAGAGAGCCGGCCATTTCGCCGGCTCTTTTTTTTGCTCCGTACCATCTGCCATGGCCACATCGGCCACCTTCGAACCCGCCNNACTTCCGTGGCTTCGCGGTACAATCCCCGATAGGCCGAGCCGTGGCAAAAATCACAAGTCGCCGAGGTACTATCGCTTTCTTCGTGGTGTTAGGCTGCTCGCTGGTGGCCCTCGCCGTCGCCCTAAACGTCGGCTGGATCATTCTCAGCTGGCGGGAAGGCGTAAAACTCTTTTTCGGCGTGATCTTTTTCGCCGCGATCATCGCCGGAATGATCTTG
>PMHK01000132.1:0-19609 GCA_003156635.1 Acidobacteriota bacterium | reverse complement strand
CAGCGCCGCGACGTCGGCGAAGCCCAGCGCCAGCAGTTTTTCACCCTGATGCTTTCCGACACCGACCGCCTCCTGGCCACCGTCGATCAGGTGCTGACCGCCGGCGAGAGCGGCTACAAACGCGGCAAACGCCATCACGTCGACCTCGATTACGAAGCCCTGGTCCGGGAATGTATCGAACTGGCGCGCACCCGCCATCACCTNNAACGCCATCAAATATTCTGGAGACAAAGTCGAAATCTCCGTGGGCCTCGACACCGCCGATGAAGATCAGCTGATCTTGCTGCGCGTCACTGATCGCGGCGTGGGCATTCCCCCCGAAGAACTCAAGCGAATCTTCAAACGCTTCTACCGCGTTCCGGGTCGCAACAGCTTCAGAGTGAAGGGAACCGGCCTCGGTCTCTTCATCGTTCGCGCCATCGCCAAGGCCCACGGCGGAAAAGCGTACGCCGCGAGCGAAGGCGTCGGCCACGGCACCACCATTACTCTCGCGCTGCCCAGGAAAACCGCATGAGCCGCGTCCTCGTCGTCGAAGACGAAGCGCATCTGGCCAAAGGTTTGCGTTTTAATCTAGAAGCGGAAGGCCACGCAGTGGAAGTTTGCGGCGATGGCGAGACCGCCATCGAGCGCCTGCTCGATGACCATCAGGCCTTCGACGCCGTAGTGCTCGACGTCATGCTCCCTGGCAAAGATGGCTTCGCCGTCGCTACCGCGCTGCGCAAAGCCAAAAATTACGTTCCGGTTCTGATGCTCACCGCTCGCGGCCGCCCAGAAGATGTGCTGCAGGGTTTCGCCGCCGGCGCCGACGACTATTTGCCGAAGCCGTTCCAATTGCCAATTTTTCTGGCTCGCCTCCAGGGATTGCTGCGTCGCAGCGAATGGCTGCGCCCCGAAAAATTAGAAGGCAAAACTCGCGCCCCGGGAGTTTCCCAAGAACCGCGTTTGAGAGCAGCGGAAAAGACCGATGGCAACGTCATCTCGGATTCCGAACAAGACGTCTTCGCCTTCGATGGCCAGACCATCGACTTCAACAATCTCGAACTTCACGCCAACGGTGCAACGATTCAACTCACGCTGATGGAAGCAAAACTCCTGCGCCATCTGATCCGCAGCAAAGGCAATCCCGTCTCGCGCAAATCGATCCTGGAAGATGTTTGGGGGCTGCACGAAGACACTGACACTCGCGCCATCGACAACTTTATCGTCCGCCTCCGCCGCTACATCGAAAAAGATCCGTCCAAGCCGCGACACCTGACGACCGTCCGCGGCGTCGGCTACCGCTTCATTCCTTGAATTTAATTTATAATTTTCCGCCGGGCGGCTCTCGCACGGTGCTTGACGTTTCCTGTCATGCAACTCAATATTCTCCCTGCATTCCGAAGGGAAATAATCGATGCCTGAAGGTAAAGGATTGCTGATCGTCTACACCGGGCCCGGCAAGGGCAAGACGACCTGTGCCTTGGGCACCGCTTTTCGCGCCGTGGGTCAGGGTTTGCGCGTGATGATGGTCCAGTTCATCAAAGGTTCGTGGCACTACGGCGAACTCGACGCCGCCAAAATGCTGGGCGACGACAAATTCGAAATTCGGCCCATGGGCCGCGGCTTCGTCAAAGTCGGCGGCGCCGACACCGACCCCGAAGACATCAAGATGTGCGAGCAAGCCTGGGAATTCGGCCGTGAGCAGATTTACAGCCAAAAATACGATCTGGTCATTCTCGACGAAATCAATTACGTCATCGGCTACAAAATGCTCGACCCCGATCGCGTGGTCGAAGCCCTGACCCAGCGCCCCGAGCGCGTGCACGTGATCTGCACCGGACGCAGCGCGCATCCGAAACTTGTCGAAGCCGCCGACCTGGTCACCGAAATGCGCGAAGTGAAGCATCCTTATACCAAGGGAATTCTGGCCCAACGCGGAATCGACTACTAAGAAGCCAAAAGCAACGAGCAGAGCCGGCGCGGACCGTTGCCGCCCCTTGCGATGTACAATAGAAGCTGATATTTCTCGCTGTGCGAGGATTCGCTTTAATCCATGGCTTGGTTCAAGCGCGAAAAAAAACCAATCGAGAACCCCACGCCCATCGCCGAACGCCGCGTGGTCACCGAGGGCATGTGGATCAAATGTGATTCCTGTCGGGCCATCATCTGGAAAAAGGATCTAGAAGCGAATTGGGAAGTCTGCCCCAAGTGCGAACACCATTTCCGACTCGACGCGCGCCGCCGCCTCGAACTTCTTCTCGACGAAGAGCCGTACGTCGAACTCGACGCCGACCTCGCCTCCAGCGATCCGCTAGTCTTCACCGACACCAAGCCCTACGCCCAGCGCCTGAAAGACGCTCAACGTAAGCTCGGCCTGAAGGACGCGATCATCACCGCCGAGGGCCATCTCAACGGCCGCGCGGTAATTTGTTGCTCCATGGAATTTCGCTTCATCGGCGGCTCCATGGGCGCCGTGGTCGGCGAAAAGGTGGCGCGCGCCATCGAGCGCTGCATCGAAAAAAGAGAGCCTTTGATTGTCGTCTCTTGTTCCGGCGGCGCACGCATGATGGAAGGCACCGTCAGCCTGATGCAGCTGGCCAAAGTTGCCGCCGCGCTGGCCCGTCTCGACGACGCCAAATTACCCTTCCTTTCGCTGCTCACCGATCCCACGACTGGCGGCGTCACCGCCAGTTACGCCATGCTCGGCGACCTCAACATTGCCGAACCTGGCGCGCTCATCGGTTTCGCCGGTCCGCGCGTCATCGAGCAAACCATCCGTCAGAAACTCCCCGAAGGTTTTCAAACCTCCGAATTTTTGCTCGAGCACGGCTTCCTCGACGCCGTCGTTCCGCGCAAGGAACTCAAGCCCTACATCAGCCGGGCCCTCGATTTCTTCGTCGGCTAGCCATGATGCCCGCAGTGACGCGCTCATGAATTACGACCAGGCCGTTCACTCCCTTTTTTCCTTGGGCAAAGAACTCGCCTCTCCGCGCCAGCCTGCCCTCAGTTCCGCGCAAGGTGCCCGCGTTCAGAAATTCGGCCTGGAAAATATCTCCGCGCTCGCCGAAGCCCTCGGCAATCCGCATCTCGCCGTCCCTTGCGTCCACATCGCCGGAACCAACGGAAAGGGTTCGACCGCGGCCATGCTCGAATCCATTGTCCGCGCGGCTGGGCTGCGCACCGGGCTTTACACCTCGCCGCATCTTGAAAGCATCAATGAGCGCATCCGTATCAACGGCGAAAACATTTCAGATGACGATTTCGCCGCCGCCTGGACCACGGTGCATTCCGCCATCGAATTGCTGTTAGCGGCGGGAAAATTGGCCGCCCATCCCACATTTTTCGAGTGCATCACCGCCATGGCGTTCGTAGCGTTCCAATCAAGCGGCGTGCAATTCGCTATCTACGAAGTCGGCCTCGGCGGCCGTTTCGACGCCACCAACATCGTTCAACCTGATGTTGCGGTCATCACCGCCATCGACTTTGATCACGAAAGTTATCTCGGCCATTCCATCGAGCTGATCGCGGCGGAAAAGGCCGGAATTATCAAGCCGCACGTCCCGGCAATCAGCGCCAGCGAGCGTCCCGAAGCGCGCGCCGTGATTGCCAGCCAGGCCGCGAAGATGAATGCACCCTTGACCGAAATTGATGCGGCGTTCCATTTGGAAAACATTCAAAATTCCGCCGGCCTGTACTGCGCCACCGCGATCGGCTCAGAATCAGCAAAAAAGCTCGCTCTCCGTTTGGCTCCGTCACTGCCGGGCGCATTTCAAATCCGCAATGCACTCACCGCGGCAACCGCTGCCACCCTGCTGGCTGGGAAAGGATTTCCTGCGATTAACACCGACGCAATCGAACGCGGCATCGCAAACACGAAATGGCCAGGCCGCCTCGAAAGCCTTGCCGAGCACCCGGCACTCTACGTCGATGGAACCCACAACCCATCCGGCGCGCGCGAACTGCAAAAATTCTGGCAGGAAAATTTTGCAAACAAAAAGATTTACCTTGTCTATGGTGCGATGCGCGACAAATCCGTGGACGAAATCGCCGGGGTTCTTTTTTCCCACGCCGACACGGTAATTCTCACCGAGCCGCGCCAGCCCCGCGCCATTTCCGCCACACTGCTCGCCGAAATGACCGGGCACCACGCGCGCAAAATCGAAATCGTTGCCGATCCCTCCGCCGCGCTCGAACGCGCCCTCGCCCTCGCTCAGCCAGACGCCGCCGTTTTCGCCACCGGCTCGCTGTACCTCGTCGGCGATCTGCTTACCTACTGGCATCATCGAGCCCAAAATTCGCAACCAGCTTGATTTTCGTCGCTCTTTCTCCCAGTTGCTCGCTCTCGTGGCGGATGATAGGATGGGCTTTCCATGCCCCCCGAAACCAACTCAAAGCCTCGCGTCGGTATCCCGTATCGCACACGAAAAGAAGAACTTAAGGGCGAGCGTGAGTCCTACGAAAAGTACCTCGCCGCGGCCTCAGCCGCTGGAGCGCAGCCGGTCGAAATTTCGTTGGGTCTTACTCCGAACCAACTCGCCGAAGAAATTCGCGATCTTGACGCCTTCATTCTTCCGGGCAGCCCGGCTGACGTTCACCCCTCCTTATTCAAGGCCGCTGTCCACCCCAATTGTTCGATTTCCGATCCCTGCCGTGAATCCACCGACTTTGCGATTCTCGCTCACGCCTTCAAAGAGCAGAAACCGGTCCTCGCCATCTGCTACGGCACCCAGAGTCTGAATGTTTTTCTCGGCGGCACGTTGGTTCAGGACATCCCCTCGGAAATCGCCACCAAAATTCAGCATCCTTGGACCGGCCATGCCGGTCCCGAACCGCATCATCCGATCTCGCTCGAACCAAGTTCGCGCCTTGCGCAGTTGGCCGGCGCCAACGAAATTCGCGTCAACAGCTCGCATCACCAGTCCGTCCTCGCTCCCGGAAAAAATCTTCGCGTCGTGGCGCATGCGCCCGATGGCGTGGTCGAAGCGCTCGAATGGACCGGCGATTCCAACTGGGTCACCGGCGCGCAGTGGCACCCGGAGCGCATGGTCGCCGATGACCGCTTCGCGCGAGCGCTCTTTGCCGAGTTCGTCACCGCCGCGCGTAAAGCCGCGGTTCATTCATAAAAAGCAGCCAGGCAAATAAATCGTCTCGCTTTCGCTTCGCACAAATTTCTAATAATCGATTTGCCCTTGGGGGAAATATGATCTCGCTGGCAGGCAAGGCGGCACTCATCACCGGCGGCTCGCGCGGCATTGGCGCGGCCACCGTGAAACTTTTCGCGCAGGCGGGGGCCGACGTCGTATTCAACTACCACCGCAGTAAAGAGGCCGCCGCGCAGGTCGAGCAGGAATCCCGCAAGCACGGAACCCGCATCGAATCATTGAAAGCCGATCTCGGCAAAATGACCGACGCCAAAAAACTGGTCGACTTCACCCGCGAACGCCTGGGCCGCATCGACATCTTGGTGGCCAACGCCGGAATCTGGAACGAGAAGGACGCGCCCATCGACAAGTTGACGGAGCGCGAATGGGACGAAATGGTTCGCGTCAATCTAAAGAGCGTCTACTCCGTGATTCACTACACCACCCCGCACATGATCGCCCAAAAAAGTGGCCGTATCGTAGCCATCAGCTCTACCGCCGGCCAGCGCGGCGAAGCCAATCACACCCACTACGGCGCCACCAAAGGCGCGATCATCAGTTTTGTCAAGGGCCTGGCCTCCGAGCTTGGGCCTCACAACATCATCGTGAATTGTGTCGCGCCCGGTTGGGTGGATACCGATATGTCCGCCTCCGTCCTGCGCACCAAGGCCGGGCTGAAAGGCGCGCTCGTGCCCATCCCGCTGAAACGCGTCGGAACCGCCGAGGAAATCGCCGGGCCAATTCTTTTTGCCGCGTCCGATTTGGCAACCTTTATTACCGGAGAAGTAATCAATGTTAACGGCGGCTCGGTGCTCTGCGGATGAAGTCGTCTGAAAGGTTTGCCATTCCCACGTCATTCATGACTCGGATTTTCGCCGCGTTGGTTTTGGCCGCGATGGTCGCACTTGCGGCGCCTGTGCGCACCGTCGCGCAAGAAGATGTTCTGACTCCGGATCAAAGCTCGGCCAAAGCCAAACAGATTTTGCAGCAGGCCATCGCCGGTCTGGGCGGTCCCGCTTACCTCAACGTAAAAGACATCACTGTCGAAGCCAAACTCGGCCAGTTTGACCATTCCGGCCAACTCCGCGGATACGCCAAGATTATCGACATCGCCATTCCGCCGGACAAAGATCGCACCGAAAATCTGCCCAAGCGCAACATCATCGAAGTCCGCAACGGCGACAAGGGCTGGGATCTGGATCGGGGCGGCGTCTCCGAAGCGACGATCACGGACATGGCCACGTCTCAGGAAGACACCAAGAAGGACATCGACAACATACTGCGCCACCGCATTCATGAACCCGGAATGATTTTTCGCTACGGCGGCCTCGATGTCGTCGACTACGAGGAAAGTGATTGGGTCGAATTGGTCGACAGCGAAAATCGCACTTTCCGCATCGCGATTTCGCGCAGCTCGCATTTACCCATTCGCAAAGTCGTCGACACCCGCGACGCCAATACCCGCATGCGCAGCGAAGAAATCGAATACTACTCCAACTACCATCCGATCAATGGTATCCAGTCGCCGTTCCAAATCACCCGCGAGCGCAACGGCATCAAAATCTATCAGGTGTTCTTCGACAAATTCGATTACAACACCGGCGTGTCGCCCGAGCTTTTCACCAAAGAATCCCTCGATGAACGCTGGGAAAAAGTAGGCAAGAAAGAAAAGAAACCCAAAGAAAAGCCTGCTGACAAGAACAACGACAAGAACTAAACCTCCGCCTCACTTCCGACGTGGTCGCCAAAGGCCACTGCTTGCGCCGTGCTCGATTTCACTTCCACCGGAGTATAATTGCTGGATGTCCATGACCCACAAGAACGACCAGATGCATGGCACTACGGTGCTGTGCGTCCGCAAAGACAATAAAGTCGTGCTCACCGCCGATGGCCAGGTGACCATGGGCGATGGCGTGGTCAAGCACAGTGCCAAGAAAACCCGCCGCCTCTACAACGAAAAAGTAATTGCCGGTTTTGCCGGCAGCACCGCGGACGCGCTGTCCCTCTTTACCCGTTTCGAAGCCAAGCTGCAGGAGTTTCATGGCAATCTCGCGCGCGCGGCGGTCGAACTCGCCAAGGAATGGCGAACCGAGCGTTCTCTCCGTCACCTCGACGCGTTGCTGGTCGTAGCCGACACTAAGGGAACATTTTTAATTTCGGGCAATGGCGATGTGATCGAGCCCGATGACGGCATTTGCGCCATCGGTTCCGGCGGTTCTTACGCCCTGGCCGCCGCGCGCGCTCTTTCCAAGTTCACCAAAATGAGCGCGAAGGAAATCGCTTCGGAAGCGATGCGCATCGCTAGCGAAATCTGCATCTACACCAATTCCAATTTCACGGTTGAAGAGCTATGACCGAAAAAACGGAGAAAGAAATGGTCATCTATCTTCCCGGCGGCGAGCCTCGCCCGCCCGAGCCGGAACCGCTTCCGTCCTTTGACGAGCTTACCCCGCGCGAAATCGTGGTCGAACTCGACAAATATATTGTCGGCCAGAATCTCGCCAAGAAGGCGGTCGCGATCGCTCTGCGCAATCGGGTGCGCCGCCAAAAACTCACACCCGAACTTGCCGAAGATATTCTTCCCAAAAATATTCTGATGATTGGTCCCACTGGCGTGGGCAAGACCGAAATCGCGCGCCGCCTGGCGCGGCTCGCCGGCTGCCCGTTCGTAAAAGTGGAAGCCTCGAAATACACCGAAGTCGGCTACGTTGGCCGCGACGTCGAATCCATGGTTCGCGATTTGGTGGAAACCGCGATCGATATGGTGCGCGAAGAAAAACTCGACGAAGTCGCCGAACGCGCCGAACAATCCGCGGAAGACCGTCTGCTCGATTTGCTTTTGCCTCCGTCTCCGTCGCCCATGCCTTCTTCGTCAACCTTCGGGGGCGCAAACGCCGACGCCAACCACGCTGCCGACGCGCATCAACGCGAGCAGAACGCGCGCAGCCGCGACAAGCTTCGTGCCCAACTCCGCGAAGGCAAGCTCGACCAGCGCATGGTCGAAGTGGAAGTGCGCGAGCGCTCCATGCCCTCCTTTGAAATCATCAGCAATCAGGGCGTGGAGGAAATGGACATCAACGTCAAAGACATGCTTTCCGGCATGTTCGGCCAGCAGAAGAAAAAGCGCAAAATGTCGGTGGCCGAAGCCTTCGATTACATGATCCAGGAAGAAGAAAATCGCCTGATCGATATGGACCAAGTCACGCGCATCGCCGTCGACCGCGTCGAGCAGATGGGCATTCTCTTCATCGACGAAATCGACAAGATCGCCGGCCGCGAATCCGGGCACGGCCCCGACGTCTCGCGCGAAGGCGTGCAGCGCGNNCCAAGAAGCGGAAGATGAAGGTCAACGAGGCCTTCGAATACCTGATTCAGGAAGAAGAGCAGCGCCTGATCGATATGGAGCAGGTCACGCGCGTCGCCATCGATCGCGTCGAAAACTCCGGCATCATTTTCCTCGATGAAATCGACAAGATTGCCGGCCGGGAAAGCGGCCACGGTCCGGACGTTTCGCGCGAAGGCGTGCAGCGCGACATTTTGCCCATCGTCGAAGGCACCACGGTGAACACCCGCTACGGCATGGTTCGTACCGATCACATACTATTCATCGCGGCTGGCGCGTTTCACACCACCAAGCCGTCCGACCTGATCCCTGAATTGCAGGGCCGGTTTCCGATTCGCGTCGAACTCACTTCGCTTTCTGAAGCCGACTTCATCCGCATCCTTACCGAACCTAAAAACGCGCTGATCAAGCAGTACATCGCCCTGCTCGATACTGAACCGTTCAAACTTTCCTTCACCGAGGACGCCATCGCGGCCATCGCCCGTTTTGCCGCCAAAGTAAACGAGCACACTGAAAACATCGGCGCGCGCCGCCTGCATACGATCTTGGAAAAAGTGCTCGAGGAGATTTCGTTCGAAGCGCCCGAAATGAAAAAGAAATCCTTTAAGGTCGACGCGGCCTACGTACAGAAGCAGCTGGCCAACATCGTCAAAGACCAGGATCTCAGCCGCTACATCCTATAAGTCGGACCCAAGCCTTGAAACTCGAAAGTCGCTGGTGCAAACTGCACCTCGCGCCAAATGAGCTTTAACTCCACTGTATTTCAAGACGAGCCCGCGTGCTGACCACCCGGCGAGCACCCGCCATTTTCGAATTTCTAGTTTTCGCTTTCTGTTTCTTGGTCGGCTGCGGCGCGCCCGGCGAACCCGCTGAGCGCAAATCGCCGATCCCCGTCGCCGTTACCGACCTCGCCGCCGCGCAGCAGGGCGATGACGTGGTTTTAACCTTCACGCTGCCCAAAGAAAGTGTCGAACACAAACCGCTGAAACAATCGCCCGCCGTCGAAATTTTCCGCGCTTTCGAGCCAGCTGCGGCCGTCGCGAATCCTGTGGCGCCCACTGCCCGCCCTTCGAGCGCCGAGCTGGTTGTCACCATTCCTCCGGAAATGGTCGACCACTATGCCAACCGCGGCCAGTTCCGCTACGTCGACACGCTCACCGCCGAAAACTTCTCGCAGAATCCGAATAGCGCAGCCATCTACCTCGTGCGCACGCGCACTTCGTCCAAAAAAGTTTCAGCCGATTCCAATCTTGTATCCTCGGCAATTCAGCCCGCGCCCGATCCGATCACGGATCTGAATGCCGAGATTACCCGCGAGGCCATCGTCCTCACCTGGACGCCGCCGCAGAAGACTCTCATCGGTCCCGCACCCGCGATTTCCGCCTACGCCATTTACCGTGCAGAATCCGATGAGCCCCAACCTAACTCTGCAGCGCCAGCGTCCGCACCAAACGCGACCCCACCAACCGGGCCAGCTCCAGCACCGCTCTTCACCCACATTTCCGATGTGCCCAACCCGCCCTTCCGCGATACCCAAATTCAATTCGGCAAGCGGTACATGTATTCGGTCCGCAGTGTCGCCCAGTACGGGCAGGCCCACCTCGATTCCGCCGAGTCCAACTTAGCCTCGGTCACGCGTTTGGACACCTTCCCACCGTCGCCGCCCGAAGGCCTCATTGCCGCGCTAATTCCCGCACAAGACTCGACTCCTGCCAATATCGACCTCTCCTGGTCCATCAGCCCGGATAACGATATCGCCGGTTACAACATCTATAGAAGTGAGGGCGCGGGTGCCGCCAGGCTGAAGCTGAACGATGCGCTGTTGCTTACACCCGCATTTAGAGATATGAATGTCCTCCCTGGGCGCCATTACCTCTACACCGTTACGGCGGTGAATCGCGCCGGGAATGAAAGTCCCGAGAGCGCTCCGGCCTCCGCGAATTTGCCGGAAGCGAACGCTCCCGCAAATATTCAGCAATGAAATGATGGCAACGCAGTTTGCCATCAACAAAATGCCATCAACAAAAATGATCGACACTCCGCATCCCGCTCCCGGCCCCACGGCTCCGGCCGTCGTCGAATCCGTGCGCGCGCTCGAAAAATCAGCGAGCCCCGCCGTGCGCGCCGGCCTTTACACCGGCGCCCTGCTCGTCCTGGTCATGATCATTTCGCTCATCGCCGCCAACCGCATGCCCTGGCTGGAAAGCCGTGCGCTCGAACGCAACGCCGCCTGCTACAGCCTCTTCGTCGTGTTCATGCTCATCCCGGTCGCGCGCTTCTGGAATCGCCCGGTGCGCATGTTCTCGTCCGGCGTCTTGGCCTGGACCATGTTTGTGGTTGCTTACGACATCGCCGGGTTTTTCTTCCGCAACCTGTTTCAGATTCTCCGTTCGCCGTTCGAAGCTCTGATCGAAGGAATTCTCGCCTACGGCGTGTTAGCCGTCGTCGCCTGGGTTGGTGGCATGGCTCTGCTCGCGCGGCTGACGCCGATCGCCCCGCGTCGCCGCAAATCAGATGTCTTTCAGGCCCACGAGCAATAACTCCCCGCGATGAAACTTTGCCGCTTTCAACCACTCGAGTTTTCCGCCACCAGCCTCACCCGCTCGTCGCACGAAACTCGTCCCCAGCCGCGCGCCGGGATCATCACCGAAAACCTAATCTCCGAAATTCACGGTGAACTATGGGGCCCGCGCGAACTCACCGGCCGAACTTGGCCGCTCGACCGCGTCAAATTGCTTCCGCCTTCGGTCCCCACCAAGATTGTTTGCGTCGGTCGCAATTATCTCGATCACGCCAAAGAACTGAATAGCGAAATTCCCAAACAGCCGCTGATTTTCCTCAAGCCGCCCTCCGCCGTCATCGCGCCCGAAGAACCCATCGTCATGCCGCCCAGTTCGCAGCGCGTCGATTACGAAGGCGAGCTCGCCATGATCATCGGCCGGCGCTGCTCGCAACTGCGCGATTCTGACGACGTGCGCCCCTACATCCTCGGCTACACCTGCTTGAACGACGTCACCGCCCGCGACCTGCAAAAACTCGACGTGCAGTTCACCCGCGCTAAAGGCTTCGACACTTTCTGCCCCTTCGGCCCGCTGCTCGAAACCGCCATCGATCCCGCCGGCGTTTCGGTCGAGACCTTCGTCAACGGCGTCCGTAAGCAATCAGGACACACCTCCCAAATGATTTTTCCCCTTGATGTTATAATTCGCTTCATCGCTCAGGTCATGACGCTGGAGCCCGGCGATGTCATCGCCACCGGCACCCCCGCGGGCGTTTCCGCGTTGGCCTCGGGAGACGTAGTCGAAGTCAGCGTCGGCGGCATCGGCACCTTACGGAATCCGGTCATCGCCGCCGAAGCGTAGATCGCTTCAAATTTCACGCGAAGGCAACTGTTGAAAGAAATCCTGAAAGACTGGCACGAATGGCTTCCGCTCGCGGGCCTCGCCGTCCTGGCGATTGTGGCCCTCATCTTCTGGTTTCGCCGCAAACCTCAGGACTCGCGCGACATGGAACGAGAACGCCGCGCCTACCTGAATCGCGTCGGCCGGATCGTCGAAGGCCAAATTTTGGAAATCGCGGAACACGCGCCCGGCGAACTTGCCGCGCCAGTTTCCAAACCGTCCGGATTATTTCAGGCGCGCCCATCCGCCGCGCCTTCGAACGGAATTCAAAAACTCCTGCACTACACCTACTCCATCTCCGGTGTCACCTACGAAACCGCTCAAGACATCACCGGCCTCGATCTTCGCGCTCATCTCAGTCGCCTCGCCGCTGGACAAACCGCCAGCGTGAAATACGATCCTTCGAACCCTTCGAATTCCATTCTGCTGGCCGACGATTGGTCCGGCCTGCACTAAAAGGTCCCTCGCGCGGGCATTAGCCTGCGCTCGCGAATCGGCGCCCTGCTCGCAGCGGTGCTACAATCCGCATTTTACGGAGGACGAATTTGTCACGCCTAAGCTATGTGCCTCGTTTCGCCGCCCTAGTCGTTTTGCTGAGTGCCTTCTCTCTATCTGCCCAGCAAAACGCAACTTCGTCCTCATCGCCAATCGATCCCGCGACTTACTCCGCGATGCGCTGGCGCTTGCTCGGTCCTTATCGCGCCGGCCGCGTTTCCGCAGTCGCCGGCGTTCCCGGCGACCCCACCACCTATTACATGGGCCTCCCGGGCGGCGGCGTTTGGAAAACCACCGATGCCGGACGCGTCTGGAAACCCATCTTCGATTCGCAGGATGTCGCCTCCATCGGCGATGTGGCCGTCGCGCCCTCCAACCCGTATATCGTCATCGTCGGCACCGGCGAGCAAACCAATGGCGACGGCGTCTACCGCTCCACCGACGCCGGCGCGACCTGGACCAACATCGGCCTGAAAGATTCCCACTACATCAGTACCGTGATCATCGACCCCAAAGATCCCAACATAATCTTAGTGGGCGTGCTCGGCCATCCGATTCTCGGCACGCTCGGTCCCAGCGAAAATCGCGGCGTATACAAAACCACCGACGGCGGGAAATCCTGGAAGAAAACTCTTTACCGCGACGAACTCGCCGGCGTTTCGAATATGGCGGCCGATCCCGATAACCCGAAAATTCTCTACGCCGGGATGTGGAAGCCTTTTGATTTTCGGCAAGGTCCGCCCGAAAAGCCTGAACAGAATTCCTGGATTTACAAGTCCGTCGACGAAGGTTCCACCTGGAAACCGGTCTCCGATTCCGGCATGTCCCCCGACCCTCGCGACCGCATTGGTCTCGCCGTAGCGCCAGGTACCAAGGGCCAGCGTGTTTTTGCCGTCATGCAGACCGGCCTTTTCCGCACTGACGACGGCGGCGCCACCTGGCGCCAGGTCACCAAAGACCCGCGCATCGACGGAAATCTCTACATTTGCCGCGTGTACGTCGATCCGAAGAATGCCGACACAGTCTACGTCATGCAGACCACCATGTACCGTTCGCTGGATGGCGGCGTCACTTTCACCGCCTACAAAGGCGCGCCCGGCGGCGACGATTACCACGTCCTCTGGATCGATCCCCAAAATTCCAGCCGCATGTTTCTCGGTGTCGACCAGGGCGCCACCATCAGCGTCGACGCCGGACTCACCTGGAGCACCTGGTTCAATCAACCCACCGGCCAGTTTTATCACGTCATCACCGACAACCAATTTCCCTACATTTCCTACGCGCCGCAGCAGGATAGCGGCACGGTCGCGATTCCGAATCGCAGCGACTACGGCCTCATCACCTATCGCGACTGGTTTTCCGCCGGCGGTTTCGAATTTTGCTACATGGCTCCCGACCCGCTGAATCCCAATATCGTCTATTCCGGTGGCTGGTACGGCAGCGTGGTCCGCTTCGACAAAACCACCGGGCAGATCACCCACGTGTTCGTGCGCAACGCGAAATATCACACTTCGCAAATGCCTCCATTGGTTTTTTCGCCGCAGGATCCGCACACGCTCTATCTCGGCACGCAGTTCGCCATGAAGACTGCCGACAACGGCCTGACCTGGACCGAAATTAGTCCGGACCTTACCGTCGCCGCCGGTGCCGAGCAGAAATCCTCAGGACTAAATGCGACGCAGCAATCCATCGGCGGACACAATCCTATCGCCGAGGATCCCGATGAAATGCGCGAGCTGGAAGATCGGGACGCCGGCGGCAAAGACGACTTCGAACTGGCTCAGCGTCCGCGCCCCGGATCACTCACCGTGCTTTCGCCGTCGCCCGCCAGCGCATCCGTGATTTGGTCAGGTTCCAGTAATGGTCTGATTCAAGCCACCTACGACGGCGCCAAGACCTGGATCAATGTCACTCCGGCCGACCTGCCGAAAGACACCGAAATCATCGCCATCGAGCCCTCGCGTTACGGGGCCAACGAAGCCTTTGTCGTCTATGAAGCGCGTCGCGATTCGCATCCGTATATCTCCCGCACGCGCGACGCCGGGAAATCCTGGCAGAAAATAACCGATGGATTGCAGGAAGGCTGGGTCGCGCGCATCGTGCGCGAAGNNTACGTTTCGTTCGACGACGGCGGCCACTGGCAATCCTTACAACTGAATTTCCCGGTCTCCGACGTGCGCGACCTCGTTGTTCACGGCAACGACATCGTCGCCGCTACCTACGGCCGCGGAATTTACATCCTCGACGACATTTCGCCCCTGCGTCAGGCCGGCCCGGATATAACCAGTGCCAACGCCTACTTGCTTAAGCCCGCTCCAACTGTCCGGGTCCGCGATGACAACGATCAGGAAACGCCGCTGCCTCCCGAGACTCCAGCCGCAAAAAATCCTCCCGACGGCGCGGTCTTTTATTACTACCTGAAATCTCCGCCCTCCGGCGAAATCACTCTCGAAATCCACGACGCCCACGGAAAAGTCGTCCGCCGTTTCAACAGCGTCGCGCCGAAGCCGGACACCACTCCGAAAAACGTTCCTGACTACTGGTTCGCGCCGCTTGCGGGGATGCCCAAGGACGCAGGTCTCAATCGTTTCGTGTGGGATCTTCGCTACCCGCNNACTCAATTACAGTTACTACGGCCAGATGCTCGACTACATCGAATACACGCTGTCCGATCATGCCCTGCCCGCGGATACGCCGCGCGAGCAGACCCTCGGCCCCATCGCCGTGCCTGGCCAATACGAGGCCGTTCTCATCGCCAACGGCACATTGATGATGCAGCCCTTTACCATCACCCTCGATCCACGCGTTCACGTCTCGCAGACCGATCTCGAAGCGCAATTGACCGCCGGCAAACGCGTCGACTCCGGTTTAGCTTCCAGCGCCAAGGTTTTCGGGGAGATCACCAATTTGCGCAACGCCATCGCTGACCGCCTGAAAACTCTCGGGCCTCTTCCGGAATATAAGGGCGCCGCCGAGAACGAGAAGGAAAAAGATAAAGACGCGCAAGCCGCGAAACTCGCCGGTGGCGCCGCGCCTGTCGCCAAACCCGCGAATGCCGCCGAGCCTACCGTTCANNGCTACAAGCGTTGGACAAAAAGGCCGACGCCATTCAGCAGGGTACTTTCACCGCGCCGGGAGTCGGACCAATCAATCGTGACTTGGCCCGCGTACAATTTTTCATCATGTCCGGCGATTCCGCTCCAAGCTCTACCGCGGCAGCCGCGCTCGACGAATCCTGCAACAACTTGAACAAGAATCTCGCCGCGTGGCGCGAGCTCGATTCCCAGGCGGTGCCGCCCACCACCAACATCATCGCCAAATCCAGTCTTGCCGCGCTTCCCACGGCCACGGTTATGTCCATCATGGCCACGCCCCACGACGCTGGCTCCGCCGACGCCTGCGCGCCATGACCAAATCCCGGCCAAAGTAGCCAAGATTGTTGAGGCGCGTTGCTAGATCGCTGAAGCGCCGGGCCAAACCGGCGGCCGCACCCCGCTGTCATTCTGAGGAGCGCAGCGACGAAGAATCTCACCCTCGATCTTTACCTCCGCCGTTCTGACGTACACTCGGTTGATTCGTCCCGGTTCGTCGGGTGCACGCGCTCATTCGCATTTTTTACATCGTCGTGCTACCGTGTGTCGTGATTCGAAACGAAAATTTAAAATCCGATTACGGCATGAACCATCCCACCGCTCCATTTCTAACCGCAACACACCCAAATTCAGAATTCGCTGCAACTCACTCAAAACAAAGTCAGGTAACATTTTCTAACCGCAACAATAAGCCGTATGTTGCGGTTAGAAATAATCCAACCACGACCTTTTCGGTGACCGGCGATTTTCGAAGTTCCATTTTCAATTTTCCGGGGTTTCCCCGGTGACGGCCCACCGCCAACACCACGATCGCCTCGAAGAGCTCCGCAAACTGAACGCGGAAGCCGAGGCCGGCGGCGGCGCCGAACGCCGCGAGCGCGAGCACAAGCAAGGCAAGCTCAGCGCTCGTGAACGCATTGATCTGGTTCTGGACGAAGGCACTTTCGAAGAACTCGATAAATTTGTACGCCACAGCTCCCACGATTTCGGCATGGAAACCCAGCGCCCGCCCGGCGACGGTTTCATTACGGGCTTCGGCCGCATCAACGGCCGCCTCGTCTACGTTTTCGCCCAGGATTTCACTGTCTTTGGCGGATCGCTTTCCGAATCGAACGCCGGAAAAATCATTAAGATTATGGATCTGGCCATGCGCGCCGGAGCCCCGGTGATCGGCTTGAACGATTCCGGCGGCGCGCGAATACAAGAAGGGGTGAAATCGCTCGCCGGCTACGCCGAGATTTTCTTACGCAACACGCTGGCCAGCGGCGTGATTCCGCAGATTAGCGCGATCATGGGACCTTGTGCCGGCGGCGCGGTCTATTCCCCGGCCATTACCGATTTTATTTTCATGACCCGCGATACTTCCTACATGTTCGTCACTGGGCCGGACGTGATCAAAACCGTGACGCACGAGGAAGTGACCAAGCAGGAGCTCGGCGGCGCGATGACGCACAACGCCACCAGCGGCGTCGCCCATTTTGTCGCGGTCGATGACGCCGAATGTCTCGCCATGATTCGCGAGCTGTTCAGCTACTTGCCTTCAAATAACCTGGACGATGCGCCGAAGCGCCCCACGGTCGATCCTTGGGACCGAGTTACGCCGGCTCTCAATGCCATCGTTCCCGAAAATCCGCAGCAGCCGTACGACATTAAGGAGGTCATTCACGCCCTCGTTGACGACGGCGAGTTTTTCGAAGTTCACGAGCACTTCGCCAAGAATATCGTGGTCGGCTTCGCCCACATGGACGGCCGTTCCATCGGCATCGTGGCCAACCAGCCTGCGTTCTTGGCCGGCGTGCTCGATATCAATGCCTCGATCAAAGGCGCGCGCTTTGTGCGCTTCTGCGATTGCTTCAATATTCCGCTGTTGACGCTCGAAGACGTTCCGGGCTTTCTTCCCGGCACCCAGCAGGAATTTGGCGGCATCATCCGCAATGGCGCCAAACTCCTCTACGCTTTCGCCGAAGCCACGGTGCCTAAAATCACGCTGATTACTCGCAAAGCCTATGGCGGCGCGTATTGCGTGATGTCCTCCAAGCACATCCGCACCGACTACAATTTCGCCTGGCCCACTGCCGAAATCGCGGTGATGGGTCCCGAAGGTGCCGTCAACATCGTCTATAAGCGCGAAATTGATCGTGCCCCCGAAGCTGACCGCGAGGCCCTCCGCCGCGAAAAGATCGATGAATTCCGCGAGACTTTCGCCAATCCCTACGTCGCCGCCGAAAGCGGTTACATCGACGCGGTCATCGAGCCGGCCCACACCCGCGCCCGGATCGTCGCCGCTTTCCGTTCCCTCGAAAACAAACGCGACACCAACCCCCGCAAGAAACACGGGAACATCCCGCTATGACCGGGGTGTCAAAATGACATCGAAGACCGGGCGAAACTGGATTTTTGGCTCGAAATTCGATAGGATTCGTTGGTTTCGTTTTATTAAAAGAATCGGGATGTCTCCTGGAGAAATGGATGCCTAAGGTTAGTAACGAACGCAAGACCCTGCTCGGCTCCCTCGACGCGCTCGTCGAAAAATATCATTTGCTGAAGCACCCGTTTTATCGCGCCTGGACCGAAGGAAAATTGTCGAAGAAAGCTCTGGCCCTCTACGCCGAGCAGTATTATCAGCACGTGCAGGCCTTCCCCGAAAATCTGCGGGATCTCGCCAGCCGCAGCAATGGCGATAAGGAATTGAAATCTCTCGTCATGGAAAACTTGGCGGAGGAATTGGACGAAACCGCGACGCACCCGCAGTTGTGGCGTCAATTCGCCGCGTCTGTCGGCGTGAGCGACGTTTCGCTGAATCGCGTGCAACCGCTGCCCGGCATCTCGGCCTTGCTCGATAGCTATGACGAAGTTTCCACTCAGGGCACGCTGGCTCAAGCCGTCGCCGCCTTCTACGTCTACGAAGCACAAGTCCCCGAAATCGCTACCGAGAAAATTTCCGGCCTCAAGAAATTTTACGGAATTACCGATTCGCGTTCGCTGTCCTATTTCGCGGTGCACGAAGAAGCTGATGTACGTCACCGCGCGGCCTGGCGCAGCTGGCTGGAAAATCAGAAAAGCGCCGACACCGTCGCCGTGCTTTGTGCCGCCGAACGCAGCTTGAAAGCGCTGTGGGGCGCACTCGATGCGGTGTATCCGGAAGGCTGCACCACTAAGAATTAAATCACCCGTCGCGAATTGCGAAAACCAACAAGTATTCAACGCAGGTTCTTGCTTGCCCAGGAACCTGCGTTTTTATTTGTGGCGGGAAGGCTGCGGCAGCTTCGCTAGCTCTGCTTCTTCAAAACTTTGATTCCGTCCGCGCCGGCGATCACCGCTTCGGTCGCAAACTTCAGAAATAATCCGTGCTCCACCAAACCGACCACGTGGTCGAGATGATGAGCGGTTTCCTTCGGGTCGCTCATCGCACCGAAAGAGCAATCCAAAATGTAGTGTCCGCCATCGGTGATGTACGGTTTCCCATCTGCACCGAGCCGCAGCGCAGGCCTCGCGTTTAATTTTTCCAATTTTTTCTGCGTGGCTTCCCAGCCGAACGGCACAATTTCGGTGGGAACCGAACAGGTCACGCCAAGAGTCTTGACCAATTTTGTATCGTCGGCCACCACCACCATTCGCTTACTGGCCGCGGCCACAATCTTCTCGCGCAGCAAAGCTCCCCCATGGCCTTTGATCAGGTAGAGTGGCCCGGGAAGAATTTCATCCGCGCCGTCGATGGTCAAATCGATCGCCACATGCTCGGCAAAGCTCGTCAGCGGGATGCCCACGCTTTGTGCCTGTTGCATGGTCCGGGCCGAAGTGGGTATTCCAAAGATGCGAATGCCTTCCTCGGCCACGCGGTGACCAAGAGCCGCGATGGCGTACTGCGCCGTTGAACCGGTGCCGAGGCCGACAATCATGCCGTCTTCAACCAGCCGCGCGGCAGTCGCGCCGGCTTGTTTCTTCAGTTGATCCTGTTGAGATTTTTCCAAGACGCGAACTCTGGTCGCAGAAGCGACGCTGCCCATCATAGACGCCCGCGCGCAAGTTGCCAACCTGCGTTGGCGCAATCGGCACCTACGAGCAGGAGCACGGCACGGGTTAGCGTGGTAATATTCCGCGCTGCCGGACCCTTAAAATGTTCAAGAAAATACTGATCGCCAACCGGGGCGAGATCGC
>PMHK01000126.1 GCA_003156635.1 Acidobacteriota bacterium | reverse complement strand
CGCGAGCGCGGCATCACCATTCTCGCCAAGAACACCGAGATCGAATATCACGGCACCAAGATCAACATCGTCGACACTCCGGGTCACAGCGACTTTGGCGGCGAAGTCGAACGCGCCCTGCGCATGGTGGATGGCGTTATCGTGCTGGTTGACGCCAGTGAAGGTCCGCTACCGCAAACGCGTTACGTTCTGCAGAAGGCCTTGGCCGCGAAGCTTCCGCCGATCATGGTGCTCAACAAGATTGATCGTCCCGACGCGCGGCCTGCCGCCGTACTCGACGAAATTTACGACCTCTTCATCGACCTCGACGCGACGGAAGATCAACTCGATTTTCCCGTGGTTTACACCAACGCGAAACTCGGCGTAGCTCATCTCGCCGTCGGCGACGATTCGACCAGTCTACAACCGCTTTTCGAGCAGATCGTGAAATCCATTCCTGCACCCGCCGGCGATCCCGAAGCCGTGCTGCAAATCCAAGTCACCAACCTGGATTACAGCGAATTTCTGGGCCGCGTGGCCATTGCCCGCGTTTTCCAAGGCACACTGAAACGCGGCACGGAAGTGGGCATCGCCAAGCTCGACGGATCGATCGTTCCCACCAAGATCACCAAGCTATTTACTTTTCGCGGCCTGAATCGCGAAGAAGCGGAAGAAGTGAAGGCCGGCGACATCGTGGCGATTGCCGGAGTCGAAGGAATTCAGATTGGGGAGAGCATCACCGACCTCGCCAACCCGTCGCCGCTCGAACCTTTGACCATCGATGAACCCACGCTCACCATGGTGTTCACCATCAACACTTCTCCGTTTGCCGGCCGCGAAGGGCAATACGTTACTTCCCGCGACATCCGCGCTCGTCTTGAAAAGGAGTTACTGACCAACGTCTCGCTGCGCGTGGAAGACACCGGCACCACCGACGCTTTTCGCGTACTGGGCCGCGGTGAATTGCAGCTCGCGATTCTGATCGAGACCATGCGCCGCGAAGGTTACGAATTAATGGTCGGCAAGCCGGAAATCGTGGTGCGCAGCGAAAACGGCCGCCGCCTCGAACCCCTCGAGCTGCTGGTCATCGACTGCCCGGAAACATTTATTGGCATTGTCATGGAACTGCTCGGAACGCGCCGCGGCGAAATGAAAAAGATGGTCAACCACAATTCCGGACGCGTGCGCATGGAATTCAGCATTCCGTCGCGTGGCCTGATCGGTTTGCGCAGCCAGTTGATGACCGACACCCGCGGAACAGCTCTCATCCACTCCTTGCTGGAAGGCTGGACCGAGTACGCCGGGGATATGGCCATGCGCCTGACCGGCGCACTGGTCAGCGATCGCTCCGGCGTTTCGACCGCCTACGCCATTTGGGGCATTCAAGAGCGCGGCGAAATGTTCGTCGGCTCCGCGATTGAAGTGTACGAAGGAATGATCGTCGGCGAAAATTCGCGCGAAGACGACATGAACGTCAACATCACCAAAGAAAAGAAGCAAACCAACATGCGTTCGTCCTCCGCCGACGAAGCGATTCGCCTGATTCCTCCGCGAGACATGACCCTCGAAAAGGCAATTGAGTTCATTGCCGACGATGAATTCGTCGAGGTCACCCCGAAATCCATTCGCCTGCGCAAAAAGGTTCTCGATGCGAAGCGCCGCCCGAAGCGTTGGCAGGAAATCAAGGCCAGCGCGGAGTAGCCGCCTCCGGTCGTTTCAGGTTCACGGCGTCAGCCGGACGGCTTGTCCGCGGCCTTGACACTGAACTTTGCGGCGTGATCTGCCGTAACTCCCTACGCCAGTCACAAATATCGGACAGGAATAATGTCCGTTAGCGGGACGGGCGATTCCCATCATCGGCCAAGATGAGCTATTAATCGAAGCGGTGATTCCGTTAAGCCACCTGTTTTCTTCGCGATAGGGCGACAGAACGCCGGAACGCGATTTGCGATACATATTGATGAGAGGTTAGTGTCTGTGGACATCGTTCGACCCGAAGTTAAACGTAAGAAAAAGATCCGGCTCATCCTTTATATAGTTGCGGCCGTGGTACTGATACCGCTCGTGACCTATGCCCTTTCGCGCCTGAAACCGGCGGCGCCCAGCGTGGACACCGGAACCATCTGGACCGACACCGTGAAACGCGGGCCGATGCTCCGCGAAGTTCGTGGTTTGGGCACCCTGGTTCCGGAGACTATCCTGTTTATCCCTGCGAACACCGACGGTCGAGTCGAAAAGCGCTACATTCTTGCGGGCGCGCCGGTGAAAGCTGACACCGCCATTCTCGACTTAAGCAATCCCGAGCTGCAGCAAGCCGCCCTCGACGCCGAATTCCAAGAGAAGGGTGCGGAAGCAAATTTGGAGCAGACCAAAGCGCTGCTGCAAAATCAGCTGATGGACAAACGGACTCAGGCGGCTTCCATTAGCTCGGCCTACCACACCGCGCTGCTCGATCGAGAAACCAATCAAAAACTGGCGGAGAACGGCCTGGTTTCGGATTTGATTTACAAGAAATCGCAAGTCGTCGCCGCCGAACTCGAGAAGCAGGACATCCTGGCGCAGAAGGAAGTGGAAACCTTCGAGAACTCGATCGCTTCTCAAGTCGCGGTACAGCAAGCCAGTCTGGATGCCAAGCGCGCCATGTACGAGTTGAAGAAATCGCAACTCGATCAGTTGCATGTGCGGCCCGGCATCGACGGGGTTCTGCAGGAACTCGATGTCGAGGTCGGGCAGAAAGTAACCATGGGCACGGTGCTGGCCCGCGTGGCCCAGCCGACGCACCTGAAGGCCCAGCTGAAAATCGCCGAGACTCAGGCGAAAGACATTGTCATCGGGCAGAAGGCCTCGGTAGATACCCACAACGGAATCATCGCCGGCCACGTCACCCGCATCGACCCAGCCGTACAGAACGGAACCGTAACCGTCGACGTCGGTCTGGACGGCGCGCTGCCTACCGGTGCGCGTCCGGACTTGAGCGTGGAGGGTACCGTGGAAATCGAGCGCCTGACCGACATCTTGTTCGTCGGCCGGCCGGTTCACGGCGAAGCGAACAGCACTGTGGGCTTGTTTAAAGTGGTGGATGACGGTAAGGAAGCATCGCGGGTGCAGGTGCAACTCGGCCGTTCGTCGGTGAATACCGTCGAAATCGTCAAGGGACTGGAAGTGGGCGATAAGGTCATCCTGTCCGACATGTCGGCTTGGGACAATTACGATCGGGTGCAGTTGAAATAATGCGGGAACTTTTCAAGGCCTTAGGCTCGTACCAATCTGTAGGACTGGAAACGCACGCCCGAAAATCGGCGACTTCTCGAAGGAGCAATGCATGAACACCACCGAACAAGGCCTGATTCGCCTGAATGGCGTGACCAAGGTTTTCTACACCGATGAAGTGGAGACCCACGCGCTCAGCGGCGTGCACCTGGAAATCAAGAACGGCGAATTCCTCTCGATCGCCGGTCCGTCGGGCTGCGGCAAATCCACGCTGCTCTCGATTCTCGGGCTGCTCGATTCGCCCACGGAAGGCGATTACTGGATCAATACCCAGGCCGTGGCGAACCTTTCGCTGTCGGATCGCACCCGCATCCGCAATCGCGAGATCGGCTTCGTCTTTCAGGCCTTCAACCTGATCGGCGACCTCACCGTTTACGAAAACGTGGAACTCCCGCTGACCTATCGCAGCATGGCGGCCGCCGAACGCAAGAAGCGCGTGCAGGAAGTTCTCGAACGAGTCGGCATGGCGCACCGCATGAAGCACTACCCGTCGCAGCTCTCAGGCGGTCAACAGCAGCGCGTCGCGGTGGCCCGCGCCCTGGTCGGCTCACCCTCCATCTTGCTGGCGGACGAACCGACCGGAAACCTCGATTCGAAAAACAGCGAGGCGGTGGTCGAACTGTTGCAGCAACTCCATCGCGATGGCGCGACGATCTGCATGGTCACTCACGATCCGCGATATGCCAGTATCGCCGATCGTACGATTCACCTCTTCGACGGCCGCATCGTCGAAGAAACGCTGGGCACACGCACCGCGGC
Organism: Acidobacteriota bacterium; assembly: GCA_003156635.1. GTDB lineage: Bacteria > Acidobacteriota > Terriglobia > Acidiferrales > UBA7541 > Palsa-295. The sequence goes on along the minus strand of PMHK01000126.1, from coordinate 4,726 downwards.
GGTCTAACCAAGTTCGCAAAAATATTATTTGTCGCTGAGGCCAAACACTCCGTTCTGGCTGTTATGTGGGAGTGTGTTCGTTGATTGCGCTAGCGCATTGAAGCCCGAAAAGAAAATCACTGCGAGGCGAAGATGGGAAATTTTACCCAAGACCTAAAATACGCGTTTCGTACCTTAAGAAAAAATCCGGGCTTCACCATCGTGGCGATCCTTACGCTCGCGCTGGGCATCGGCGCGAACACCGCTATTTTTTCCCTCACCGACCAAGTGCTGCTCCGGCTGCTTCCGGTCGAGCGTCCCAAAGAACTGGTAGTTCTGCGTTCGCCGGGGCCAAGTCCCGGCCGCAATTGGAATGACGGTCCAGGCGGCACTTCATTTTCCTACCCGGCCTACAAAGACCTGCGTGATCAAAATCAGGTTCTGGCGGGTCTCGTCGCGCGTTTCAGCACGCAGGTCAGCGTCGTTGCTCAAGGCTCATCCGAACTGGCCACCGGCGAACTCGTAACCGGAAATTATTTCAGTGTGCTTGGAGTTCAGCCCGCCATGGGGCGCGTCTTCGGTGCGGAAGATGAGACGGCGCCCGGCGCGAATTCTGTCGTCGTGCTCAGCCACGGGTACTGGAAAAGACGTTTTGGCCTCGATCCAAACATTCTCAACAAACAGCTAGTCGTGAATGGCCACTCGCTCACGGTCGTTGGCGTGAGTCGCGCGGGTTTTTCAGGCGTGCAAGTCGGTCAGGTCCCCGACGTCTTTATTCCTATAACGCTTAAGGCCCAGATGACGCCGAACTGGGATGGACTCGCCGATCGCGACGACCACTGGCTGGCGATGATCGGCCGCCTGAAACCCGGCATGACCATTTCGAGAGCCGAGGCGGGCATTGCGCCGACCTATCACGCGATGTTGGAAACGGAATCGCCGGCCAAGAAACAAGAATCCAAGAAACGTCAGGAATTTCTCGACCGCAAATTGATTTTGGATCCAGGCTCGAAAGGTCGCCCGATTCTGCAAAGTGTTGCCGGGGGACCGTTGCTCGCGCTGATGGGCATGGTCGGGCTGGTGCTGTTGATCGCCTGTGCCAATCTGGCCAGCCTGTTGGTCGCACGAGGCGAAGCACGCCAACGAGAAATCGCTTTGCGCTTGGCGTTGGGCGCCGGCCGATGGCGGCTGGTGCGGCAACTGATTGCCGAAAGTTTGGTGCTGGCGGTTGCGGGTGGTGCAGCGGGCATAATGCTGGCCTCCTGGACCATAAATTTAATCGTCAGCGCCATTCCCGAAAATACGGGCGGCTCGGGCCTCACGGCTCAACTCGATTATCGCGTCCTTATTTTTGCGGCAGCGATTTCCATCCTCACCGGGATTTTGTTCGGCCTGGCGCCAGCCCTGCGCGCCACCCGAGCCAATATTCAAACGATTCTGAAGGACCAGGGTTCGAGCGTCTCTGCGGGCCGGTCAAATGTGCGCACCCGCAAATTCCTGCTGGCCTCTCAGATCGCATTGACCGTGGTCTTGCTGGCAGCAGCGGGTTTATTTGCGCACAGCTTGTTAAATCTGAACCGCCAGGACCTCGGCGTCCGTACCGATCATGTGTTGCAGTTTTCCATCTCGCCGGAACTGATTGGCTACACCCCGGAACAATCCGTCGTACGGGTGGAGCGGATCCGGAAGAACCTCGAAGCGTTGCCAGGAGTTCGCGCCGCCAGCGCCTCTGAAATTCCGATGCTGGCCGGTTCGAATTCCAGTTCGAACATCACCGTGCAAGGGTACAAAGAGCAGGAAAACGAAAATATGGATGTGGACCAGAATTGGGTCGGTCCCGATTTTCTTTCCGCGATGGGTGTTGCGCTGCTCAGTGGCCGCGAATTCCACGAATCCGACACGGCAACCGCCCCCAATGTTGCCGTAGCGAACGAGAAGTTCGTGCAGCGATTCTTCGGCGGCCGCGACCCCATCGGCCAACACTTTGGGTTCGGTGGGGGAGACGACGTCCATCTTGACGTGGAGATCATTGGCGTAGTGAAAGACAGCAAGAACGTCGACCTGCGCCAGGCCGTCGAACCTTACGTCCTCGTGCCGTATTCGCACAGCAGCCATTTCGGCAGCGCTACCTTCTATGTCCGAACCAATCAGGACCCGGTTTCGCTGGCGACCGCGGTCCGCAAAACCGTGCGGGACAACGACGAAAAATTATCGGTCTTTGATTTGCGAACCTTGACCGCCCAGGTGGATGACACCGTCTTCACCGACCGGCTGGTCACTTATTTTTCACTGGCACTGGCGCTGCTCGCGTCGCTGCTGGCGGCCGTCGGACTCTACGGAGTGATGGCGTACGTGGTCGCACGACGTACCCGTGAAATCGGGATTCGCATGGCCCTGGGCGCCACCCAGCGAAACGTAGCGGGAATGGTGCTGCAGGAAATCGGCGCTATCGCCGCGGTCGGCCTGATCATTGGGCTCACCGCGGCCTATGGAATCGGCCGCGTCATGGAATCGCTACTGTTCGGAGTCAAAGCGAGTGACCCGTTTGTTTTTGTGGCCGCGACGGGTTTGCTGATCATCGTTGCGGCGCTCGCAGGCTGGTTGCCGGCTCGCAGCGCAGCGAGCGTCGACCCGATGGTAGCGCTGCGCTACGAATAGTTTTAATTTTGAGGAAAAGCCGATGGAAACGTTTTGGCAGGATTTGAAATATGGAGTTCGGATGCTGGCGAGAAGTCCGAGCTTCACCGCGATTGCAATCCTAACCCTGGCCCTCGGTATTGGTGCGAATACCGTTCTTTTCTCCGTCGTCAATGGAGTGCTGCTCAAGCCGCTGCCGTATCTTCAACCCGATTCGTTGGTTTCTCTTGCTGAATCAACGGCTGAGTTCGAGAGTTCATCCATTTCTTACCCTAACTTTCTTGATTGGCAGCGCGCCAATTCCACTTTTTCTTCGATCGCGGCGTACCGCGGGGACGATTTCACGATCACGGGACAAGGAGAAACCGAACGTGTGCGTGTCGGCATGGTCTCGTCCACGTTTTTCCCAATCCTGGGAGTAAAAATGGTGGCGGGCCGCTCCTTTCTTCCGGAGGAGGACCGCCTTGGGGCCGCGCCGGTGGTGCTGATCAGTGCCGGATTGTGGCATCGTAAATTTGGCTCCGATCCGGGAATCGTCGGCAAGACGATTACGATGAACGGCACCGGCTACGAGGTGATCGGAATTGTTCCGGGCGACTTTCGTCTCGAAGCTTCCAACTTCGATAGCATCAAAGATGTTTTCATTCCGATTGAACAGAACAAAGACCCGATGTTCCGTGACCGCACCGTACACCCCGGCACTCGCGCGATCGGCCGGCTGAAGCCTGGGGTCACCCTTTCCGCGGCGAAAGCAGATATGAACCAGGTTGCGCGGAATCTCGCCGCGACTTACCCGGATGCCGACAAGGGTGCGGGCATCCATCTCATGCCCCTGAAAGAAGACGTTGTGGGCGACGTGGAACCCTTCCTATGGGTACTGCTGGGCGCGGTCGGATTTGTATTGTTGATCGCTTGCGTGAACGTCGCCAATCTCCAACTCGCCCGTTCGTCCGCCCGCGGACGGGAATTTGCCATCCGCGCGGCGTTGGGAGCCGGCCAGTCGCGCGTGGTGCGACAACTGCTGACCGAAAGCGTCCTGCTCGGTTTGGCTGGGGGCGCAATCGGACTGCTCCTCGCCGGCTGGGGAACTCGCGCGGCAATTCGCATCCTGCCCGAAACGCTTCCGCGCGCGCAGGGCGTCGGCCTCGACGGACGCGTTTTGCTGTTTACGGCGCTGGTTTCTATTTTGGCCGGGGTCATCTTCGGACTAGCACCCGCAATCAAAACGGCGCGACCCAACATTCAGCAGACTCTCCAGGAAAGCGGCCGCGGAGCGAGCGGCGCCAAGCATCGCGCGCAGGGTATTTTCGTAGTAATCGAAATGGCCATGTCGCTGGTGCTGCTCGTGGGCGCGGGGTTGATGATTCGCAGCCTCGTTGACTTGTGGAGCGTTGATCCCGGGTTCAATCCTCGCGGAGTTTTGACCTTCGCGGTTTCGATGTCCCCATCGTACGGACAGAATGCTTCCGCCTCTCGCGTTACACTTCGGGAGTTGGAACAACGCCTGCTGAACATTCCAGGAATCCAGGCGGCTTCGGTGACCGGGGGCGCCCTGCCGATGACCGGCGATAATGAATTTCCCTTCTGGGTGGACGGCCGGCCCAAACCCGCGAACGTGAGCGAAATGTCCCCTTCGCTGTTTTATCTGGTCGCTCCCGGCTACCAGCAGGCGATGCAAATTCCGCTGAAACAGGGCCGATTTTTCAGTCCGGACGACAACGAACACTCGGCGAACGTGGTCGTGATTGACGAAAGCTTCGCGCGCGAATATTACCCGAAGCAAAATCCGATTGGCCAACGTATTCATATAGGAATTCTCGACACCACGCCGGAAGTCATCGGGGTCGTCGGACATGTGAAGCAGTGGGGACTGGACCAGGATGGAGATGCAAAGCATCCTATTCACGCTCAGGCCTATATGCCCTTCCTCCAGATCCCGGATAAGTTTTTTTCGGGACCGCTTTCGGTCGAGGTGGTGATCCGTTCGCAAGCGCCCCCAGCCACCATGGCCGGGCCGGTCCGCGAAGCGATCCAGAAAATGAACAGCGAGAATGTGATGTATGAAACGAAATCCATGGAAGAAATCGTGGCGGAGTCCCTTGCGGCGCGC